>NZ_JAMPKY010000001.1:691280-1036920 GCF_039962255.1 Leptolyngbya subtilissima AS-A7 | reverse complement strand
ATCCTTGACAGGAACCTTGGCTTTGTTTCTAGACTATGTAGTTGTCGAGGTTCGCTTCAACCCTCGGTGAAAGACTCGTTCGAGTCGCTTCCCTCAGGCGCTTTATCAATATATCTAGATTTAACTCAGGTGTCAACACCCTAAGACTATTTTGTTCTTGTGGCCCAAACCCCTTGTTTTGCAAGGGGTTTAAGCGTTTTATATGGCCGTCAACAGGCACTCCTTCAAAATTTCCTCGAAAAAAACTTCAACGAAAACACCACATCTGGTGGCAAGGACTGGGATTAGAACGGCACCCACAGCAGGTTGGAAAGCTACTAGTAGGTTCGAAATAAGGACTTAGGGCGCCGTTAAAGGCAGGCTGTAGTGTTGATATAGACAACCCAACCACTTCCTCTGGTTTTGCGGGAGGGTTTAGGGACGGGCTCCTAATTGCCCTCCAGCGTAAAGCTGGGATGAGTGATTGCCAGTGAGCACTTTCTCTGTCGCTTGTACCCACAGTGAACTACGTTGTAGACCGACGCTGATAGCTCTGCTTTAGATGGTCCTTTGGATTTCCAACTTAAGAGTGATGAGCTTTAGTGGTGGCGGCGCGGTGATTGCACTATCTATATGGAGTAAGAATGCGTCTAGCAGTGACACCGCGTATAAATTAAGGAACTTCTGTCCAGAGTTAGGGCAGCGGAACTGGGAGTAATCGCGATCGCGCTAATTTTTATACCGTCTTATGGATAGAGTGCAGGTCAGTGAAGTAGCCTGTGGCGATCGCCCTGCTAGTGGCCATACTTGCTGAGCGACATAAATACTCGAGTGGAAGCGCACAACCCTCAGCAAACAAAACTCTTACAACAAAGTTTGCTATTGGCAATTAAAGTTGCAAGTGTTTATCATGGACTCATGAGCACGTTGCAACAAATTGCCCAGCAACAGCCTGAGATGGTCTTAGATCGCTTCGTTGAGGTGACTAACGACCTGCTGCCGCAGTTTTTGCCCGACCAGGGTTCTGGTAATCGCGGGCAAGAGCCGGTCAACCCTCGGCTGGTGCGCCACTACACCACTCAGGGATGGTTAGACAAGCCCCTCAAGCAGGGGCGCGAAGCTCGGTATACCTACCGACATCTACTGCAATTGCTGGTGCTGCGCCGTTTACTGGCGGAAGGTTACAGCACCAGCTCCATCGGCAGCCTGATCGGCGGCCAGTCTGACGCGGCCCTAGAAAACATCCTGCAAGGAGGTGTGCAAATCAAAGTTGAGGCCGCCAATCCAGCGCTGGCGTTTTTGTCTCAGATTCGCGATCGCCCCGCCCCCTTCTCAACCAATCGCTCACAAACGCGGTCTGCTCTGCCGGCGTTTCAGGCTCCGTCTGCGGCTCCAGCTCCTGCCCCAGCTGCACCCCTCCCCCCGCCGGTGGCGTCGCCACCCCAAAACTGGACTCGTCTGGAAATTCTCGACGGGTTAGAACTTCACGTTCGGCAAGACTTTGTCGCGCCAGCTACCGCCCACGAGCGGGACAGCCTGCTGCAACTGATTGCCAACCACCTTGCCCAACTTCAATCACTCCAAAGGCCACCACCATGACCCAACCCAAACCCGCGCTTCCTACCGTTGAACTGATTCCGCTCCACGGGGCGATCGTCACTCAGCAGCCCATGACCCTCGACGTGCTGGTGCGAATCACGCCCCCAGCTGTCGCCCTCGAGAGCGATCGCGTACCGCTCAACCTCAGCTTGGTGATCGATCGCTCCGGCTCCATGCAGGGGCAAAAGATGCACTACGCCCGCGAGGCCGCTCGCTTTGCTGTCGAGAATTTGCTGCCCTGCGATCGCATCAGCGTCGTACTCTTCGACGACCGCATTGAAACCCTGGTGCCTAGCACCTTGGCCACCGACAAAAACACTCTGCTAGAGAAGCTGCGCCACGTCCACTCGCGGGGCTCTACCGCGCTCCACGCCGGCTGGGTCGAGGGTGGCGTGCAGGTCAGCCAGTACCTCAACCCCGCCCAGCTCAACCGGGTGATTGTGCTCTCCGACGGATTAGCGAATGTGGGGGAGACTAGGCCGGATGCGATCGCCAACGATGTCCATGGCCTTGCTCAGCGCGGCGTCAGCACCACCACCCTGGGCATCGGCAACGACTACAGCGAAGACCTGCTTGCCGCCATGGCCCGCAGCGGCGACGGCAACTTTTTTCACATTGAGTCTGCCGAGCAGCTACCGACGATCTTTGAAACTGAGCTGTCGGGCCTGGCTGCCACCTTGGGTCAGCGCGTTAGCCTCGGCGTTAAGCCAGGCAACGGCGTCACGGTCATGGACGTGCTAAATGACTTCGAGAAGACCGACACCCAGCGCTACAAGCTGCCCAACCTAATGGTGGGGTCGCCGATTCAAGTGGTGGTCCGGTTGCTAGTGCCCGCCCTCAGCCAGAGCTGCGAGCTGATGCAGGTGCGCCTGGCCTGGGATGACGCGGAACAGCCCGGTCGTCAGGTGCTACGGGCGGGGCTGGAGTTGCCCCTGGTGAGTGCCGAGCAGTTTAGCGACTTCCCCGCCGATGCCGCAGTGCAGGAGCAGGTAGCGCTGCTGATGGCGGCCCGCGCCCGCCGTGAGGCCGTGATGTTCTCCGACCGGGGTGACTACGCCGCTGCCACCGACTCCCTCAGCCGTGTCCGCGTCGCCATGTCTGCTATGCCCCCCAGCGCCATGCTGATGGAGGAACAAGCAACGCTAGAGGATTTAGAAAGCGACTACCAGAGCGGTGCCATAGCTAGAGCCCGCAAAAAGGCGTATTCCCAGGCCTACAATCTGTCGCGCACGGGGCAGTCTCAACCCCGGCGATCGATGGACTCTAAATAAACGGTGGAAAGGCTTTTACTTAGTTAAGCGAATTGCGACAAGCTCTAGCGGTTTAAGGTTTGCGGTCTAAGGTTTAGGGTATACGGTTCACAACAGGCCTTAAACCTTGAACCCTGTCCCCTCTAACCCCTTACCTTAAACTTGGCAGACTGCTAGGGCGATCGCACCTTGACTAAGCGATCCCTGTGGCACAGCCTTCCCTGGGGCAGCATAGGGAAAGCTAAAGCGACGCGATCGCCCGCTCCAAAAACTCGGGCTGCATCCAGCGATCGAGGTTGATTTGCCCCAGGTGCTCTTGCCCCGCAATCTGGCCCAGCTGGCGGATGTGGGCCTGGAGCCAGTCGGTGCGCAGCTGGGTTTCGGGCAGATAGACCACATCGGCGCGATCGCTCGTGCTAGCGCGCAGGGTTTTGGCCACAATGGCGGCGTCCATATTTACCCAGCGGCTGACCAGCGTGGTGGCCATGGGCTGGGTATCGTACCAATACTGAGCGGCCAGCAGCGATCGCAGGTAGGCGACGGCGATCTCGGGATACTGCTCGGCTAGGTCGGCGCGAATCACCACGCCGTGGAAGGTGGGCAAACCGTCTAGGTTTTCGTGCAGCAGGCGACGAAACTGGCCCTTGTGCTTGGCAATTTCGTGGAAGGGGGCGAAGTAGGCATAGCCATCCACCTGGGCAGAGCCGCGGCCCGATCGCTGGGGCTGGGCCTGCTCGAGGGCGGTGAGGGTGACGGCGTTGAGAATTTGGCGGTGGTGGAGCGATCGCATCACCATACTGTGAGCCGCCGAGCCAAAGGGCACCGCAATCACCCGCCCCGCCAGGTCGTCAATGCAGTCGAGGGTCGAATGCTGCGGCACGATGATGTCGTTGCCGGTGCCATCGAGGTTGCTGGCAACAAAACTGATCAGCCGAGTGCCCGCCGCTGGGGCCGTGCTATCCCCCGCTGCACTCAGCAGCAGTGGGTAATCGCCCAACACTCCAATGTCGATCTGCTGAGCCTCGAGCCCGGCCACAATCGGTGCCCCCGAACCATAGTCAGACCAGCGCAGCCGATACTGCACACCGCTGTAGCGGCCCTCGCGCGGTAAGAAATGCTCCAGCAAACCCAGCCGCTGAATAATTAGCCCAGCGGTGACGGTTTGAATCGTGCGGTTTTGGGTGCCAATGGTGAGGTTGATGGTCTCGGTGCCGCTGGTGGAACCAGAGCGCACCAAAAAGTTTGGAGCCTGAAACCGGGGCACTTTTCGATCAATGGATGCAGCCAACGGTGCGTCCATCGGCTTAGGCATGGACGGCCCTTGAGAACTGCCCTGTGTGACAGCGGCCTGGCTCTGAACCATAGCCACAAACTGGCGGATTGGCTCTAGCCCCAAACCGCCCCGGCCTGCGGGTTGACCCGCCAAGCCCAAAGCCCGACCCAGACGCTTGGCCATCAGCAAAAATAGGGGCGTGCCCAAAGCAAACTCTTCTAAAGGAATGCGGCGCAGCAGCCCGGCCTCACACTCCATCTGAAATTCAAAGTCAGAGGCGAACCCCAGGTAGTGCCCCTGAAGCAAATAGGTGCGCATCAAACTGGCCGCGTCGACAATTTCGACATGGGCAAAATCGGTGAGATTGAGTCCCAATTCCTGCATGCGCTTTTGCAGCACAATACGACCTGGAACGCCCTCGGGCGGCAAGACCCAGGCCTGGTCAGTCAACTCCTTTAAACTGAGCCAGGGACGCTGAGCGAGCTGATGGCTACTCGACACCACTAGAGAATAGTGAACCGAGCCGATCGCAACCTCTGAAATTTCATCAAAGGTCGAAAAACTCAGATCTGAGACCCCAATATCGACCTCGCCAGTCTTAATGGCGCGATACAGCGGTTCGACCGCATCAAACTGCAAACATCTAGTTTGCACATCGGGATGGAGTCGGCGATATTCGTACAGCACCGACGGCAGCCAGTTGCTCAGCATATCGGGCATGCAGCCAATTTTTAAGGTGCTAAATTTCCCCTGCTTGATCTCTTCAATCTTAGCTACCAATCGGCTTTCCAAATCTACCAGACTAGGCCCCTCTTCTAGCAGATATTCTCCTACCTGAGTCAGCTCTATCCGTCGCCCTAAACGCCGAAAAAGCGGGGTTTCAAGCTCAGACTCTAGGCACTTGATTTTGGCGCTTACTGCCGGCTGAGTTAAGTTTAATGTGTCGGCGGCTTCAGTGAAACTCAGGCAGCGAGCCACTTCTAAAAATACTTTTAGCTGGTAAATTTCCATTTCAACTGGCCTGCCTAAACATTTTTAAACTAGTATAAGAATTTACTAAAATACTCTACCTAATAATACTTTTGCCTTACCTTGGCAGATATGAATAACCTGCCAAGATCCGTTGATTAAGATCCATTTTGTGCAGCTATTAGAATAGCCAGTTGAGTCTCATTGATTTTTTTGATGAGTGTATAGAAAGCTGTGATGGGTAAATCGTAGTCACGGTTACAAATCCCGTTGATTCGCTTTAGTGGTCTCCTTTAAGCTACGTATCAAAGGCCCATAAGCCAAGGGTTAGTTGCCTTTATTTAAGCATTAGCTAACCGTGATACATCAAGTTCAGCTTGGGATCTGTAGTTTCTCCATCGGCAAAACTCCACTTCTGTACTTGATTTGGTTTATTTCAATTTCACTGCCGTTTAAACCAAGGACGTGGTTAAGTGAACATTCAGTATCTTAAAACTGATTTTCTAGTCGTCGGCGGTGGCACCGCTGGCACGATGGCAGGCATTAAGGCAAAGCAGGCCAGCCCCGAGAGCGACGTGCTGATTTTAGAGAAAGCTAACATTCGCCGCAGTGGGGCGATCGCCATGGGCATGGACGGAGTTAACACCGCTGTCATTCCCGGCAACTCTACTCCCGAGCAGTACGTGCGCGAAATCACCATCGCCAACGACGGCATCGTCAACCAAAAAGCCGTCTACGAAACCGGGCGGCTGGGCTTTGAGGTGATTCAAGAACTGGAGAGCTGGGGCGTCAAGTTTCAAAGAGACCCCGAGGGCAACTATGACCTCAAGCAGGTGCACCGGGTCGGCAAATACGTGTTGCCCATGCCCGAGGGCAAAGACCTGAAGAAAATTCTCGCCCGCCAGGTCAAGCGCCACAAGGTCAACGTCACCAACCGGGTGATGGCCACCCGCGTCATGGTGCAAAACGGTCGCGTCACCGGGGCCGTGGGCCTCGACGTGCGCAACGGCAACATAGTGGTGATTCAGGCCAAGGCCGTCGTGCTCTGCACCGGAGCCTGCGGTCGCCTGGGTCTGCCCGCCTCAGGCTACCTCTACGGCACCTACGAAAACCCCACCAACGCGGGCGATGGCTACTCCATGGCCTACCACGCCGGGGCCGAGCTGACCAACATCGAGTGCTTCCAGATCAACCCGCTGATCAAAGACTACAACGGCCCCGCCTGCGCCTACGTGGCCAGCCCCTTCGGAGCTTACACCGCCAACGCCGAGGGCCATCGCTTTATCAACTGCGACTACTGGAGCGGCCAGATGATGCTGGAGGTCTACAAAGAGCTGCACTCCGGCAAAGGCCCGGTACACCTGAAGATGTACCACCTCGACGACGATACCATCAACGAAATTGAAACCATTCTGTGGGATAACGAACGGCCCAGCCGAGGCCGCTTCCACGAAGGTCGAGGCGAGAGTTACCGCACCCACGGCGTCGAGATGAATATCTCTGAAATTGGCCTGTGCAGCGGCCACAGCGCCTCGGGCGTCTGGGTGAACGAGCGGGCCGAAACTACAGTCCCTGGCCTCTACGCGGCAGGCGACATGGCCAGCGTGCCCCACAACTACATGATTGGAGCCTTTGTCTACGGCCGGATCGCGGGCGAAAACGCCATGGACTACGTGCGCAACCTGGAGCATGTTGAACCCGACGCCGACTTTCTCGCCGCTGAGCAGGCCCGCATCTACGCGCCCCTGCAACAGCCCGACGGCGTGCCCCACACCCAGGTTGAGTACAAACTGCGCCGCCTGGTCAACGACTACCTGCAACCGCCCAAGTCGCCTAACAACATGGACATCGGCCTGCAAAAATTCGTCGCCTACGAAGAAACCCTCGGCCTGATGGGTGCCCGCGACCCCCACGAGCTGATGCGCTGCATGGAGGTGCACTTCATCCGCGACTGCGCCGAAATGGCCGCCCGCGCGTCCCTATTCCGCAAAGAGACCCGCTGGGGCCTCTACCACTACCGCCTCGACTATCCCGAGAAGAACAACGAGGAATGGTTCTGCCACGTCAATCTGAAGAAAGGCGAAACCGGCCATATGGAGTTGTTTAAGCGTCCGGTAGAGCCCTATATCGTCGATGTCGACCTAGTTGAAGAAGTCTACGACGTTGCCGTCCGATGAGGGGTAGATGGGTGGATGGGTAGATGAGTGGATGGGCGTTTGAAGGAACGGTGTCATTCATCGCTCCCAATCCAAAGCTCTCTGGTCACACATATCGGTCTGCCCTTACTCATCCACCCTCCCCCTCCCCCTCCACCCTCCTACCCATCCACCCTCCTACTGAAGAAAAACCATGGCCCTAACTACTCAACGCGTCGACGTACCCGTAATTGTCGATGAATCGAAATGCCTCGAAAAATGCAACGCCTGCATCGAAGTCTGCCCCCTAGACGTGCTGGTGAAGAACCCCGAAACCGGCAAAGCCTACATGAAGTATGACGAGTGCTGGTTCTGCCTGCCCTGTGAGAAGGAATGCCCCACGGGGGCGATTACGGTTCAGATTCCTTTCCTGTTGAGGTAGGCAGGTAGGCGGGTAGATGAGTAGGCGAGTAAAGCAAATACTCATCCACCCTTCTACCCTCCCACCCATCCACCCTCCCACTCCCTACCCCCCTGCCGTCATTCTGGAACCCTTCCCCATGTACACCACCGATATGGACCCTGAAGTTGCTCAGTGGGTTGAGCTGCTGCGATCGCCCGATCTCAACGAGCGCCTAGTCGCGGCCAAAACCTTGCAACACCTGGGCGATGAGGATGCGATCGAGCCCCTGCTCGGGGCGCTCCACGACGAAAACCCTATGGTGCAAGAGATCGCCATTACCGCTCTATGGGAATTTGCTAACCCGATCGCCATCGACCCGCTGATCGAGTGCCTCAGCTCGCCCCACGAGAATGTGCGCAGTGAGGCGCTGTCGGCCCTCAAAGAGCTGGTCTCTACTAACGACTTGATGAAGCTGCTGGATGTGTTGCAGGTGGGCAATGTCCACGCCCAGCTCAACGTGCTGGTGCTGCTGCGCAAAATTCACGACGCCCAGGCGCTGCCGTACGTTATGCCTTTCTTTGAGTCGGAGAACCCCGAGCTGCGGGAGGCGGCGGTGATCACCCTGCGCTACTTGAACCAGGTAGTGCGCTGTGAACCGGCTTTGGCCCTGGCGAAAGATCCCAACGAGGCGGTGCGGCGGGCGACAACGCTCACCCTAGGCCACCTCAGTGATGCGGCGGTGGTGCCGCTGCTGTGTGAACTGCTGACCAGTGACTTAGACTGGCAGGTGCGGCGCAATGCGGCCCAGTCCCTCGATATTTTGGCTGACCCGGCGGCGATCGCATCCCTAGTCAAGGCGATGGATGACCCCGAGTGGCAGGTGCGCAAGTTCACCGCCCGCGCCTTGCAGAAAACCCCAGACATTCAAGCTCTGCCGGTGCTGATCAAGTCCCTAGCCGACGAATACTCCGACGTGCGGCGCGATGCGGCCACCGCCTTGGGCAAACTGGCCGACACCAACGCCCTGCCCGCCCTGCAACAGACCCTCAACGACCCCGACATGGACGTGCGGATTTTCTCCCAGCGGGCCATTGACGCCATCCAGAAGTCCCAGCCAGAAACCTCCAATGTCTAGCCATTCCTCTCCCTTTCACCGCGCTGCTGAAGCTCCTGCTGAAGTGGCGCCCAGTGCCGAGGCGATCGCCCGTAAAGCCGAGGTAATCGCCCAGCTCAAAACCCTGCGCGAGCCCACCCTGGGCA
Source organism: Leptolyngbya subtilissima AS-A7 (assembly GCF_039962255.1). Lineage (NCBI taxonomy): Bacteria > Bacillati > Cyanobacteriota > Cyanophyceae > Leptolyngbyales > Leptolyngbyaceae > Leptolyngbya > Leptolyngbya subtilissima. The sequence goes on along the minus strand of NZ_JAMPKY010000001.1, from coordinate 1,028,052 downwards.
ACGACCTGGTCAGCTTGGGCATGGTGCGCAATCTGCAAGTTGTCGATGACTATGTCTACCTGAGGCTCTACGTGGGCCGCCACCAGCTCGACCTACAGGAGCAAGTGCAAACCACTCTGGAGCAACTGCCCTGGTGCAAAAAAGCCTACGCCCAGCTCTGCACCCTCCCCGGGGTACGCACCACCCTGGCGGTGTCAAGCGGCAAGGGCGGCGTGGGTAAATCGACCACGGCTGTGAACCTGGCGGCGGCTCTAGCCAAAACCGGGGCCAAGGTGGGGCTACTCGATGCCGACATCTACGGCCCCAACGTGCCCCAAATGCTGGGCCTGGGTCATTCAGAAGTCCGCGTGATCGATACTCCAAGTGGCCAGCGGTTTGTGCCCCTAGAGGCCCACGGCATCAAGCTCATGTCCGTCGGGCTGCTGGCTCAGGGCGATCATCCACTGGCCTGGCGCGGCCCGGTAATGCACAAAATTCTCACCCAGTTTCTCCACGAGGTGGACTGGGGTGAATTGGACTATTTGCTGATCGACCTGCCCCCCGGCACGGGCGACGCCCAGATTACCATCGTCCAAGAAAGTCCGATCTGCGGCGTGGTGATGGTGACGACGCCCCAGCAGGTAGCCGTTTCCGATGTGCGCCGCAGCGTCCACATGTTTCGCCAAGTGGGGGTGCCGGTGCTGGGCCTAGTCGAAAATATGAGCTACCTGCTCTGCGGCCACTGCGGCAAACCCACACCGATCTTTGGCAGCGGCGGCGGTGCCCAGATCGCCACTGAGCTATCGGTGCCGCTGTGGGGCCAGGTGCCCATCGACCCCCGCATCTGCGAACAGGGCGACACGGGTGTGCCCCTGCCAATGAAGCTGCCCGATGCCCCCCTGAGTCAGATCTTTGGCCAGATTGCCCTGGGGTTGAATGCGACCTTTGGAGTGGCGGCGGTGGAGTAGTTGACGGCGGTGTGTTGAGAAGGGCGGGTAGGTGGGTAGGCGGGTAGGCGGGTGGATGGGTAAATCAAACACCCTCCCACTCATCTACTCTCCCACCCTCCCACTCTTCCGTAATGTTCGCACCAGCAGGAGGCACCCCTATGGACATGAGCACGTGGCTCCTCAGTCTGGGGGGGGTGGCGATTGCAGGCTTTACCCGAGGCTTCTCTGGCTTTGGCTCGGGGTTGATTCTCGCTCCGGCTCTGAGCTTGCTATTTCACCCACAGCTGGTGGTGGTGACCGTTCTCCTGATTGAAATGACGGCTGGGGCTGGGTTGGTACCCGGTGCCTTGCAAAAGACTAAGTGGCCGCAAGTCTTGCCTTTGGTGCTCAGCGCCACGGTGATGGTGCCGGTAGGGGCACACTTTCTGGCCCTGCTAGAGCCAACCCTGCTGCGGCGCATCATCGGCGGGCTGATTTTGGGGTTTGTGCTGCTGCTGTTGAGCGGCAAAAGCCGCTATACCCATTCGCCCTTGGCTATGACCTCTGGGGTTGGAGCTCTGAGCGGCTTTTTGACGGGCCTCGCGGGCATCGGCGGCCCTCCCATCGTGCTCTACCAGATGTCTAGCAGTAATCTAGCTGCCGCCAACCGGGCCAACTTTATTGTATTTTTTGCTCTCATTCAGCTAATTGCCCTGGGGTCCTACTGGGCTAGCGGCCTGATCTCCATAGCGGTAGGTGGCTTGTTTATCCGCTTTTTACCGGCGTTTTTTCTGGGGCAGCTGCTGGGGCAACTGTGCTTTAAGCGGGTTGACGAAGCACTCTTTCGCCGCTTTGTGATGGGTCTGTTATTGACGGTGGCGGTGCTGGCTTTGGTGGCCTGATCTCACCCTATAAACAGTCTTTAAACCATGAAACTATCTTCTAAGGCTGGCCCAGGGGTCTCTACCCTGGGTCTGGTGACGAGTGACTGGAGAACCCAGGGCAGCTCAGTTTTGCCGGGGCTGCTGCTAACGATGCTGATGGCGGCGATCGCCTTAGGGTTAGATCGGCTGAGCGACCTGCATACCCTCAACCCGCTGCTGATTGCCGTTCTACTGGGCATTGGCTGACGGCAGTGGGGCGTGGTGCCCGTCGCCTATCGCCCCGGCATTCAGTTTGCGATGAAGCGGGTGCTGCGGCTGGCAGTAATTTTGCTCGGCTTGCGGCTGAGCCTGGTGGAGGTGCTGGCGGTTGGCCCCTGGGGGTTGGGCATGGTGACGGTCAGCACGATCAGCACCTTTTATCTGACCTGCTGGCCGGGTCGGTGGCTGGGGGTAAACCCGCGTCTGGCTCAGCTGATTGCGGCGGGTACCTCGATCTGCGGGGCGTCGGCGATGGTGGCCACCAACCCGGTAATCGAGGGCACAGAAGAGGATGTCACCTATGCGATCGCCACCATTACCGGCTTTGGCACCCTGGCCATGCTCACCTATCCCCTAGTGGGAAGTCTCATGCAGCTCAGCCCTCAAGCCTTTGGTCTTTGGTGTGTGGCGTCGGTGCATGAGGTCGCCCAGGTGATTGCCACCGCCTTTCAAAATGGTGACCTCAGTGGCGAGGTGGCCACCGTCACCAAGCTCTCGCGGGTGCTGCTGGTAGTGCCGATTATGGTTGGTCTGGGCTAGCAAACCCGTCGCCCTCGGCAGCTGGGGCAACCCGCCCGCCCGCTGCCAATGCCCTGGTTTGTGCTGTTTTTTTGCCTTTTGGTGATGGTCAACAGCCTGGGTCTGGTGGCTCAGCCTATTAAGGAAGCGGTGATCAGTGGTAATCAGCTTTTGCTTTGCCTGTCGCTGGCGGCTATGGGGCTAGAGACAAACTTAGCTAGCCTGTCGCAGCTGGGCCTCAAGCCGCTCTATCTGGCCGGGCTTTCGTGGCTGTTGCTGGCGGCAGTTAGCCTGTCAATGATTCACCTGGGTCAGCTGTAGATGCGTAAACCGTAGTGTGAGGACTGCGAGAGCAGCGCAAAGCCTCAGTAGATCGGAGGTGACATCGTTAGCTGCGCTTTTGCCCTCTCCCCAAACCCCTCTCCCAAAATTGGGAGAGGGGCTTTGAGCTACGGTTACGCCAATACTTGCTGGACGGCTTAAAACACCGTTTAGAATGCTGAGGTGTGATTAGGAGCAGGCGATTGGTTCAGTCTCAGCCCCAAGACGTCTCTTTGCAACAGCCTCTGCTGCGGGTATTGAGCAGTTTGCGCGCTCACCTTTGGCTCACCTTGGGGGCGTTAATCAGCGCCCTGCTGCTGGTGGCGGCCTACGCGGCGACACCGCAGCTGTTTCGCTGGGCTATCGACGATGGCATTGCCGCAAACAATTTGACGGTGGTGTTGCAAAGCGGGGCTGGGCTGGTGGTCGCGGCCCTAGCCCGAGGGCTGTTTAACTTTGGCCAGAGTTTTTGCGCTGAGGCGATGTCGCAGAGCGTGGTCTATGACCTGCGCAACCGCATCTTCAGCAAGATTCAAACCCTCAGCTTTAGTTACCACGACCAGTCTCAAACCTCGCAGCTGCTCACTCGCGTCACCAGCGATATTGAGCAGGTGCGCACCTTCCTTAGCACTAGCCTGGTTCAGGTGATTAGCGGGGTGGTGACGCTGGTGGCGATCGCCACAATTCTCCTGATCATGAACTGGCCGCTAGCGCTGATCAGCCTGACGGTGGTGCCCCTGGCGGGGTGGCTGATGGCGCGATTCTTTAACCAAAACAACCTGCTGTTTCGCCAGGTGCAGGAGCAGCTCAGCGACCTCAACGCGGTCTTGCAGGAAAACTTGCTGGGGGTGCGGGTGGTTAAGGCCTTTGTGCGGGAGGATGCCGAGCGCGAGCGCTACACCCAGCTGAACGGTGAGCTAGTCGCCGCCAACATGAAAACCATTCGAGCGATTCGCAACACGTTCCCCTTCATCTTTTTGGTCAGCAACCTGGTAATTGTGGTGGTGGTGGGCTACGGCGGCGTGGCGGTCATTAATGAGCAGTTTTCGGTGGGGGAACTGGTGGCGTTTAACGCCTATCTGCTGCTGATCTTGCAACCGATTTTGCTGATTGGCTTTGCCGCCCCAGCGATCGCCGGGGCTTCATCCTCCGCCGAGCGGGTCTACGAAGTGCTCGATGCCGAGGTCGAGATTCGCGATCGCCCCAATGCCATTCCTTTCACCACCTGCGCTGGCCGTATCACCTTTGAAAACGTGTCGTTTCGCTATCCCGGCACCACCACCCCGGCCCTCAACGGCATTTCCTTTGAGACTAAGCCCAACGAGCTGATCGCCATTTTGGGCATGACCGGCTCGGGCAAAAGCACGGTCACGAACCTGATTCCCCGCTTTTACGATGTCACCGCTGGGTCGGTGCGCATCGACGGTCGCGACGTGCGCGACTTTACCCTAGAGAGTCTGCGATCGCGCATCAGCACGGTCTTTCAGGAGACCACTCTATTCTCGGGCACCATCTTCTCTAACATCACCTACGCCAAGGCCGGGGCCACCCTGAGCGAGGTGGTCGAAGCGGCCAAAGCCGCCCAGATTCACGACTTTGTCATGACCCTGCCCGAGGGCTACGACACCCTAGTGGGCGAGCGCGGAGTGGGGCTCTCAGGCGGGCAAAAGCAAAGAATTGCAATCGCCCGCACCCTGCTAACCGACTACAAGGTGCTGATTCTCGACGACAGCACCTCCGCCGTCGATGCCCAAACCGCCGCCCAAATTCAGACCGCCCTCGACGACCTGATGCGCCGCCGCACTTGCACTGCCTTTGTGGTGGCCCAGCGGATCAGCACCGTCCGCACCGCCGATCGCATTCTGCTGATGGATAAGGGCCGCCTGGTGGCCCAGGGTACTCACGAATATTTGATGGCAAACAGCTCACTCTATGGCGCAATTCTAGAATCTCAGGTCGGTGCCGCTCCGGCCCTTAGCTGAGTTGGCATAATGGCCAGTCTACAGGTGTTTAGAACCTTGCAGGCCCCGCTCGACCTAAGCGGACGTAATTGGTCAAGCAGTGCTAGCGGTCAGAAAAGCTTGCTGGCTCAGCAAGCTTAGTGCAAGGCACAAATTATTGATGTTTAGTCATGACAATGGCGTTGTGCATTGAGCAGATACGAATGGGAAGGGCGAACATTCAAAGTTGCTCTATGACAGCAGCGTATTGCATTGAAAACTTAAAGGATTGAGCCAATGCAGTAGCATTGTGACCGGGCGATCAAGCAAGTTGCGCTACTGCATTAAAGAGTTGCACCGGGACAATAAAGGATTGAGCCGTGACATTAAAGAGTTGTGCTGCTGCACCAAAGGGTTGCGCCATGACATTAAAGAGTTGCGCTGTCGTACTGAGGGAGCGGGGCGAAACAGCAAAGGTGTAGCCTACAACAGAAACGTTGTGCGGTAACGCATTAACTCTGTGAGGTTGCAATACAGTATGGGACATTAGAATTTTAGGGTTGATGGATGGGAGGCTACGATAGGAATCACTAAGCTTGTCTGCGATCGCCCCAACACACTACCGCCGTCACAACAGTTGACGAGCTTAAAGAGCATTAACTAGGAGAAATCTTATGGTTCAATCAGCCATCTTAAAAAAATTAGAGCAGTTGCCAGAATCTCTGCAAACGGAAGTTCTGCACTACATTGAATTCTTGGCCGAAAAATATGCCAAGGACACCGCCAACCAGGCTCCTCAAAAGAAACGCAAAGCTGGTGCCCTCAAGGGCAAAATCTGGATGGCAGAAGATTTCGATGCTCCTCTTGAAGATCTTAAGGACTACATGTGATGTTGTTAGACACTCACATCTTGTTATGGTTTTTGGAAGATAACCCCAAGTTACCGCCAAGCTTGAAATCCATGATTGAGGATAGTGATAGTGTCTTCGCGAGCATAGTATCGCTTTGGGAGATTGCGATTAAATTATCTATCAACAAACTAGAGTTACAGGTTGAGTTTCAATCTTTACCCGACGTTTTGGGCGAACTTGAAATTAGAATGTTGCCCCTTGCTTTTGCTGATACGGCACAGTATCTCAACCTACCGCTCCACCATCGCGATCCTTTTGACCGCATGCTGATCGCCCAGGCAATGACGAATTCTCTTGCGATCGCCAGTGCCGATACAGCGTTTGATGCCTATCCCATTCAGCGAAGGTGGGCCTGAGCACAGAAACCCGCTTTGTCAGTTGCCATTCTTTACCTTAGCTAAGTTCTCGCGGCAGCGCACCGTCCCAGGGTGCTCGGCCCTTAGCTTGGGTTCGAGGATGGCGAGGGCTTGGAGCAGCCTACAGAAACTGGAGATTGGGCTGTCTGGTGTCACAAATTGTCGGGCTGTGTTTCTGCGGATGCAACCGAGCAGGAAGCCTTCAAATAACACGAGAGGCAATTGAGCTTTATCTTGAAGCAGAACCCCTTAGTTTAGAAACCAATTCGCTTTACTGATGACTCTTGCTACAGCCGCTCAGTCTCCACTCGACGCTAAGCCCAAGCTCTCGACCATGGGGCGGTTTTTGCGCTACTTTGCGCCCTACCGGCAAGACCTGCCGATCGCACTGTTGCTGGTTGCCATTGGGGCCACGACCCAGGCGATCGGGCCGCTGCTGATCGGTTGGGCGATCGACAACCTGATTTTGCAGGGTAATTTGCCGGGGCTGCTGTGGATGCTGGCGGCGCTGACGGTGATTTATCTCGTTGGGGTATGGGCAATTCGGGGGCAGATCTGGCGGATGGGTGCGATCGTGCAGCGGCTGCTGGGGCAGCTACGGCAGGATATTTTTGACAAAATCCAGAGTTTGCCGGTGAGCTTTTTCGATCGCAGCGAGGCGGGCGACTTGATGAGTCGCCTGCTCAACGATGTCAACACCGTCAACCAGGCCTTTGGCCTCACCATTCCCCAGGTGCTGGGTCAGACCTTTAGTCTGCTGGGCATCATCATCGCCATGCTCTCGATCAATCTGCAGCTGGGGCTGCTGAGCAATCTGGTGGTGCCGCTGATGATTTTTACCACCGGGTTTTTCTCACGCTGGGCGAGAAGCCGGTTTCGCCTCACTCGGCAGACCATCGGCGACCTGTCGGCCAAGCTGGAAGAAGACATTGGCAGCGTTAAAGAGGCCCAGGCCTTTAACCGCACCCAGCTCAACATCGAAGAGTTTGACAGCCTCAACGCGGCGAACCGCAAGGCCAATGTGCAGGCGGTGGCGGTAACGGCGGCGTTTTTGCCCTCCATTGACCTGCTCAATACCCTGGCAACGGCGGGGGTGACGGCCTACGGCGGCTATCTGGCGGTGACGGGGGTGATGACGGTGGGCACGGTGACGGCCTTTGTGCTCTACGTGCAGCAGTTCTTTCGGCCGATTCAGATTCTCAGCCAGTTTTATACCCAGGCACAGTCGGCGCTGGCGGGGCTCGATCGCATCTTTCTGTTGCTCGACGAGCCCGCTACCCTGCAAGATGCCCTCAACGCCACTGAGATGCCGCCGATCAAAGGCGAGGTGCGGTTTGAGTCGGTGGGGTTTGGCTACACCCCCAACCAGCGGGTGCTAAAGGAGGTCAACCTCTGCGCCCAGCCGGGGCAGATGGTTGCCCTGGTAGGGCCAACCGGGGCGGGCAAGAGCACGATTATTAACCTGATCATGCGGTTTTATGATGTGTCGGAGGGGGCGGTGCGCATCGACGGGGTAGATGTGCGCAGCGTTACCCAGGCCAGCCTGCGCCGCCAGATTGGCATTGTGCTGCAAGACAATTTGCTTTTCACCGGCACCGTGGCCGAAAACATTGCCTTTGGTGCCCCCCACGCCAGCCAGGCCGACATCGAAGCGGCGGCCCAGGCGGCGAATGTGCATGAGTTCATCACCTCGCTGCCCCAGGGCTATAGCACCCGACTGGGAGAGCGTGGCGCACCCCTGAGCCAGGGGCAGCGGCAGCTGGTGAGCATTGCCCGCGCGGTGCTGATTGACCCGCGCATTTTGCTGCTTGATGAGGCGACTAGCAGCATTGATACGCGTACGGAGGGGCTGGTGCAGGAAGCGATCGCCCGCCTCCTGCACAATCGCACCAGCTTTGTGATTGCCCACCGCCTCAGCACCGTCACCCAGGCCGACCAGGTGCTGGTGATTCAGCAGGGCGACATTGTCGAGCGGGGCACCCACGCCGAGCTAATGGCCCGTCAGGGCATCTACGCCAACCTCTACAGCCTGCAGCTAGGCACGGATTGAGGAGGCGTTTGAAAAGTGATTTGCTGCGGCTTTAGTCACCTACTGATCTCCCCTGCCCCCTTTACCCTGCGGGAAGCCGCAAGCGTTATAAAAAGGGGTTAAAAGTCCCCAGTTCCCAACCCTTCTCATGAGAAAGAAGAGAGCCAACCTCTTGTCCCCTCTTCCCTCGGGAGAGGGCTAGGGAGAGGGCGATAATTCAGCAACGCCCGCCAAAGAGAACTTGAAGCCTGATGTTTTATGCTGTTCTAACTCAACTTCACCAAGAAAGGCCGTCGTTGAAATAGAAGATCCAGCCCATGGTGGCTGCCGCAGTGGCTAGATTGATCAGGGGTAGGGTGGTGAGCCCGCAGGCCAACAGGTAACGGTAGCGCAAATGGGCAAACACCGGCAGCAAAAACACCAGCCAGCTCAGCAGCACCGCCACTATGCAAATAATTGGGAAGGTGACAACGCTGATCACTAGGGTCACTGCGGCAGGGCTTTCGAGAACCTTGGGGTCAGCTAACATCATCGACGTCATGAGCGCGGGCATAAACCCGAGCATTATGCCGATGATCAACATAACTGTCAGGGTAAAAAGAACCGTTAGAGCGGTTTTCCGGCGCATAGGGTTTGTTAGAGTAAAGACCGCTGCCTGGGCGGAGGACACCCTAGATTGCCCAGTGCTCTATCCAATCCATCTGAGGTGCGCCGATGAGTCAGGTCGAGCAGACCCCCGTAGCTCTGGTAACCGGAGGCGCCCAAGGAATTGGCCTTGGCATCACTCAACTCCTGCTTAATCAGGGTTGGCGCGTTGCAGTTGCCGATATGAATATGGCCGCCGGCGCTGCCCTGCAAGACACTCTGCCCCAGTTTCACGAGTCGTTTATCTTTTTGCCCTGCAATGTATCTCAGGAGCATGAGGTGGCGCGCTGTGTCGGAGCCGCTGTGGATTGGTTTGGCCACCTCAACGCGCTAATCAACAATGCGGGCATCGCCCATCCCTACAGCGGCCCCGTCGAAGATCTAGCCCTGGAAGATTGGAATCGCTGGATTGGCACCAACCTGACCGGCTACTTTCTGATGGTTAAGCATACCGTCCGCCATCTGCGCGCTGCCCGGGGTGCGATCGTCAACATTTCTTCGGTGCGCGCCCTCCAGTCTGAACCCGACTCCGAAGCCTATGCGGCCTCTAAGGGAGGCGTTGTGGCGCTGACCCACGCCCTGGCCATGAGCCTCGGCCCCGAAGTTCGCGTCAACTGCATTAGCCCCGGTTGGATCGACGTCAGTGCGTTGAAACACCCCCCCCAGGAGTCACACCTGAGCCCGACGGACCACGCCCAGCACCCGGTGGGCCGAGTGGGTCAAGCTCAAGATATTGCGGATATGGCCTACTTTTTGTTGTCAGATAAAGCCAGTTTCATCACGGGGCAGAACATCGTGGTCGATGGCGGCATGGGCCGCAAGATGATCTACGAGGAGTAGGTCAGAGGCTAGATCAGGTTCAGAGCAGCCAGGCGTTCGAGCCCCAGGGCGATCGCATCCTCCTCCAGTTCGCTATAGCTAAAGATAAACTCGTGCCCTGGGCTAGGGCCGAGATATTGAGGGCTGGCAGCGATCAATCCAACACCCACCTCGGCTGCTTGCGCCATCAGCAGGTCATCAGGGATATCGGTTGCAAAGCGCACCATCACGTGCAGCCCGGCGTTTTCGCCCAGCACGGTGGTGCGATCGCCCCAGTGCTTTGCCAAAGCCGTAACCAGCGTTTGCCGCCGTCGATCGTACATGCCCCGCATGCGACGAATGTGGCGCTCCAAATGGCCCTCGGTGATGAAGTCGGCCAAAACTGCTTGCTCTAGGGTCGGCCCCTGGCGATCGGCCAGCCACTTGGCGCGGCTAAACACCGCCACTAGAGCCGGTGGCAGCACCATGTAGCCCACCCGCAGCGACGGAAACAGCACCTTAGAAAACGTGCCCACGTACAGCACCGACTGTCCATCCCCCAACCCCTGCAGCGCCGGGATCGGGCGGCCCCCGTAGCGATACTCGCTGTCGTAGTCGTCTTCAAAAATTAGGCTGCCGCTCTGCTCTGCCCAGGCCAGCAGGGCCAATCGGCGCGGTAGAGACAGCACCGCCCCGGTCGGAAACTGGTGCGACGGAGTGACATACACCAGGCGAATCGGGTCGGGTGTGGCCGCCAGTGCCGCCACATCCATGCCCGCCCCATCTACAGCAATCGGGTGCAAATTTGCCCCCTGGCTAGCCAAAACGCGGCGGGCGCTGAGGTAGCTGGGTTCTTCTAAGGCTACTGTGTCGCCGGGCGAGAGCAGCAGACGCGTGGCAAGGGCTAGCGCCTGCTGGGTGCCGTTGGTGATCAAAATTTGGTCGGGGTGGCAGTGCACAGCACGGGACTGGGATATGTAGGCTGCGATCGCCTCTCGCAGCGGCCCATACCCCATGGGGTCGGCGGCGTAGTCGAGCCAATTGGTGCGGCGGCTGTGGCGAGACAGCAACTGCCGCCATAGCCCCAAAGGGAAGCGATCCAGTGCCGGGCGGCCATAGCGAAAGCTCAGAGGCACAGCGGGTTCGGGGCTGGGACCGGGGTCGACCTGCGCTAGGCGACGACCGTAGGCCGACAGCGGCACGGCGGCGATCGGCCCCGGTGGCACGGTGGTCAGCGGAGGTGAGTGCAGCAGGTCGTCGGGTAGCTGGTCGCAGACGTAGGTGCCAGACCCCGTCACCGTTTGCAGATAGCCCTCGCTCAGCAGCTGGTCATAGCTCTGGGTCACCGTGGCCCGCGATACTCCCAGGCTTTGGGCCAGGGCACGGGTCGAGGGCAAGCGCTGGCGCGGAGCCAGCCGTCCCTTGAGAATTCCAGCCCGTAAAGCGGCGTAGATCTGGTGGTAGACGGGGTCTGGGCTGTGGGGGTCGAGGGCAATGGCAAAATCCATCGGGGTGAACCCATAGGAACGAGCAAAGTGGACTGGCCGGTTTAGCCAAAATTGGCTCTTGTGGCTCTCCAATTTCGCCTCTATTCTAAGCAAAGCTTTCAGAAAAGAAAAAATGAACGTTTTTCAAGCTGGGTTTGAGCATCTTGAAGCAGTGGCAAAACTGTTTGACCACTATCGAGTTTTTTACCAAGCCTCGCCAGATTTCGAAGCAGCAAAAACATTCATCAGCAAGCGTATTCAGGAAAACAGTTCAACGATATTTGTGGCCTGTCATGGCGAGAAAATTGTCGGATTTACGCAGCTTTATCCCACGTTTTCGTCTGTATCAATGAAGCGGGTTTGGATCTTAAATGACTTGTTTGTAGAAGAAGCTTATAGGCGCAAAGGAACGGCAGGGCTGTTGCTGAATGCAGCAGCAGAATTTGCGCAAGCAACTGATGCAGCCCGGATTGTTCTATCAACGCAAATTTCTAATACCTCGGCTCAATCCCTCTATGAATCGCAGGGTTACTGCCGAGACGAGGCGTTCTATCACTACACATTGTCGCTGACATGATTTGTGTTTTGAGAAATCCTGACTGACGCGCAAAAATTATGTCAATGTCAATCCCCATCACTATTCGAATTAGCAGTCCTGCAGAAGATGCCATAATTGCCCAGCATTTCTACCGCATGTGGTGCGACCTAGGCGTGGATGAAAACGACATTCAACCCGACTGGCTCACCATAGGGCTGGAGTTTATCGATCAGGCCCGGCGCACCCTCAACTACCAAGCCTTTGTCGCTGAGGCTGAGGGAAACATTGTGGGCTCGGTCAGTGGACAGCGCTTTGCCGAGCTGTATCCCCCAGTTTTGTCACCCACCCATCGCCAGTACGGTTACATCTGGGGCGTTTATGTGGAGCCTGCCTACCGCAATCAGGGAGTTGCCACCCGGCTGACCCAGCTAATGGTGGAATATCTCCAAGAAATCGGCTGCACCAAAGCCGTGCTCAATGCCGCCCCCCAGGCGCGGTCGCTCTACCAAAAGCTGGGCTTTAGCGAGAGCAATCTGATGGAACTCAATCTCGTATCCCAGGAGGGCTAGATGTCGATTGCCTTACCGATTGCTCTAATTTCTGAGTCGGCCAGGCTGGCCGACTATCAGGCGCCATCGACGGTAGTGGATAGTGAGCACCCGGTCATTGCTGATCGGGCGCGATCGCTCACCACAGCGGCCACTTCACCCGTAGAGCAGATCAAGCTTGTCTACGAGTGGGTGCGCGATGCGATCGCCCACACCTACGACATCCAGGCAGTCCCCGTTACCTGCGCTGCCTCTGAGGTGCTGGCCCAGGGCCACGGCTTTTGCTTTGCCAAGGCGCATCTGCTGGCGGCCCTGCTGCGCCACCGCGGCATCCCCATCGGGTTTTGCTACCAGCGGCTCGTGTTCGACGATGCCCAGCCCACCCACCACACCCTGCACGGCCTCAACGCCGTCTACCTAGCCGAGCTAGAGCGCTGGGTGCGGCTCGACGCGCGGGGCAATAAGCCTGGGGTGCAGGCCGAGTTTAACGGTGATCGCGAACAGCTCGCCTTCCCCATCCGCCCCCACCTCGGCGAAGTTGACTATCCCACTATCTACACTCAACCCCACCCTCTAGTCGTCACCACCCTACAAACCCACCCCACCACCGCCGACCTAATTGCCCACCTGCCCGCCGCCCTTTAGCCCATCCACCCCTTACCCATCCACCCCTATGTCCCCAGCATCCTTCTCCCCCACCCCTCGCACCCAGGTCAAGCGCCTCCCCCAGCGAGGCAGCTACGATCGCCCCCAGGTCCATACCATTCTCGATGAGGGCCTGGTCTGTCACTTAGGCTTTGTTGCTCAGGGACAACCCTTTGTCATACCCACCGCCTACGGTCGCATGGGCGATCGGGTCTACATTCACGGCTCCCCTGCCAGCCGCCTGTTGACCACTCTGGAGCAGGGGGTGGAGGTCTGCCTCACCGTCACCCTGCTCGATGGGCTGGTGCTGGCGCGATCGGCGTTTCACCACTCCATGAATTACCGCTCGGTGGTGCTGTTTGGCACCGCCACCCGGGTAGACGATGCCAACGAAAAACTGACGGCGCTTAAAGCTTTTACCGACCACGTTGTACCTGGCCGTTGGGATGAAGTGCGCCCTCCCACCGCCTCAGAATTGGTGGGTACCCTGGTGCTGGCCCTGCCTATTGCCGAGGCCTCGGTTAAAGTGCGCAGCGGTCCACCCCTCGATGCCGCTGCCGACTATGCCCTGCCAGTCTGGGCAGGGGAAATTCCCCTAGCGGTCACCGCCGCTGCCCCCATCAACGATCCCCAGTGCTCGCCGAAAGTCGCAATTCCTGACTATGCCCAGCGCTATCGGCGGGGATAATGTGTTGATAAATCAGCTTTTGGGCGTGATCAAGAATCGATATTGTTCCCACAAAATGTTAGTTTCACGCCCTTTTTCTTACCTTCCTTATCCATGCACAAAATCTAAATATGCTCAGCTATTTCTAGGCAAAAAGATCCGCTAAGTCAAGCTTTCTCTCTTCTACAACATCAATGCATCTCTACAACGAATAAGAAGGCGCTGTATGTCATTACAGCCTAATCAATACAGGCTGCCTCACCCTTTTCTTGAGAGCTAAGATTTGAATTTTGTCCTTGGCTAGATAGTTTTTCACGAAGCCCTACCATGCGGGTATAGGCTTGCCAGTTAGCTGCTTTTCGCTTTAGCTTTTCCTTCAGCGGCTTAGCAGCCAAAGCGTAGCCGCCATCAGCCCCATCGACAAAGTGAACCTCACGCCCACTGCGCTCAAATACTAAACACGTCATCAAAGCTCGATCTGGAAACATGTATGCCATAGACAAGGTTGCCTTCGCGCGATTGAGTCTCAAGGTAGTCAGTCAGCTTTTCTCGCTGATTGGTATCGCCTGAGATGATCATCCGCAACATGTCATCAAATTTTTTGTAGTCACTAGCAGCCTGCACCAACTGCTTATACGAGCCCCAGTTGATACCGCCAACTTTAAAGTTAAACCGCATATAGATCGAACCCAAAATGTTATCGATCTTGAGGTTCCAGATATAGCGCCAGCGAGATAGCCAATTGGAAGGCTGCGATCGCAGCTTGGCTTGGGGAAGCAGTTTTTCAGTTCTTAGGGATAGATTGAGATTCTGTAGCCCAACTGGATGAAAGTCATCCTCAGTACCATAGATCTCCTGGATCTTCTCAAGCACATCGTGATACAAGGCATTATTTGCCGCTAGGCTATGGGCGGTTGCTAGCACCAGCAGCGTTACCGTTTCCCCATACCTGCTGGCAATGTCTTGCCAGCGACACTCCAATCCTGCCAGATTCGCCTCGGAAATCTTGGCATCACTGATTTGATAGCGACCAGCCGTTTCAGAAAATTTCACTAATTCCGTTGCGTGGTTTAATCCCCCGCCGACAAAAACAGCCTGGTGATACTGCTCTGCCACCTTGAGCTTTGCCAGCTTCACCTCAAACCCTGCTTGGCTAGCCGTTGTCACTGGAACAATTCCCACCCGCAGCTCAAGGTTAAATTCCGTTTGGGCTAGCTGTTGAAGGGCTAGCAGAGGCGACTTTACCTTCTCTAACACAGTAGGGGGAATCAGAAGAGAAGCCCCATCTCCGCCAAAAACATAGGGAATCTCCAACGGTTTAACCGCGTTGAGTACCGCCGCAATGGAAGAAGCGCCTAAAAGATTGACTTCCTTATAGCGACCGGCCTCAATGGCCTCCGTAGAACCCCTAACATCCGCGATGATGATGTACCAGTCACTTGGTACTGGCAGCAGATTGTTGGCATCAATTGCACTGAGCAAATTGTCTATGGCAGGAAGGTTGGCATAGAAACGTTCTGTAGACATACTTTTGGGCAGATGCTGTGTGAACAGAAGTTCCGGAAAGGCGCTCTGTTGGATTGACTAGTTAAGTGTGCCCAGATATACAACAAAAACACCTCTTTTCCCTTCACGCACAAGCGCGTTACAAATTTATTGGAACTAGAAATTGCTAGGCCATCTTCATCTAACAAAATTGGCAATTGGTCACCAAATGGCTGAGCGATGGCTCAATACCGTAGGGAAAGCCCTAAATCATGACAAAAATCTGATTTTTATAAATGCCTTCGTTAAATCTTCACTCGTAACATTTTTGAGACTATAACTTTACAAAAAATATGCACAAAACTTATACCGAAAAAAGTCGTCTACAGCTTTACATTCTGTAGACGACTTTCTAAAACCTTGACTCAAGGTGTATCGGTGCTTTTGCTTTTACCCAGCAACTTTATACATTCCCTTTTATCTTGATCAAAAGGGAATATCGTCGTAGCTGGGGGCAGGGGTGGACGGCGGTGGGGTTGCTGGAGCCGCCGGGGCTGCCGGACGAGTGGCTGCCAGGCGGGAGGCCGCCGGACTAGGCGTGGCCACAGGAACTGCAACGGCGGCTGGGGGAGCCATGGGCATGGTGTTGAGCTCACCCACTGCGTAGATGCGCTGCACGGTCATTTCGACCTGCTTTTCTTTGTAGCCTTGGGGGCTATCGACCACGTTCATGGCTAGGCGGCCTTCTAGCAGCACTCGCTGGCCCGCATGGTACTGGGCCTGAATGTCTTGGGCTAGGTTGCCCCAACCGACCACCTTCATCTGCGAGGAGGGGTCGCCCTCTTTTAACCCTGGAAACTGCACCACAAACTCGGCCACGGGAGTTTGATTGTCGGAGGTGTAGCGCAGCTGGGGCGACTGCACGATCTCGGCCATTAGTAGGCAATTGTTCATAGCGGCATGGGCTCCTTGATCCCCTGTTCTTTCTCAATGAAGGTTTGGACGTGCTGCTGGTATTTGGCCAGGGTGCAGTCGAGCCATTCGCGGCTCTGGCTGTTGCCGTAGATGTGTACCAGGGGCTCGCCCGCGTCGGGCAGCACCAGCACCCAATCGTCGGGGTTGTCACCTAAGATTTTAACGCCGTCGATCAGCTCTAGACGCTCGGGCGGGTTATCTTCTACCAAATAGCGCATCAGAGCACCTTTCACCGTCCAGGGGCAGCGCAGGGTTTGCATACGGTAGGCCATGCGAGGCAGGTCTGACCAGATCTGGCCGAGCGATCGCTGCTGCAGGCTCAAAATCTCAATCAGCTTGGCAATGCAGAACATGGCGTCAAAGCCGGGGTGCAGCTCGGGGAAGATAAAGCCCATCTCGCCGCTGCCGCCCAGCACCACGTTGGGATTGCTCTGACAGGCTTCCATCAGGGCAGTGGGGTTGGCCTTAGTGCGAATCACTCGACCGTCGTGACGGCGGGCGATGTGCTCGATCGCTCCTGAGGTGTGCACCGGCACCACAATGGTGCCGCGGGGGTTGGTAGTCAGCATCATGTGGGCCATCAGCGAGGTCAGCACTTCGCCGCGAATGCGGGTGCCTACCTCATCCACCAAAATCAGCTGTTCGCCGTTGGCCGACACCTGGGCCCCGAAGGTGGCCCGCAGCGCTTGCACCACCTGACCAAGCTGGCTGAGCATGACCTCGCGCTCGTCGTTGGAGAGGGCAACCTGACGCAGGCTGGCGTTGAGCACCACTGCGTCGCAATCAAACTTGCCAAGAATCTGGGGCAGCACCGCCCCGGCCACGGCGTAGAGGTAGTCGATCACCACCTTGGCCTGGCTGTTGGTCACGGCCTGAATATTGAGGTGCTTCTCAAAGGCGGTGGTGTAGGTGGAGACGACATCGGTGGGATTGGTGACGGTGCCAATTTCGTGGACGGGCGATCGCCGCAAATCTTCCTTAAAGTAGGCGCCCTCGATTTTCTTCTCTTTGCCCTTAGAGATATCGATACCCTTCTCGTCAAAGAATTCAATCAGCACGTAGTCGGGGCGATCGGGGTGCAGCCGCACGTGAATGCCTCCAGCGACGCCCATCGCCGCCAGCATGCTGCGGGCCACCGGAATTGCCGTCGCCTCTAGGTTTTGGATGTTGATGCCGACTGACATCAGGCCCGCGATCAGCGATCGCGACACCATGCGTGAGATGCTGCGCTGATCGCGCGACACCGTGACGTGAGAGCCGGGCTTGAGGGTTGACCCGTAGGCCGCCCCCAGCTTGACCGCAAACTCGGGGGTGATGTCGATATTGGCTAGCCCAGCCACCCCCCGCTGGCCAAACAGATTGCGCTGCGCCGTGTTGCCCCAGATAAGGTTGATGTTCAACGTTGCACCTGACTCGATTTGCTTGCTCGGCCAGACTCGCACGCCAGGGCTGATTTGCGCCTCTTCGCCCACCGAAGACAAGGGACCGATCACCGCCCCCTCCAGCACGTGGGAGCGGCGGTCAACCCGCGCCCCTCGGGCAATGGTGCAGGCCCGCAGGTGCACCTCATCGCCCACAATCGCGCCATTCCAGACGATCGGTCGCTTGAGGTCGGCATCGCAACCGATGGTGATGTTGTCACCAATCACGGTGCCCGGTTCGAGCACCGTGCGGGCACCGATGCGGCAGTTGTTGCCAATCATCACCGGCGGCTGAATCTGAACCGTTGGATCTATCTGGGTATTGTCACCGATCCACACGCCGGGAGATGTCTCAGGGTATGCATAATTGACCGCCACTTTGCGGTACAGGGCATCGTACTGGGCCTCACGGTAGGCCTCTAGGTGGCCGACATCACACCAGTAGCCGCTAGCTACGTAGCCATACATCGGCTCCCCCTTCTCCAACAGCAGGGGAAACAGATCCTTGGAGAAGTCAGACTCTTCGTTGTCGGGCAGGTAGTCAAGCACCTCGGGTTCGAAGATATAGGTGCCGGTATTCACCGTGTCAGAAAAAATTTCGCTGGTGGAGGGCTTTTCTAGAAACCGCTTGATGCGCCCCTCTTCGTCGGTGATCACCACGCCAAACTCGATCGGGTTGGGCACCCGAGTCAGCACCAAAGTAGCTTTAGCACCCTTTTGCCGGTGAAACGCGATCGCCGCAGTGAGATCAAAGTCGGTGACGCTGTCGCCGCTAATCACCAAAAATGTGTCGGTGAGCAGGTCGGCAATATTCTTGACGCAGCCCGCCGTGCCCAGGGGCTGGTCTTCTTCGACGGCGTAGGTCATCTGCACGCCAAAATCACGGCCGTCGCTAAAGTAGTTGCGCATCACATCGGGCAGGTAAAAGAGGGTGGCGATCACCTCATCAATACCGTGGCGCTTGAGCAGATTGACGATGTGTTCAGCGATGGGGCGGTTAAGGATCGGCACCATGGGCTTGGGCAAGTCACAGGTTAGAGGCCGTAAACGGGTTCCTGAACCACCGGCCATTAGCACTGCGCGCATTAGAGTCTCCTTGCTGCGTAAACATTCCTGATGGGGTTGCCCCAGCTCTAGCTAGGGCGCTCAACCAAACACCGAACACAACCATCGACAGGGATATCCATAACGTTACTCCGCCGTTGATCTACTCAAAGATAGATTAGAGTAAATGTACACGATCTATGCTTTACCACGGGTAAGATCAGTTTCGCCCTGCCACGACCGTTCTCTCCCGCCGCGTCTTGGGAGCAAACGTTTGAAAAAGTAAGGCAATGGCGGGCAACCAGGAGCAACGTTGGTATTGTAGAAGCATAGGTGAACCGGGTAGAAAGGAGCAGTGACTATGGGTACATTGATCGCGCTTTTGTTAGCCGTTATCTATGGCGGCGGCGCCTTTAAGTTTTGGACAGGGTTCAACCGCACCAACTTTACCGATGGCAGGGTTAAGTTCACCCTGCTGTGGCCGCTGTTTTTGGCCCTTAACAAGTCGTACCGCCAGAACTTTAGCCGGGCTCTGAAAGGATGAGCCGCCTGCCCGCCGCTGACCCCTCCCCCTGGGGCACCCAGGTGCAGGCCGTGGCCCGACGCTACGACCACGAGTTTGGCGGCAAAGCTTTTGACCTACCCTCCGAGGTAGAAGAAATGGCGGTGTTCCAAGACTGGATTGCCGGTACGCTGACGCCGCGTATCTCAACCCCCTTTTGGGAGTCGGTGAAGCCCCGCAAGCGCGATCGCTGCCTCGATATCGGCTGCGGCATCAGCTTTTTGATCTACCCCTGGCGGGACTGGGAGGCGCTGTTTCAGGGCCACGAAATTAGCTCAGTGGCTTGCGCTGCGCTGACCGCTCGCGGCCCCCAGCTCAACTCGAAGCTGTTTAAGGGCGTCACCCAAGGCCCTGCCCACCGGTTGGAGTATGAGCCTCACACCTTCGATATGGCGATCGCCACGGGCGTCAGCTGCTACTACCCCGCCGACTATTGGGCCACGGTGCTGCAACAGGTGAAAAAGGTCCTCAAGCCCGGCGGCTGGTTTTTGTTCGACGCCATCAACCCCGAAGCCGAGCTGGCCGAACCCTGGGCCATTCTCGAAACCTACTTAGGAGCCGAGGTGTATTTAGAACCCCTCGATCGCTGGCCCGCCCTAGCCAAAGCCGAAGGCGCACGGGTCGTTTCTACCAAAGACTATGAGCTGTTTCGCCTCTTTAAGGTGAAGTGGGACGCTTAGTTTGCGCTACCATTAGCGGCGACATTTGGTCGAGAGGTCGCGCATGGGCTTGGGTTCGGGAAACGCCAAACTGGGGCTAGGACTGCTGCTGTTAGCGCTACTGGGTAGCTGTAACCGGGGCGCTGAGGTCTCCGACGCGGCCTCGGTAGGGGCCGAGAGCACGCCCACGGCGGCAACCGATGCCGCGGCACTAGCGGAGGATGGCGGCTATCGCTCGACGCCCATTGACCCCATTCGCACGGCTCAGCTGGTGACCCAGGGAGAGGGGTCGCAGGTCAATCTGCGATCGCAGCCCACCACCCAATCTGACTCTCGGGGCTACGGTCTAGGCGGCGATGTAGTGACGCTACTGCGCCTGGCTGAGGGCGAAGGGGGCCTGAGCTGGTACTACGTCAAGTTTGCTCAATCTGAGGCCGAGGGCTGGGTGCGCGGCGATTTTATTGATACCAGTGCCCAGGTCGCTGCACCGTCTCCCACCTCCGAAGAAGTCACCACTGGCCCCTGCGGAGACAACCGACCGGAGGCGTTTTTTGAGACCAAATCCTTTAACATTCACCTGTGCCAAACCCCCCAGGGGCTGAGCTACATCGGCACCAACAAAACCAACAACAAAACCCTCGCCACCACCGACGTGCGCGACAGCCAAGGTACCTATATTGCCATCGACGGCAACCAGCAGTATCACATTAGCGATCAGGCCCTGGCGGTGTATCAAGTGAACGGCGGTAGCTACGACCAGCTTGAAGGCGAAGACGTGATTCGCCACGAGCGGTTCTTGTATTGAGGAGAGGATGGGGAGAGAGTTTTGAATGCTTTGTATACAACAAAAACTTAAACTAAGCACTCAAAACTTTCCTACCTCACCTTCTTACCTCCAACGTCTTATACCGAATCCTACTTAGTTAAACCTGATTCGTAGGGGCATTGCAGTGCAATGCCCCTACGAGATCTCTATTTTGAACCGAGGTTTCTCAAGGCGGATTTCGTATTAACCCGGCGGAATCTCATCCCGACCTGGGGCCCGATCGGGTGGGGCCAAATCCACCGGGGCTGGGGCATAGGGGTCTTCATATCCCTGGGAGGGTTGAGTCTCAAACTCCTCTGGTAGCGGTTCAGTCTCAAATTCTCCTGGGGGGCTGAGCGGGGCAGGGGCGGCACCGCTGCCGCCAACGGGGGCCACAGGCTGGGCCATTTCGGCGTGGATGGTTTCGGTCATGCGGCGGATGAGCTCGCTGGCGCGGCCGTCGTTGGAGGGGCGCTGCACCAGTACGGCTAGGGCGTAGCGCTTGCCGTTGGGCACATCGACTAGGGCCACATCGCCCAGCATGGCCTCGATGTCGCCGGTTTTGTTGGCTAGCAGTGAGCCATCGCGAATGCCAGAGGGAATCAGGCTTTCATTCTCGGTGCGCTGCATGATGCTGAACAGGCGATCGCGCGATCGCGGCGTCAGCAGACCGCCCTGGTCAATTAGGGCCATCAGCAGGGTCAGGTCTTTGGCGCTGGTGGTGTTGGTGCCGTCTAGGTCAGGCAGGGGGTTGCGCAGCACCGTGTGCTCTAGCCCCCAGGCGGTAAAGGTTTGGTTGAGCGCCTCAATGCCTCCTAAGGAGGCAATCATCATGTTGGTGGCGGTGTTGTCGCTGGTCACAATCATGCGAGTGGCGATCTCTAAGGCGGTGTATTCAGTGCCCACCGCTTCGCCGCGCAGGGTACCTGAGCCGTTCGCCATGTACTCCTCTTGCAGGGCCATGGATTGGTTGAGGGCCAGGGTGCCCGCGTCGACCTGCTGCAAAAAGGCCACTAAAATTGGCACCTTAATGGTGCTAGCCGAGGCGACGGGCTCGGCTCCGCCCAGGTCAATATACTGGCCAGAATCGAGGTCAACGGCAAAGCTGACCGGAGTGAGGCCTGGAGTCAGGGTGGCTAACTGCTCAAGCTCGCTCTTGAGGTGAGAAATTTCACCGGTCAGGCGCAGGTCGGCCACACTGGCAGCGGTGCCCTGCACTAAAGAACCGGCAGCACGACCGGACTTAGCCTGGGCAGTGGGGACGGCAGCCTCCCCAGGGGTAGCCACATTGCTGGGGCTGAGCACCGATAGCAGGGTGCCGGCGATCGCCGCTACCCCCACTCCCAAAATAATCAGCCGAATCAGGTAGAGCAGCGGCAGGGGAGGATTGGCTAGCCGTCGCCGAGCCGTCGCCGCCCGCGATCGCCGGGGCGGCAGCGAACTGTCGCCCACGCCGCCGGGGTTAGCAGCCTCTTCCAGCGTGCCGGGGGCCGATAGGCCAGTCCGCTGGGGTTGGGGGGCAGTGGGGGCGATCGCCGTTCGCCGAGACTGGGGACGTAGGGGAGTGACGTTGGGAGGCAGGGCTCTGGCGACGGTTGGCTCTCCCGCTGGAGCGACCGTACCGTTGGGATTCAAGGTGCTGGGGTGAATGCTGTGGGGGTGCATTTGCAGCGGCGGGGCACCCGGTCGAGGCGCGCTCGGCGGAGCCGCCTGCCCCCGGGGAGCCGAGCGAGGCTCAGGAATTCGCCCCTTAGGGGCAGCGGGCCTAGGGCTGCTGGGCTGGGGCTGGGCTGGAGCCCGGCGAAAGGTTGGTAGCGAGGCGTTGCGGGCAGTGGGGCGAATGACCGGTTCGATCTCGGGCTCCACCGGGGCTGAGCCAAAATCGGGGGCAAGCTGCTGGTGCTGCCGCCACTGGTTGCGGCGGCGGGCAACGGACGACGGGCGCTGCCCGTCGTTGCCCCAACCACCGGGGTCGGCTTCGCCCGGCAGCTGAAGCCCGTCGCGACCAGGGCTAGGCCCTGGGTTTGACTCTCCCCAAGGCGAGCCCGCCTCAGGACGGCCTGCCGAAAATGGATTGCGAGGATCGTCGTACTGTGCCATTGTCTTTCGCCCTGTGTGCCCGTTCACCCGTCTGTTGCTGCGATCGCAAGTTAGTCGTTCTTGGGAGCCTGGCTGGCCGCCCAATTGATCTGCCGCAAAACGCCCCTAAGCATAGCCAATTCTTGGCGATCGGGACCGGCTCGATGCAGCAATCGCCGCAGTTTAGCCATGCGGCTTGCGGCGGTATGGGGGTAAAGATAACCGATTTTCAGCAAAACGATTTCCAAATCTTGATAAAAGCCTTCTATCTGCTCCAGAGGCGCTAAATGCCCCTCCGCCGCCGCTACCCCCACGGCCGGAAACGCTGCCCCTAGCGCCTCAGCCATCGCCACCCGATGGATCAAATAGGCACAAACCGCTACCGCCTGAGCCAGATTCAATGATGGATAGCTGTCGCTGGCCGGAATACGTACCCAGCGCTGGGCATAGATCAGCTCGTCGTTGCTCAGCCCCCGATCTTCGGGGCCAAAGATCAGGGCGGCAGCAAAGCTCTCTGCTGGCGTGGGGGGCAGCAGCCAGGGCAGGGCGGTTTCCGGCAGCTCTAGGGGCTGGTCTTGGCGGTGCAGGCGACCGGTGGTGGCGATCGCCCGCTCACACCCGGCGATCGCCTCCGGCAGGCTCAACACCGTGGTCGCCGCTGCCAGCACATCGCCGCCGTGCACCGCCATCCGCAGGGCATCCTCCGAGGCCGGGTCGCATTGAGGGTTGACCAGCACCAAATGGCGCAAACCCATATTCTTCATTACCCGCGCCGTAGCGCCCACGTTTAAAGGCCCCGCTGGCTCGACTAGGACGATGCGGATTTGATCTAGCTGCCAGAGGGACATGAGGATGAGGGAGATGGGGGAGGTGAGGAGGATGAGGGGATGGGGGAGAAAAGTTTTGAGTGCTTAGTTTTAGTTTTTGTTGATGCGAAACATTCAAAACTCAAAACTCTCCCCAACTCCCCTACACCGCCTCATCCTCAAACCGATACCCCACGCCGGTCACTGTTTTCACAAAGGTGGGCTGCGACGAGTCGGGTTCAACTTTCTTGCGCAGGCGGGCAATGTGGGTATCGACGACGCGCTCGTCGCCAAAGAAATCTTCGCCCCAGAGTTTTTCGATCAGGTGGTGGCGGCTCCAGACCCGGCCGGGGTAGCTCATGAAGGTGGCCAACAGGTCAAATTCTAGCGGGGTGAGATCGAGCAGCTCTAGGTCGCCAGAGTCACCCTGGCGTTGGGCGGTGCGCTGGTCGAGGTCGAGGCTAAAGTGAGCCGTACGGTAGGTCTGAGCCGGTGCCTCCTGGCTGTGGCGCAGGCTGCGGCGCAGCAGGGCTCGCACTCGGGCCACTAGTTCTCTGGGGCTAAAGGGCTTGACCAGGTAGTCGTCGGCCCCGGTCGACAGGCCAATGATGCGGTCAATTTCTTCGCCCCGAGCGGTAAGCATGAGAATGTATGGATCTTTGGCCCCTGGCCCCTGGCGCACCCGGGCGCACACCTCTAACCCGTCGAGCTTGGGCAGCATGACGTCGAGAATCATTAGGTCGGGCTGGAGAGTCTGCTGGTAGCGCAGGGCGGTTTCGCCGTCGTCGCAAATTTCACAGGTAAAACCCTCTTTTTCGAGGTAAAGCCGAATCAGGCGGGCAATTTCGGCCTCGTCTTCCACAATTAGAATCAGCACCGCGATCTATCACCCCAGATATCTTGTCCCAGAATATCAACCTTGCACTAGCATACTCACTAAGGAAGTCCCTGCCCCATTCAGGTTAGCCCTTGAGCTAGCACCAACCGGGGCCAGGAGCCGCCGACCCAGCATGACTCAGGGTTGAGCCTCGGCCTGGGAGCACTTTAAACGGCCTGGGTTTCTCCACCTGGGTTGTTCGGTTTGGTCGTTCACGCTTTGGAGCAATACGGCTTGGGGCAATATCCATCGGTACGCTATGACCTCACTATCACCCTCCACCCATACCGGCTTTGAACCGCTACAGCGGGCCTTCGCCGCCTACCTCAAAGAGACCCGCCGCTACCCTGGGCTAACCCTCGATTGCTCAGAGCGGGCGGGGCGGTTGCTGCTGCTGGCAGAGCACAGGGCCCCGGAGGTGGGTGAGCCTAGGGACTTACTGAAGGATCTGGAGTTAGCATTTCGGGAGCTGGTGCCGACAGTAGGGCTGCCGGAGGCCGACTGGGCGGCGGTCGATACCCTGGCGGTGCGGCTTTATCTCAAACTCAAGTCGGTCGCTCAGCCCTACGCCATGCACACGTTCACCTGGCACCCGCGAGATGCGGTGCAGGTGATTTTTCCAGCCACCGCTGCGCCCCCGGAGGTAGATACGGCGGTCGATGTTGAGGCCGATGCCGCCGCCAGTGACCTCCCTGATAATCTGGCTGGTGCTGGGGCATTTGAGACCGACGTCAGTGCTGCCGAGGCTACTGCCAGAGCAGATTCCCCTGGGCTTGGATTTAGCGATGCGGCCCTGGCGCTGCCCGACACGGCGGTGCAGCCGCCTCCAGGACCTAGCTGGGGTCAGCGAGCGCAGACATGGGCTCGCCAGGGGTTGCGATCGCTGCGCGACTACTGGACCTATGGACTGGCGGGGCTAATTTTGGTAGGCAGCGGGGCCTTTGCCTATGCCCTGTCGCGGCCCTGTGTGGTGGGCAGCTGCGATCGCCTCGATCAGGCCACCGAGTATTACGAGCTGGCCCAGGCCACTCTGGTCGGCAACCCTAACGGCGCTGACCTGGCTACGGCCCAGGCCGATCTCCAAACGGCGATCGATATGCTGACCCCCATCCCCACCTGGTCGGCCTACTATGACATAGCCCAGGACGACCTAGCGCGCTACGAAGGCAACATTGTCTTTCTCAACGCCATTGTTCGCGCCCAGGCGCTGGCCAACGAGGCCGCCAACCTGAGCCAATCGCCGCCTCACCCCGTGGAGCGGTGGGTTAAGGTGCACCTGCTCTGGCAGCAGGCGATCGACCAGCTCAACAGCGTTTCCGTCGACAGTCCAGCCTTTGACTACAGCCAGCAAAAGCTGCGCGAATATCGAGCTAACTACAGCGCCATTGGCCGCCGCATCGTCGCCGAAGAGGAGGCCGAGGCCAACTTTAACACCGCCATTCAAACTGGCGATCTAGCTCGTCAGCGCATGGAAACCGCTAACTCTCTGGCAGGTTGGCAACTGGCGGCCAAGGAGTGGCAGGCGGCCATCAACGGACTGTCGCTGATTCCTCAGGGCACCGTGGTCTATGACGAAGCCCAGGCCCAGATTAGGGATTACCAGGGGCAGCTCAACCGCGCCAGCAGCCGCTCTACGTTGGAGGAGGCCGGTGCCCAAAACTACCACCAAGCAGTGCAGGCCGCCCGCAGCGCCGCCGCTGCCGAGGCCAAGGGCCAGTGGACTCTAGCGGTGACCCAGTGGCGTCAGGCGGTGGCCAGCGCTCGGCAAATTCCCTCTGACACCATCTTGGCAGCGGAGGGTGGAGTGCTGCTGGAGACCTACCAGCCGGCCTTGGCCAACGCTCAAAATCGCCTCCGCACCGCCGTGGCGCTGCAAACCCTAACCACTAATCTGGCCCAGCTCTGCCAGTTTTCAGTCACTCCCTGCACGGTGCGTGAAGACGCCAGCCAAATTCGCGTGGTGCTCTCTAGCCAGTACGCCGAGCCCCTGCGCCAGGCCATTACCCCACCGGCGGCAGACGGCACCTTTGCTTTTACCAACCAGCTCAACCCTGGCTCTCAGCAGCTGATTGAGCAAATTATTACCGCTAGCCACCAAGTTGACCGTCAGGTGGCCGTGTACGACGCCCAGGGCGGGTTTGTGGCTCGCTACCGGCCTGACCTGGGCGGGTTCATCAGGAATTAGGGCGGAGCTATACAGCTGCGGGAGAGGCTACCTTAATCTGGTTTTTGCCGTTGTACTTAGCGGCGTAGAGGGCCGCGTCGGCCAGTTGATAGCTTTGGGTGACGCCTTGGTCAGAGGTAAAGCCACTGATGCCAATGCTGACCGAGACCAGTGGGCAACGGCTGGGAGGCTGGAGCTGGGGCATAGTGATTTGCAAAATCTCTTGCCGAATGACCTCGGCCTTATCCAAGGCTTCTTCGGGCAGGCAGCCCACCATGAGCAGAGCAAACTCATCACCGCCAATGCGGGCGGCCAGGTCAGTGGTGCGAATCTGGCGACTGAGCACCTGCCCAACGGCCTGAAGCAGCTGGTCGCCGGTGCTGTGGCCGTAGGTGTCATTGATGTCTTTGAACCCGTCGAGGTCGAGCAACATGAGGGTATGCCCCATTGCTCCAGGTTGATAGACCAGAGCCGTTAGGGCGGCCTCTAGCCCCCGACGATTGGCAATACCAGTGAGGGGGTCTTGCTCTACTAGCGCCCGAATGGTGACCAGGTCCTTGTGGGTGTTGAGCAGCTGCGGCACCAACCCCTTGAGTTCCCAAGCGGTGTAGAGGCTGACCATGGCGGTGAGCCAGGTCCAAGCACCTTCAAGCCAGTAGTTGGTGTGCCAGATGTTCCACACGCGTAGGCAGTGGCCAATGCCGCAGCTAAAAATAAAGGCCGCAAAGAGCAGCAGCACCGGCCGAATCTGGGTGTCGATATGCTGCCGATTCAACAGCAGCAGCAGCGGAATCGAAAAGTAGGCTATTGCTACTGCTAAATCGCTAACCACATGCAGAGACGTCAGCTGAAGATCCCACAGGAAACAGGACCCGTGGGGCATAAGAGCAATCATGGGAAACACAATTAAGGGAACACGCGTTACACCTGCGGTAGGTAGTTGGGCTTACCGCTAATGCCATGCCACCACTGCACAAAACGACATGGCAACATTGTGTAACCACAGACCTTCATACCTTTACCAAAAGACTCTGGGGCGGCAAGGGTATAAAGCCCTAATCAGTCAGAGGTTTTCTCAGTACACTACTGGATGGCCCTAGAATTCCCCCCATGACACTATTGCAAACGCCTCTCTATTCTGCCTGCGTCGCTCAAAAGGCGCGCATGACTGAGTTTGCTGGGTGGTCAATGCCCGTGCAGTTTGGCGGCATCAAGCAAGAGCACCAGGCGGTGCGGCAGCGCGCTGGGCTATTCGACATCTCTCACATGGGCAAGTTTGAGCTACGGGGGGTGGGAGTAATTGCTGCTCTGCAAACCTTAGTGCCCTCCAACTTAGGGCGACTCACCCAGGGCCAGGCGCAGTACACAGTGCTGCTCAACCCCAAGGGCGGCATTGTCGACGATCTGATCGTCTACCTCAAGTCGCCACCCGCTAGCTCAGAAACGAGTTCGGAGACTGTAGCGCTAATTGTCAACGCGGCCACCACCGACAAAGACAAAGCCTGGCTGCTGGAGCATCTGGCTGGTACGGGGATAAATTTGGTGGATGAATCGCGCGATCGCGCCCTAATCTCTATCCAGGGGCCTGCCGCCGCTGCCCTGCTCCAGCCACACACAGCCCTCGACTTGAATGCTCTGGGCCGCTTCGCCCACCAAGACACGGCCCTATTGGGACAGCCAGCCTGGGTTGCCCGCACCGGCTATACCGGTGAAGACGGCTTTGAAATCATGACTGACCCCGCCACGGCCCTGGCCCTATGGCAGACCCTGATCGAGGCCGGTGCTGTCCCCTGCGGCCTCGGGGCGCGCGATACCCTGCGATTGGAGGCCGCCATGGCCCTCTACGGCCAAGACATTGATGACACTACCAGTCCACTGGAGGCGGGCTTAGGTTGGCTGGTGCACCTAGACGAAAAGGGGGATTTTATCGGGCGCTCGGTGCTTGAGCAGCAGCGAGCCAAGGGCGTCAGCCGCCGCCTGGTAGGCTTAGCCATGGCAGGCCGCCACATCGCCCGCCACGATTACCCGGTGATTTACCAGGGCGATCGCATCGGCACCGTCACCAGCGGCACCCTCGCCCCTACGCTAAATATCCCCATTGCCCTAGCCTACGTCGCCGCTCCCCTGGCTAAAGTGGGGCAGGCTCTTGAGGTCGAAGTGCGCGGTGAACCCCAGGCGGCGACGGTGGTGAAGCGGCCTTTTTATCGGGCGAAGTAAGAAAGAATGTGAGGGTGTGGGGGAGGTGAAGAAGGAAAGTTTTGAATGTTGAACGTTGAGGTTTGAATGATTTCAGAACTCTCTTCCCATCTCCCCTCCCTCCCCCTTCACCCCCCACTCCCTACCCATCCATCCATCCACTCATCTCCCCATTCCCTGCTCCAAAACTGCTGACTCGTGGCACACTGACACTGGATCTATCAACTCTGCACGGTAGCTGCGCTACAAACTACTCTTCCTGGGGCGATATGAGGTTACGCCATGGCATTTGAATATCCCGAAACCCTAAAATATCTCGACAGTCACGAATATGCCCGCGCCGATGATGACGAGGGCATTGTTACCGTGGGAATTACCGCCTTTGCGATCGACCAAATGGGTGACATTGTCTTCTTAGAACTGCCTGAGATCGGTGACAGCGTCGAAAAAGGCGAAAAGTTTGGCACGGTGGAGTCGGTCAAGGCGGTAGAAGAGCTGAAATCGCCGGTTTCTGGCGAGGTGCTAGAGCGCAACGAGGCGCTGGTTGAAGCGCCCGAGCAGATTGGCGATGACCCCTACGGCGACGGCTGGTTGGTTAAAATCAGAGCCACCGACCTCGACGATCTCGATGACGCCCTCACCGCCGACGAGTACAAAGACCAAGTGGGCGGCTAGGGCATTGCGTTTATTCAAGACATGGCTATACTAGGGCTGACTTTCACTGCGCCTCTAGCTGGGCGGGTTTAATCCTTCCATTGGCTAGCAGCGAGCCACTCTCAGGAAGCGGGCATGGCTTCGGACCAAGACACCTCTGAGCGACCAATTTATCCAGGGCCAACCCATGGGTCTTCTCGACCTGTGCCGCTGCCCCCGGGGCTCCCCGTTCGCGAGCCAGGGTCGCCTCGCTATGATCCCCTGGCCGAACTGCGGCAGCGGACCGATCACAGTGCTGTGGCGGCTCCTGCGGCTCCTGTGCAGCCGCGGCCGCGTCGTGCCTTGGTGCAGCGGCTGGCAAAAACTTGGCCAGTCTGGTCGGTAGGGGTTCTGGTGCTGGTGTCTGGGGTGGGGGCGATGTCGGCCATCAGCCTATTTCGGATTCCTAACTTGCCCAACTGTCGGGCGATTTTTTGGCCGACCGCGTCGGCAACAACCCGATTGCAGTGTGCCGAAGCCTACGCCGAGCAGGCTACGGTAGAGGGCTATTTAGAGGCGATCGCCCTACTGGAATCCCTACCTTCCGATCACCCGCTGCGAGGCGAGATCGACCTGCGCATTGAAGACTGGTCTGAAAAGATTTTGGCGCTGGCCGAGAACACGTTTCAGGCAGGCGATTTGGCTGAGGCGATCGCGATCGCCCAGCGCATTCCCAACCACACCGCTGCCGCCCAGCTCGTCAGCCAGCAGGTCAGCGACTGGAACCAGATCTGGAAAGAGGCTGAAACCATCTACCAGGCTGCCGAGGCTGACCTCAAGGCGTTGGCCTTTCAGGATGCCTTTGCCAAAGCCATTCAGCTACTAGACGTAGACAACACCCACTGGCAAACCACCAAATACGACGAGCTGACCGCTAAAATTACCGCCGCCCGCGAAGACCTCAACACACTGGGCAAGGCCAAAGAGCTAGCCCGTCAGGGCACGCTCAAAGCCATGCAGGAGGCCTTGAAGATCGCCCAGGGCATCGATAGCAAGAGCCCGGTCTACGCTGAAGCGCAGACGGTAATTCGCCAGTTTGGGCGCGACCTGCTGGATATGGCTGAATCTGCCTTAGAGCGGCGCGACGCCGAGGCAGCAGGGCAAATGCTAGAGGCAATTCCAGCGGCGCTGAACATGGGAGCCGAGATTGCTGACATGCGCACTCTGATCGACGCCACCCAGCTGTCGTGGCAGGGCGGCATTAGCGGACTGGAGGGAGCCATTGTGCGGCTCCAAAGTATTGGGGCCGATCGCCCCCTCTACAATAAGGCCCAAGGCCTGATGCGCCGCTGGCAGGAGGAAGTGGAGGGGCGATCGCAGCTAGAGTGGGCCCGACAGGTGGCGACCCCCGGCACCATCGCCGACCTCCAGGCCGCCATCATTGAGGCCCAAAAAGTGTCCAGCGCCAACCCCGCCTGGGATGACGCTGAGGATCAAATTAGCCGCTGGCGGAGTCAGATCGAAACCAGCGAAGATCGGCCTATTCTCAGCCAGGCGCAGCAGCAGGCCCAGGTCGGGGATCTGGCTGGGGCGATCGCCACTGCCCGCCAGATTGGCTCTGGCCGCGCCCTCTACGACGAAGCCCAGGGAGAGATTGGCCAGTGGCGGGCCGACCTCCAGCGGGCCGAAGACGGTCCTCTGCTGGGTCAGGCTCGTCAGCTTGCCGCCCAGGGTCGATTAGCTGAAGCCGTGGCGGTAGCCTCGCGCATTGGCTCAGGCCGCGCTCTGCACAGCGATGCCCAGGCCAACATTCAAACCTGGCGAGGTCAGCTCCAGGGACAACAGCTATTGCAGCAGGCCTACCAGGTGGCTCAGTCGGGTACCGTAGGTGCCCTAGTGGATGCGATACGGCTAGCTCAGCAGGTGCCCGAGAGCAGCTCCCAACGGACCGAGGCCACCCAGGCCCTCACCCGCTGGAGTTGGGACATTTTGCGCCTGGCTGAAACCGAAGCCATGACCAACCCCAGCCGGGCAATTACCTTGGCCGAAGCCGTGCCCGCCCAAACTGAAGCCTATGCCCAAGCCCAGCTGCGCCTGCGCGAGTGGCGCGCCGCCCTAGAGCCCCAAGGCGGCATAACTATGCCTTAGGGTGATTTTTTTGGACTATGGCAGTACCCTAGGCGGGAGAATCTGTCTGCTAGCAGATAGATTCTCCCGCCTAGGGTCGATCAATCGGGTCCATACTCCACTAAGATTTTCCTAAGCATTCGCGGTTGTTTAGCGCTATCCATGCACGGCTCAATGTCTGATTCGGAGAAAATTCCAGAGATTCTCAAGCTGATTGACATTCTCGATGGGCTAGAGGCATTAATTGAGAGCGCCCCCAACGAAGACGTGGAGGATGTTTTAGAAGAGGCGTGGCTGCAGATTAGCGACACCTTCCCCGACGACTTTAAAGCGGCTACCCAGCACGATGCTGGGGCCGAGGGGTTGCGGCGCTACCTGAAGGTGAAAACATTTTTTGAGAACCCCTCCGAACGCTCCATTGGGGCAGCAGAGCTAGAGGAGTATTACCGCAGCTATATTGCCGCCGAAGAGGACGAAGAGCCCACCGACTTTTTCTTTCCAGAGTAGGGCTAGAGTATAGCCGCAGTGCTAGCGGGGGTTGACAGCAGCAGGGTTTCGGCCTCTTCTGCGGGCAGGGGTTTGGCAAACCAGTAACCCTGGCCTAGCTCGCAGCTCAGGTGTTGCAGGTGGCAAAGCTGGGCCTCGGTTTCGACCCCTTCGGCGATCGCGGCCATTCCCAGGCGATTGCTCAGCGTAATAATGGTCTCCACAATGTCAGAGTTACGGCGGTTGGCCTCCATGGCCATGACAAAGGAGCGATCGATCTTGAGAGCGTCGACGGGGAGCTGGTGCAGGTAGCTGAGGGACGAATAGCCGGTGCCAAAGTCGTCGATGGTGACGGTAAAGCCGTGGTGTTTGAGCTGCTGCAAAATCGTTACCATGGCCTGTATGTCTTCGATCAGGGTGCTTTCGGTAATTTCGAGGTTGAGGTGGTGGCCTTGAAGTCCGGTTTGCCCTAAGATGCGGGTGAGATCACTAAGCAGATCGGCGCGCAGTAGGTCTTTGACCGAAAAATTGACGCTCACCGTCAGATCGGCTCGGTGGGGGTAGCGCTGGTGCCAGATTGCTAGCTGCTGGGTAGCTTGGGTCAAGACCCAGCGATCGAGGGGGACAATCAGCCCAGTCTCTTCAGCGATGGGGATAAAACTATCGGGGGAAATGAAGCCGCGGGTGGGGTGCTGCCACCGCACCAGAGCCTCAAACCCTGAGATCTCCTTGGTCTTGAGCTGAAAAATGGGTTGGTAGTAAAGCACCAGCTGATCGCGATCAATGGCGTCGCGCAGCTCCTGCTCGAGCTGAAGCCGCTGTAGGGCTTGCAGGTGCATTGACTCGTTAAACACCACGTAACGGCCTCGCCCCTGAGCCTTGGCCCGATACATGGCAATATCGGCGTCGCGCAGGGAGTCGGAGGGGCTGTGGTAATCGCCCACACCCATCACAATGCCGATGCTGGCGTTGAGAAAGACGTTGTGCCCGCCTACAGTTAGGGGCACTTGCAGCTCTTGCAGCAGCCGTTCGGCAATGCGCACGGGCTCGTGCAGGGTGTCGATGTCTTCGAGCAGCAGCACAAACTCGTCACCCCCGAGACGAGCGGCTAGATCACTGGTGCGAATCAGCGATCGCAGCTTCTGGGCCACCAGCACTAGCACCTCATCTCCCGTCAAGTGGCCGAGGCTGTCGTTGATCACTTTGAAGTGGTCTAAATCGAGAAACAAGACCGCAAACTGGCGCTGGCTACCGCGCTGGCAGCGCTGAATGGCCAGTTCAAGCCGCTGCATCAAAAAGTTGCGGTTGGGCAGCTGGGTGAGGGCATCGTGGAGGCTGTTGAACAGCATCTGATCGGCCACGCGGCGGTGCTCAGCCTCGGCCAGCCGCCGCTCGGTGATATCGGTATACGTGCCGCTCATGCGCAGGGGGCGGCGGGCGTCATCCCACTCGACGACTTTGCCTCGGTCGAGCACCCACACCCAGTGGCCCTGGCGGTGGCGCAGCCGAAACTCGCAGTTGTAGGCGGGGGTGTCGCCCTCAAAGTGGCGCTGCAGAGCGACCTTTTTGTGGCCCCAGTCGTCAGGGTGGACAAACCGCTGCCAGGTGTCGATGCGGGCGGGGCCGAGGTCGGCGGTGCTATAGCCCATGAGCGCCGCACAGCGATCGCTGGTCCAGACTTCCCCGGTTTGCACCTGCCAATCCCAGATGCCAATGCCAGAGCCCTCAATGGCTAGGTGCAGCAGCTCGCGGGTGCGATCGAGCTCGCTCATCGCCGCCCGGCGGTCGCGGCGGCTGTGGGCCTCGCGCACCTCGCGCCGCACTGCCTCGGCCAGGCGAGAAAGATTGTCTTTCATCACGTAGTCGTGGGCTCCGGCCCGCATCATGGTGACGGCGGTGGCCTCCCCCACGGTGCCCGAGATCACGATAAACGGCAGATCGCAGGGGCTTTGCTGCAGTATCTCCAGGGCGGCGGGGGCGTTGAACTGGGGCAGCTGATAGTCAGACAGCACCACATCCCAATCCTCAGCCTCCAAGGCAGCGCGAAAGTCGTCTGCCGTTTGCACCTGCACCCAGCTAGGAGCGAACCCCGCCCGCCGTAGCTCGCGCAGCAGCAGCAGCAGATCGTCGTCAGAATCTTCTACAATTAGCGCCCTTAGGGGTTCAGCAGTCATGGCAGAGTGGGAGGCAGCTCACTTATCAATGCCCAATAGAGGCCGAGCTGGCGCACGGCTTCGGTAAACTCGTCAATGTTGACGGGCTTGCGAACGTAGCTGTTCGCTCCCAGGCTGTAGCTTTCAATGATATCCCGGTCTTCGCTGGACGAGGTAAGGATGACGACCGGCAGCAGTCGGGTGCGATCGCTGGCCCGAATCTGTTGCAGCACCTCTAGCCCATCGATCTTGGGCAGTTTGAGGTCGAGCAGCACCACGCAGGGTAGTGGGGTTGAGGTAAACACCTGCCGCAGGGCCTCTTCGCCGTTGCGGGCAACCACGATAGTGTTGCTCAGGTTGCTCCGGCGCAGGGCGCGCAGGGTCAGACGCTCATCGTCGGGGTTGTCTTCGACTAGCAGAATGGGGCGCAGCGCCGTCATGGCTGCACCTCGACCCCTGGGGCCTGAGGCAAGGTGAAGTAGAAGGTGGCCCCCTGCTCGACGGCGGCGACGGCCCAGACCCGCCCCCCCTGACGGTGCAGCGCTCGCTGCACCGTCGCCAGGCCAATGCCGGTGCCGGGAAACTCGTCGGTGTTGTGCAGACGCTGAAACACCCCAAACAGCTTGTCAGCGTAGGCCATGTCAAACCCAGCGCCGTTGTCGCGCAGGTAGTAGACGGGCTCACCCTGCTGCCTTTCAAGCCCAAACTCAATGCAGGCGCTGGGCTGCTGGGCCGTAAATTTCCAAGCGTTTTGCACCAGGTTGGCGATCGCCACCCGCATCAGCGTTGGGTCGGCGGTTACGGTGAGGGCGGGGGCAATGGTGACGGTGGCCGTGCGATCGGCATCCACCCTCTGCAGTTCATCGATCTGCTCCTGCACCAGGGCGCTGAGGTTAATGGACACGTAGGTCATGGCCTGGCGCGACACCCGCGACAGCCGTAGCAGATCGTCAATCAGCTGCCCCATGCGGCCGACGTTGTGACGAATGCGGCTGAAATAATCTTGCCCCTCTTCCCCAAACTGGTCGCCGTAGTCTTCGACTAGGGCGCGGCTAAACCCGTCAATCGCCCGCAGCGGAGCGCGCAGGTCGTGGGAGACCGAGTAGGCAAAGGCCTCGAGCTCGTGGTTCGAGGCTTCGAGCTGGGCGGTAGTGCGCAGCAGATGCTGCTCAGCCTGCTTGGCCTCGGTAATGTCAGCGTTGGTCCCAATCATGCGTACGGGTCGACCGTTGGAGTCGTACTGGGCTACGGCAGTGGCTCTGATCCAGCGGAGTTCGCCGTTGCCCCGGTCAATGCGAAACTCAAGGGTGGGCGGGGAATCGCCCTCAAGAATACGGGCAAATTCGACATCCATCCAATTCCTATCTTCGCTATAAATGCGGTGACGCCAATCTTGAAGAGTCAGCCCTGACTCTCTAGGGGTAAGGCTATACATGGCATACATGCGCTGATCCCAGTTGACCTGTTCAGTCATCAGATCCAGCTCCCAGCTGCCCAATTTGCTCGACTCTAGGGCCAAGGACAGCCGTAGGGACAGCTCTTGCAGTTGGGTCTCTGCCCGCTTCTTCTCAGTAATGTCGTAGTTGATACCTACCATGCTGAGGGGCTGCCCCTCGGGGGTGCGATAGACCAATGCGGTGGCCTTAATCCAACGCAGTTCGCCGTCCCTGCGACAGATGCGAAACTCACCGTCATAAGGGGCACCGGTTTCGAGGGCAGTCTGGAGGGCCGCTTCTGCTAACTGCAGATCGTCGCTGTGAACCCGATTGCGCCAGTCTTGGTATGTAGTAGGCCGTTCCTCATCAAAGTCATATAGCTCGATCAGGCGCTGATCCCAGTTGATGTCATTGGTGACGACATTCCAGTCCCAACAGCCAAAGCTCCCCGATTCTAAGGCTAGCGTTAACCGGGCTGAGAGGTCCTCAAGCTCAACGGTGGCCTGTCTTTGGTCGGTAATGTCGTAGTTAATGCCGATAATGCTTACGGGCTGGCCATGGGCGTCTCGCTGTACCAGAGCGCTAGAGTGAATCCAGCCTAGACTGCCATCACCCCGCCAGACTCGAAACTCCACGTCGTAGGGGCTATTGTTGTCAATGAGAGCCTGGGCAGCGGCTTCAACCCACGCAAGGTCGTCGGCATAGACCTGGACTCGCCAGTCTTGGTAGGTGGCCTGATGCCCCAACCGAGCAAAGCCGTACAGGTCAATCAGGCACTGATCCCAGATCACCTCATCGGTGCCTAAAACCCTTTCCCAAATGCCAATACGGGCTGATTCGAGGGCCAGGGAAAGGCGCAGCGACAGGTTTTGCCTCTCAGCGTTGTGCTGCTTGCGTTCGCTAATGTCTTGCACGGTGCCGGTTAGGTGGGTGAGCTGGCCAGCGCTATCAACCAGGGCTTCGCCCTTGGCGTGGATATAGCCCTCGCTGCCATCGGCGCGCACAATGCGAAATTCGTCGTCGTATGGCTGGTGGGTCGTCAGGGTCGCCTCTACGGTCTGACGGTGGCGGTTTTGATCGTCTGGATGGAAGCAGCTTTGCAACGCCTCAAAACTGAGGAGGCTGGTCCCTACTTCTAGGCCAAAAATGCGGTAGACCTGCTCTGACCAAATGATGCGATCGGTGGCCACTTCAAACTCCCAACTGCCCAGATTACCAATGCGCTGAGCTTCCTGAAGATGAACTCGACTTTTTCTCAGCTGTGCGTCGGTCTGCTTTAGCTGGGTGATGTCAACATGGCAGCCTACCATCTGCCTGGGATGACCGGCGTCATCCCAGGCAATCACCTGGCCAGCGCAGATCACCCAAACAATCGAACCGTCTTTGTGGCGATAGCGCACTTCATTGTAGTAAGGCACCTGGCCGTGGCTCTGAATATGTTGATTGAAATTGTCCAGGGTGGGGGACAAATCCTCGGGCAAAATCAGGGTTTGCCAGGTGTCGATGGCGTCAGACAATTCGTGGTCGGCGTAGCCAAACATGCGCTTGAGGCTAGGGCTCATATAGGCGGTGTTGGCGACAAAATCGATATCCCAATAGCCCGCCAAAACTGATTCTAGGATGCGTTCTAGCAGCGCTAGCTCGTGGCGCAGCTGCTCGGTTTTTTGGCGGCTGGCGGCGGCGGCTTTGCGATCGCTAATATCTGTAAAATAGACCGTGGTGCCCTTGCTGTCGGGATAGAGCCGCATCTCAAACCAGCTGTCTAAGGGCGGAAAGTAGTACTCCAAAAACTCGGGCTGCTGCTGCTCAATGGTGCGGTGATAGACCTCGTAAATGGGGGTATCCACCGCCTCGGGGAACTCGTCCCAGACGTGGTTGCCGAGGATCCTTAACGCCGATCGCCCTAGGATTTGCTCGCCGCTGGGGTTGAGGTATACGCAGCGCGAATTGCGGTCAAAGGCAATAATGCCGTCGTTGATGCGGTCAAACACGCGGACTAGCCCGTCTCGCGCCGACTGGGCTTCGCGCTGGGCCGTCTGGGCCTCGGTGAGCAGTCGCTGCTGGGTCTGCTGGGCCACCACGCGATCGCTAATGTCGCGCGAAATACACAGCAACGACTCAATCTGGCCTTGCTTAGACCACTCGGGGGCGATCGCCATCTCAAAGTGTCGCCAGCCGTTGGCCGTCGGGGTGGTGAATTCAATCGACTGCTTCTCTCCAGTAACTAGCACCACAGCCGCCGCCGCTTCCCAGTCGTTGACCATGGCGTCGTCAAAACCGAGATCGCGACAGGTTTTGCCCAAAAAGGCGGCCGCATCCATACCCAAAATTCTGGTTAGCGCCGGGCTGACGTAGAGATGGCGCAGGTTGCGATCAAACCGTTCAATAATATCGGGGGAGTTTTCGACCAGATTTTGGTAGTGCTGGCGAGCTTTATATGGGGTATTGGCGAGCGTTCGCTGCGCTCCTAGGCCAGCTTTCTTCAACCTGGCCCAGAGATCTTCCGGAGTGAAGTCCTCTGCAAAGAGGTAATCAGCGGCCCCGAGCTTCATTGCCTCTAAGGCAGTGCGCTCCTGCCCAGGCCCAACCAGCACCACCACAGGCAGGGGACGCTGCTGGCATTCGCCCAGGGCGCTCAAAAATGCTAGCCCGCTGCCTGCGGCCCAGACTAAGTCTAGGACGGCCCAGTCTGCCATGCCGGTGAGCCACAGGTCCAAAGCTTGGGTGAGCGTAGCGGCCTCGATCAGGGTAAAGGCGGGCGAGGCGATCGCAGCGGGCGGGTTAAACCGGGTGCGTTCAGCGCCGTCCCCAACCAGCAGCAGCAGGCTCACTGGGTCACGCGGTGCCGCTTCTTGGTGCAAAGGGCCTTCTTCTGTAATTGGGGTCTGAGACCGAGGCTGGGCCATAGCACAACGCCACAACTGAGCAGAGCAACAATCAACTCTAAGGGATGATCGATCTACTGTTTAAACTACCTTGACTATCCTGGCTGCCCCAAAGTAGTCACATAAATCACCGCTTCGTCGGGTGGAATGCCCAACACCTCATTGACTTGGTCGTCGAAAAAGCCGCCGATGCCGCTCACCCCTAGCCCCAGCCGGACGGCGGCCAGATTGAGCCGCTGACCCAGGTGTCCGGCATCTAGGTGCAGATAGCGATAGA
Source organism: Leptolyngbya subtilissima AS-A7 (assembly GCF_039962255.1). Lineage (NCBI taxonomy): Bacteria > Bacillati > Cyanobacteriota > Cyanophyceae > Leptolyngbyales > Leptolyngbyaceae > Leptolyngbya > Leptolyngbya subtilissima. The sequence continues at coordinate 989,528 of NZ_JAMPKY010000001.1, read as the reverse complement.
CGCGATCGCCGTAGGCCGCCACCGCTCCCGCTAGGTCAGCGGTGTGAAACACCACGGCGGCGGCATCGCGGCCCAGCTCTTGCCCCAGACAGAGGTAGTGCAGCTCGCGGCGAAAGTTTTTAAAGCGCACCTGGCGCAGCTCTTCACTGCGGGGAGCATAGTAGTAGCAGCCATCGTCAAGCCCCTCGACTCCGCAGGCCACCACGAAAGTATGCACCAGGCTGCGATCGCAGTAGTCGGGGTCGGGGTCAAGCCCCTGGTTAGAATAATGGTGGGGCTGGTAGGTAAAGTCGAGCAATAGCCTCAGCGCCTCTAGGGAAATTGAACCACCGGTGTAGCGCCGGGTCGATCGCCGTTTGAATACCGTGATCTCTAGCTCTTCTAGCTGGGGTCCCCAGGCGATCGAGGCGGTAGTAGTGGGCACCCGCAACCCAAAGGGCAAGTTGTACTTATCTTCGAGGGTATCAGCGGGCTGGGGGGTATCGCCCGTGGGGCGCATCGCCCACGGGGGCACATCGGCGGTGGGGGCAATGGCAGTCGCCTGGTGAAAATAACTCAGCAGTTCTCCATCGGGCACCGATGGGAACTGGGTCTGGGGTGACGTAGCAAAGGCCACCTGGGCACAGGGCAAGTTTTGCTCCACCAGCAGCAGGTCGGCCAGGGGCAGTACCGCCAACGCTCCCTCCTGGGTGGCGTCGATGTAGAGCAGCTCAGCCACAGCCTCGTCAGCAAAGCTGGCCACCAGGTGGGGGCGATAGTCAACCAGGGCGCAAGCCAGCTCCAGATTGCCCAATAGATGGCCCACATCAAGGCAAATGCGGCGGTAGGCTCGGTCTTGGTAGCGCCAGGCGGAACGGTAGAACACCCCCGTCACCACCAGGGCTAAATGGGTGGCCTCCAGTGCTGGGTGCCAAAAGCAAGCCCGCTGTAAATTCTGCCAGCCGTGGTCATCCCAGTAGCGCCAGAGGCTGTGGCTGCGGGCCTGGTAGTTGTAGAGCCCCGCTGGCAGCAGCCGAGTACCACGCGAAATAATATAGATCTCCGCCGGATACAGCCCTCCCGCCGAGGGGGCCGATCGCAGGTAAAAGGTCTGCCCCGTGGCAGTCGGAAACTTGGCCGTCAGCCCGTAGGCGTTGATCAGCAGCCGCGACAATCGCATCCAATCGACCCGCTCGCTGTCTGGCTCCGGCGGGTTGCTCTCGTCTATATAGGGTTTGAGGTCAATCTCGGTCCCCACCCGGTAGGTCTTGAAAGGAGTGGGCTGGCGACTGTAGTCGAGGGGCCGTGCCTTCGACTCAAGGGTGTCGGGGTCGTACTTGGTACGGCTGTGGTAGTGCTGGGCGATGGAAACCAGGGCGTCGGGCATGGCCGGAGGGGAGGGTGCGATGATCAAAGGCCGACCCAAAGGGCCATCGCGGGCCGCGCCGGGCAGGTGTGATCAGTGTAGCCTACAGGAAAAGCATGGGATCGCTGCCCCCGGCGACTCTCCCAATCGAGCATCTTGCCGATGGGCAGTCAGCATCTAGCCAAGTGCTAAGTACCAGGTCAGCACGACTTCAAAACGATCCGTGGCATGCTCCTGGGAAAACGCTACGTCAGCTGAAGCCTGTCGGTACCATCAAAGGTTTGAGTCCTGAGATCCGGACGGCCAAACACAACAGCTCAGTGGAAGAAGCTTAAAGAGCGAGATCAGCCCCTGTCGAACAAGCAAACCAGCGCTAAAAACCTGAAGAGAAGCTTAACGCGCTCATGTTGCGAAACGTAAACGTTTACATTGGCAGGTGACGTTTAGTTGAGCACAAATACTCAGGCTTACAGCCTGATTTCAGCAACAGCGATGGATCGACTTACAAAAGATGCCCTGCTGGCGGCATACCAAAACGGTCAGCGATGCTTTGCAGCGATCGATTTGACCGGGGCTGAATTGTTCGAAGTAGATTTGCGTCAGATCGACTTGCAGGGTAGCTGTCTAGACGAGAGCTACATTCCCTACAGCAATCTCAGCGGGGCCAAACTGGGGGGCGCGAGCTTAGTAAAGGCCCATTTGGGCGACGTCAACCTCTACGGGGCCGACCTGCAAGCCGCACTGCTGACCGGGGCTGATCTAGGTCGTGCCGATCTGCGCGGGGCCAGTCTGTGTGAAGCCGACCTGCGTGGGGCCAACCTCAGCGGGGCCGATCTGCGCGGTGCTAACCTCAGTGCCGCCAATTTAGAAGGGGCTAGTCTCAGTGGAGCCAGCCTTAGCGGTGCCAGCCTTAGCGGTGCCAACCTCAGCCGGTGTAACCTGTTTCGGGCAACGGGGGCCGACCTGGTCGAGAGCCGCTGCGACGGTACGACAATTTTGCCCAACGGCTACAACTATGGCCGTTAGAAAGGCCACTAGTGGCCAGTAAACCCCCAGCCAAATGTTGCCTGCCCCTGCCCTAACCCTTTGAAGTATCAGGTATCCTAGTCCTATTCCATTAGGACAGTCCTGATGAGGCAGCCCATGCGTTCCCTGGCCGATGTTCCCCGACCCCTATTGCTGCTGGCGCTGATGTTGATCAGCGGCGGGGTGGTGCGGCCTGCGATCGCGCAAGATTCTCAACAAGCCAAGCCTCAACTCGTTGCCCAAGCCTCAGAACCAATGCTGCTGGCCCAGACGGCGACCACCGCCGAGCTAGAACGGCTGAGCACTGAGGCCGATCTAGCCTTTCGTCGCGCCACCACTCTATTTTTTGTCATGTTGGGCACGCTGCTGCTGCTGCTCAGCGTTGGCGTGGTAATGCTGTGGCTGATGCGGCGATCGGTGATTCAAGAAGTCTCTGTCGTTGTGCGCAACCAAATCAACGACATCACCGATTTAGAAACCAAAATTCAAACGGCCACCCGCGACCTCGACTACATTCTCAATCAGGCGAAAGAGCGCGCCGCCGAGTTAGACAGCCGTACCGATCGCTTCCAAGAAGAAGCGGTAACCAAAAAGCAGGTGCTCAATCGGCTGGTGGATGACCTGGCGGAATTCAAAGCGCGCACAATCAACGATTGGCAGTCGACCCTGAGCGATTTGCAGGTGAAGCTAGAGTCGACCGAGGCCAACTTCGTGGGTCACTTGACCGGGCTGCGGGCGACCGCCGATGACGAAATCACCACCCTGCGCAAAGACACGCAGCTTCAGCGCGACGTCGTGTTTCGCACCCTCGAAGAAAATCAGACCGGCTTTTTGCGCGATGTGAACCGACTGCGCAGCGATGTAGAAGTGCATCAGGATGCGGTGCTGCAAAAGATCGGCAACGCCGAAACCAGCTTTGCTGACCAAATGGGCACGATGACCCTAGCGATGCAGGAAGAGCGCGATCGCGTCATGGTGGCCCTAGCCGACCTGCGCCAGCAGCTCACCACCCAGGCTAGCGACCAGGTTGAGCGCCAGGCCGCCACCATTGCCGAGGCCCTAGAGGCACTGCGCCAGGGCAGTCTCACTCGTCTGCAAACCCAAACCGAGGAGATCAGCCGCCAGCTGGGCGATCTGCAAGTGAGTGCCCTAGGAGAGCGCGACTTGGCGTTGCAAACCATTCAGCGCTCCATCGACGAATTTACCCAGCGGTTTGCCAACTTGCGCAGTGAAGTGGATGGTCAGCGCAGTCGCATCTTGGCTGATCTGCGCCGTCAGGCCGACGAGTTTTTGGCTCAGTTTGGTGGCCTGAAGATCGATATTCAGAAGCAGCAGGATATGCTGCTGGGCGACCTGCGCCGCGCGGCGGATGAGGCCCTGGAGCGCTTTACGGCTACCCGCGCCGAGGTAGATGCTCGCCAGCAAAACACCCTCGACGACTTTCAGCGCACGGCCCAGACGTTGCAGGGTCAGCTCAGCCAGATGGCCACCGAGGCCGAAATTCAGCGATCGACGCTGCTGGCCGATGTGGAGGGCACCGCCAACGCCTTTCGCCAGCAGGTGCGGGTGCTGCAAGAGGCGGCAGGGGAGCAGCAGCTCCAGGTGCTCGACGGTCTGCGGGCGATGGAAGCGGCCTTTGCCGAGCAGCTCAATCAGGTACGTGGCACTATCTTTACCCGCCGCGATCGCATCCTCGACAAAATCGACACCTTCGATGCCCGCCTCAGCGAAGATTTGGCTACTTTGGGCAGCACCACCGCCGAGCGCGAGGCGGCGGCCCGCACCCAGCTCGACGGGCTGATGGCCGAAATGGCGGAGCGCTTTGCCCGATTGGAGGCCGATATTGAGGCCGGGCGCGAGGTTAGCCTGGGTCGTTTGGGCGATTTACAGCAGAGCTACCGGGTGCGGCTAGAGGCCATCCAGGCAGAAGCCCAGCACCAAAAAGACGAGATTATGCGCCGCCTGGGCGAAGTGTCGCCCCAGTACCTGGCCGACTCGTTTATGAGCGAGGCGCGGCAGCAGTTCGAAACGATTACCGACAAGATTGGTCGGCTCGAGACCAACCGACCCCAGCTGTTTCTCACCGCCGATGAATATATTGGCCGGGGCGATCGCTATCTGGCTGACGGCGACTATGCCCTGGCGGTGGCCGAGTATGACAAAGCCCTCGACATTCAGCCGGTCAACACCCAGGTGTGGCTCAACCGAGCTACAGCCCAGCAGGCGCTAGAGCAGCTGGAGGGGGCGATCGATTCCCTCGACCATGCCCTAGAGCTAGAGCCTAAACACACCGTGGCACTGCTGCAAAAGGGGCTTATTTTGCGGGAGCTGCGCCGCCACGAAGACGCCCTGGGGGTATTTGACCAGCTCACCGAAATTACCCCCGATGACGCCAAGGCCTGGCTCAACCGGGGCATGGTTCTGAGCCGCCTCAAGCGCCGCGAAGATGCGATCGCCGCCTTTGACCGAGCGCTAGAGATTCACCCCGAATATCACGAAGCCTGGGTTAACCGAGGCGTGTCCTACGGCATTTTGCAACAGCACGAGGAGGCGTTTAACTCCTTTGACAAGGCGGTGGAGTACCAGGCCAACGATGCGATCGCCTGGCTCAATCGGGGTCTGTCGCTGATTGAGCTAGAGCGCTACGACGATGCTCTGGCCAGCTTTGACAAAGCCACCCGCTTCAACCCTGACGCTCCTAAGGGCTGGGATAATCGGGGCCTGGCCCTGGTGAAACTGGGGCGCGATGAGGATGCGATTAAGAGCTTTGATCGAGCGATCGCCCTTGACCCCGACTATCCCAAGGCCCACTATCACAAGGCCCTCTGCTACGCCCTTCAACGCCAGTTCGACAATGCCATGGAAGCGCTACAGCAGGCAGTGCGCCTCGATCCCGACTACCGCGAAGAAGCTCGTACCGAGCCTGCCTTTGATGAACTCTGGAGCGACAACTGGTTCCGCGAACTGGTGGAATAGCGCTCGTCAATGACTGCCGCTGAAGGTGATTTGAAACGGCCAGTTTTTGTTCTCGATCGCCCAACAGTGAGCACGATTTCTCCCGAGTAGTTAGCATTACAGAGTTTATCTGGCCAGCCTACCTGAAGCGCGATCGCCCCATCCCCTGCCACAACCCTGGGGAATGTGACTAAAATGTGGTGCTGCAATAGGGGCAACCTTGATCAAAATTTTGCTCTGGGCGTTGGGAATTGGGGTGTTGGCGATCGCGATCGCCGAGCTGCTGCTGCGGGTGCGCTATGGCCTGGGCAACCCACCCCTCTATGTCGCCGATGCCCGTACCGGCTACCGCCTGGCCCCCAACCAAAATCTGCGGCGGCGGGGCAACCGCATTGAAATTAACCAATATTCGATGCGGGGGCCAGCGGTGGCTCCCCAACGCCCGACCGATGCCCTACGGGTGTTGATGGTGGGCGATTCCATTGTCAACGGCGGCTGGTGGACCGATCAAAGCGAGCTGCTGTCGGTCAAGGTGCAGCAGGCGTTAGCTGACCTACAGCCGCCAGGGGTGCAATCGGTGGAGGTGCTCAACGCCTCGGCCAACTCTTGGGGGCCGCGCAACGAGCTGGGCTATCTGCTGCGGTTTGGCACCTTTGAGGCCCAGTTGGTGCTGGTGGTGCTAAATACTGACGATCTGTTTGCGATCGCCCCTAACAGCTACGAACTGGGACGCAACCCCGCCTACCCCATCCGCCGTCCGCCCCTGGCCCTGTGGGAGGTGGTCCAGCGTCGGCTTAGCTATACCCCCAGCCCCGCCCTGCAAGCGCTGCATGACCAAGGCGGCGATCGCGTGGGGGTCAACCTAGAGGCCCTACGCCAGCTCAACCAGGTGGTGCAAGATGCGGGCGGGCGACTGGCGATCGCCATGACTCCCCTGCGCCGCGAGCTTGATCCCGATGGCCCCCGCGACTACGAATTGGTGGCCCGCCAGCGCCTCACCGTCTTTGCTCAAAACGAAGGGATTCCCTACCTCGACGGTCTGCCCCTGTTTCAGCAGACGGCCCATGAACAGCTCTACTTCGACCACATTCACCTCAGCCCCGAGGGCAACGACTGGGTGAGCCAAGCCTTGGCTAAGCTCCTGCTCGAACTTTGGAACCGTCCTTCCGACTCAGCCCTGCCATCCACCCATGAGCCTCTGAGCGATCTGTGGTGAGGAGACACTGCTTCCAGCAGCAAGCAATCCGGCTCTAAACTCCTACAGGTTCACCGGTCAAGCCGCTTATAGAGCCGGACGACAGCGCTACGGATACTTCCGCTCTGCGATTGAGCTTAATCAAAGCTGACTGCAAATTTCTGCGACAACAGGTGAATTCTGAATTAGGAAAGCCAAAAATGCCAAAACTCAAGCCTATCAGCCATTTTTTCACTTTTTTCTCTTCTATTTTCGTTCTTCTGCCATAGATCTGTCCTTGGGGTGAAAGCTTAGACGATCATGTTGCGACATAACACAACATTTTTTAATGCTGTGTTACATTGGGCCTGGTCACGACGGCCAACGTTTAGTGCCAACCTCAAAGGAGAGTTTCCGATGCACCCCCAATCCGATTTCACGCTGGAGCGGCGGAAGGTCGACATCCTCCAACTGTTCTTCTTTCTGATCGGAGCACCCCACATCTACGGTGCCCTGCGCTCTACTGAGCGACAGCGGCAAGCTAAGCCGCCCCTGATGCAATATCTGGCAGTTGGGATGCTGGCGATGGCGATCGCCAGTGCTGCTGAAATGTGGCTGATGTAAGAGGTATAGGGTCTAGGGTATGAGGCTAAAAACCGACCCTAAACCCTACACCTTGAACCCTACACCCTCTATCCCTGCTGCTGAAGTTCGCTGTAGGCGGCATACACCCCCTGCACCGTATACCAGTTGAGAAACACCCGCGCCAGTTCCAAAGCCACGCGGGGCTTGCCTTGGGCAATCAGCCAGCGCAATAGAGGGGCCATGGTGCGCTCGTTCAATCGCCCGCCAGCGGTGAGCAGCCCCCACAGCAGTCGGTGCAGCCAGGTCATCTGAATCATCATGCGCACCTCGCGGGTGGGGTGCTTCTGGTAAAAGATCGCTCCCATGCGGCCTCGCTGAATTTCTTGGTCAATCATCTTGGGAATTTGATCGAGGGAAAAGGGTGGGTGGTAGTGGTAGCCCACGGCTTCGGGCACTTTGACCATAGTGACACCCAGATTTTTGAGCCGCACTCCCAGTTCTAAATCCTCCCAGCCGTACTGGCTAAACTCGGTGTCGAACAGGCCAGCGGTCAGCAGCCAGTGGCGGGCGATCGCCAGGTTAGCCGTATCAAAAAAGGCGTTGGAGAAATCCGTCACCTTGACGGGTTCGGCGGTGGGCTGTTCAAAGTTGCTGGTATTGACCAAGCGACCGGCGGTGAATACGCGATCGTCTCCTAACCGCTGGTAGGCGTCGGCTAGGGCCTGGGCGTGGGCTTGGAGACTGCCCGGCGGCATAATCACATCGCTGTCCACAAAGACAATAGTGTCTCCCTGGGCCACCTGCACTCCGTAGTTGCGGGCCGCCGCCGCCCCTTGGTGGTGACGCTCCACTAGCCGCACGTGGGGAAACTCGGCAGCAGCGGCTTGTAGCCACTCGATCGTGCCATCGGTAGAGCCGTCATCTACCACTACCAGTTCGTAGTCAGTAATTAGGGCGGAGTCAAAGACCTGGTTCTCAAGGGCACGCAAGCACTTTTCGAGAATGGGCTGGCGATTGTAGGCGGGGGTAACAACGCTAAAAAACACAGCGGGCCTCCAAATGGCCCTAATATCCTAGCGCCTTGGCCTGCTCTAGACGCAATTGGGCTATGCCCCTATCTATCCCAAAAAATAATGGCATATTCAGTATAAATGAACTAAAGTTCATGTGTATTTATAGCCGACGAGCAATGGGCGCCAAGACAGAGTCAAGGACGAGGATAGACAGCGGCCATCAGTTAGGGTGGAGGCCTTGGCAGGGAATGACTCTGGCCCTCGTGCTGCTGACTACGGCCTGCTCCGGTTCTCGCCCAGAGCCCAGCCCGCGCAACGTCACCCTGCACCAAAAGTGGGCGCTGCAGCCCGGCGATCGCCTGGCAGGATACTCAGTACAGAGCGGCCTAGGCGACATTACGGTCGATCTCAAGGGCAATCGAGTGTTTATGCCGTTTGATGGTCAGGTGCAACCTGCCGAAGGCAACGCCGACCAGTGCATCATTTTGTCGAGCCCAGATGTGCCGGCCTACCTGTTTCGCCTCTGCGGGCTGCGCCAGGTGAAGCTGGGCGACCTGTCCCAGGGTGAGACCATTGGCAGCGGCAACACCGTGGCCTTCGCCACCCTCCGCCGCCAGGCCGATGGCACCTGGGCGATGGTAGAGCCCGCCAAAGAGCTGCTGGCGCAGTTTTTAGATCGACCCTAAGCAGTCACTCCCCCTCCGGCAGTCCCTCCAACAAGCCCCCCTCCGCCGGAGCCCCGATGGGGGTGTCTATACCCGGCAGGGGTTGCAGTGGGTCGGTTTCAGGAGTCTCTGCCCCCAGCTCGCGCAAAATTGGGGTCGCTGGTTCGGGCTCCTCTAAAAACACCGCCGACAGCACCGCTTGTAGCGTGGGAGCCATGGCAATACGGTTTTTGTAAACCAAAATCACCCGAGTCAGGGTGGGTAGCTGATTTTGCTCAGCCACGAGGTACAAGGGCTCCACGTAGATCAGCGACTGTTCGATGGGAATCACCAGCAAATTGCCCTGCTGGGCCTGGGATCCCTGGGTATCCCAAAGGGAAATGCGCTGAGAAATTTCGGGATCCTGGTTAATGCGGGCCTCGATCTGCTCGGGGCCAAACACCAGCTCCTGCTTGGGAAAACGGTAGAGCAGCCGCAGCCCGTAGCGATCGCCATCCGACCTCGCAGCCAGCCAGGCAATGAGGTTGTTGCGCTGGGCCGGGGTGAACAGCCGCAGCAGCACAAACTCCTCGGTGTCTTCCTGGGGCAACTTCATGATTAGGTAGTAGGGCTCGACCTGTTGTGACTCTTTAGCGTAGATTTCGCTGGGGGCGCGCCACTGGTCTTCCCGGTTGTAAAACACCTGGGGATCAGTCATGTGGTAGGTCATGAGCGAGTCGGCCTGCACCGAAAACAGATCCTGCGGATAACGGATATGGGTGCGCAGGCTATCGGGCATGGCCTCTAGCGGCTCAAACATGGCGGGCAGCAGCTGACTCCAGGTTTGAGTGATGGGGTCGTTGGGGTCAGCGATAAAGAAGCTGATTGCTCCGTTGTAGGCGTCAACTACTACCTTGACCGAATTGCGAATGTAGTTGAAATCGTTGTCGCCGGGGTCAGAGTAGGGGTAGCGACCGCTGACAGTGTAGGCGTCGATCACCCAGTAGAGGTAGCCCTCGGTGTCTTGGGAATCGTAGTTTTCGACGGTGAGGTTGGGGTCGCGATCGCGAAAGCCCTCAAAGCTGACCGTGCTCGGAGGACGGCTGCCGTGGACCGGACCAGTGCCCCACCGCCGCGAGGCGTTACCAATGTCAGCGGCCACCAGGTAGGGGTCGGTGTCAAAGCGTAGAAAAGGCGCGATCGCCCGCACGCGATCGGCAATGTTGCGGCGAAACAGCAGTCGCGTATCGGCAGTAAAGTCTTCGGTAAACAGCATGCGCCAGTCGAGCAGGTAGCGGGCAAACAACAGCCGCCGCCAAATGCTGCCCAGATTGATGCCGCCCCGGCCTAGATAGGAGGTATAGACATTCTCGTTGCCGCTGGGGTAGTCAAGCTCCAGCAGTTGGGTGTTGGTCATGACGTAGGTGTCGGTGAGCTCCCCAAAATATAGGCGCGGCTCCCCAATGGGAATGCTCTGGCGCACCTCATCATTACTGGGTAGGTTGTTAATGCCGCTAACAAAGTAAGTCGGTAGCCCGTCGGGGCCAGCGGTATTCACCGGGCTCATGGTAAAGCCGTAGCCGTGGGTATAGACCAGGTGCTCGTTCACCCAGGTTTTGGCAATCTCGGGCACCCGCTCATAGTTGAGTTCCCGGGCTGAGATCATCACCTGGCGGCGCTCAGAGCGGCGGTCCTGGTTCAAAATGTTGTAGCGATCGAAGTCGGCATCTTTGAACTCGTAGTACAGGCGAATCTGCTGAAGCTGACGGTTGCTATCGAGCAGCGGACGCGAATCCCACAGCCGAATATTCTCGAGGGTGAGATCGTTTTGCTCCAGGTCTTCAGCGTTGATGTTGCCGCTAGAGTCAAAGGGTTCTGACTCAATAGCCTCCAAATCAAAAGCCGAGCGGGTGAGCGCAATAGAATTAGTAATGTATGGGCGTTCACGCTGAAGTTCGTTGGGCTGCACTATCAGCCGTTGCACTATAGCAGGCACCAGCACCAAGCCCAACAGCGTTAACACCAGGTAGCCACAGATGCCTTTGATCAGCAGGCTGGCGTGCCCCATCCCCACCCACCACCCCTGAGGAGCTTTAGCGACACCAGCGGGAGGACCTTTGCGCATGGGGTTGATGTATGTCGGGGTCCACAGCAGCCCTCGGCTGAGAAAGACCAGCCCCAACCCCAGAGTAAAGAGCGACAGCAGCCAGTTGGCGGGCAGCACCACGTTGACGTGGGCGTAGCCAGCGCCATACACTACGCCTTCGTTGGAATAGAGCACGTCGTAGCGCTCTAGCCAGTGACTAACGCTGGTAGCCAAAAACAGCAGTCCAGCCAGGCTGTAGAGGTGCTGCTGCTGAGCGTCTGAAAAGCCATAGAAACGCCCTTGACTGAGGGTATTATCCCTGAGCAAATAAACCAGGTACACGCTGACCAGAGTAAAAAAGAGTCCGCCAACCACCCAAAATTCGAGCAGGCGCAGCACCGGTAGCCGAAAAATATAGAAAGCAATGTCACGGTTGAAGATCGGCTCTGTCTGACCGTAGGGCACCGGGTCGAGAGAAAGTAGCACCGCCGGCCACTGCTTGGCCAAAATTAGCCCGTAGCCGAGGCTCATGAGCATGGCCGCCAGTCGCCCCAGCTGTCGAGGATAAAGCAGAAAGGCCACGGTGCTAATGCCCAGGGCGATCAGCAGCCAGGGCTGAGCAATGAAAATTTGGCCAACGACCGTAAATAGCTGTAGCTTGGGCCACAGGGCCAGGGGTGTAGTGGAATCGTAGAGGGTGGTGGTCTGCTGCCAAAAATCGCCGGCAATTTGTCCCTGGTAAATCAGCTGCAAGCCCAGCAAAAAGCTCAGGGTGACCCCCAACAACAGCAGCCCACCGAGGCCTAGACTGCTGGCCTGATCGCGGCGATCGCTAGGTTTCTCCATCGGCTGAGCGCGATCGGCCAGCGCCAGGTTGCCCCAGGTAAAGCCCAAGGTGCACAAAATAGGAATGATGCCGAGCAGCAGCTGTGATTTAAGCCGCAGCCAAAACACCTCTAGGTAGTTGACTTCCTCAAACCAAAGCTGCTCGGCTTGAAGATTAATAATCGCATCAAAAAAGATCAGAGTTAGCAGCCCTAGACCCAGCCACCCCCATCGGGGCAGACTCTTTGCAAATGCCTTAGTGATCATGGGCCCTACGGATCGACACCTACCCCAGCAGTGCCTAGATTGTAGCGCCGCCGGGCTGAGCCGCTATCAACAGCTCTTGTTCTCAAAGTCACACTGGTAAATAAAGGGCTCTTGCCACTGCAGCGGAATTTCGAGCAGATCGCGCACGCCAGTAATGCCCTGACTAATGAACAGCAGCACCGCTACGGTGTTGAGGGCGGCGTGGGTCAGCCGCCAGCTCTTAGACTTGTAAATCTCGGGCAGGGTGGCGAGGGCAAAGATCATCAGCATCGCCGCCCCCATGCCCAGGTAAAAGTGAGACACCGGCCACTCATAGCCACGCCGAAACACCCCCGGCTGCATACCCAACAGCCAGAGCCCCATGCCGGTCAAGGTCGCAAAGGTACCCCGCCAAACCCGGTTGCTGGAGCGATACAGCAGCACCAAAGCTCCTAGGGTGAATGCGTACATAGCCACCACAAACACCCCTCGAAAGAGGTCTTCAGCCCAGACATTTTCTTGGGAAAGGGTCTTGAAAATTGGATGGGCTAAACCTAAGAGCACTAAACTCACCACTGCCCCGGACAGCCATTGCCCAACCCGCACATGCTCTTTGCCCACCACTGGAGAAATAGTGGTTTTGGCTTTGTCGGCGACGGCTAAACGCCGCTGGCGGGTCTGCACCGCAAAATAAACAGCTACGCCAATCAGCGGCATCACCACCGTAACAGCCAGAAACGGGTGCAGCAGTCTGAGCAGATCGGGGACATCTAACATGGGGCTTCCTGAAAAGAGGCGTGGTTGGGCTAAGTTTTTCCTACTTTAGAGCACAGCTCTTAACCGACACCGTGATTCGCCGCACAATCTCAAGTGTTGGCAACCCGAGCGATGGTCAAAGACCGGCCCTGACGAGCGATTCCCCTAAGGGGACGCTTTGCGATCGCCCTACTTCCACTCGTCTACAGGTGCCATCCTAACAACGTCGCTAAGCCCAAAGATTGAAGCGAGATAGGTGCTGCTCTAGGGCTTTAGGAATCTGCTTGGCAATGTCGGCCTTAGTCTTGAAGGTCAGCCGGTTTTGAGCGGGTAGGTCAAAGGGGTACTGCCCGACAATGTCCGATCGCTCCATTTGGGCCAGCAAAATCTGCTCGGCGGGCTTTGCCTGGAGGGCGTAGCCCATCTCCACGCAAACGTGGGGGCTGGGCAGCAGCAGCGTGGTGTTGCCATCCACAGCTGCGATCGGGGTGCCATCGGCCACAAACAGCAGCGACTTGCGAATTTTGCGGGTGAGAGCACTGTTGAGCCGAGCGGGGCCGTCGCTGAGCCGATGGGACACCTCTAGGGTGAGGGCAATGCGAGACTTCTTGTTAAAGCTTTCGATCGCATCGGTGAGGGCCTGATGCAGAGCCTCGGCCGACTCGCTGTACTCCTGCTGATAGCAGAAGTAGACAATCGGCTCTAAGCGGGCCATGACATCTAGCTTAGTGAAGTAGATCTCGTGGCTGATCAGGTCAATGTTGGCAATCCCGTAGCCGCCACTGCCCTCAATGTAAAACTCCACGGTTTCGCCATCGAGATACCGCTGAAACCAGGCCGACTGCTTCACATCGGCACTGTCGTCTAAAAAATCAGCCCGCAGTGCCGACTTCAGCAAGCTGTTTTTGCTCAGTCGCAGGTCATGGGGCCGCTGCTCTAAATCTCGCACCGGCTCGTAGGCTTCGAGATACCAGGCTTTGAGGGCAATAATGGCCATAACGAGTCATCCTCTAGGGCGGTGGGCTGGCCTTAAAGGCCGGTCTGCTCGGGCGCGAGTCCGAAATATCGCTTGATTCTAAGGCCAGATCGAGATTTGGATGGGAACAAAATCGAAAGAAATGTTGAGTCACACACGACCTAGGGCTTACAACGCCTTAGAGGTCGGGGTTTTGAACCAATATCAGCGCGTTTTCTCCAAGTTGCTGCTTCAAGCGCTGTGCCCGTTGATATTACATAGTTCAATTGTACTAAATTTTTCACAATAGCGGAGGACTTGGTTTAGGCTATTTGGGTCTGCTCCCGTGCTTTGCCCCCAAGGATGCTTGCCATGATTGACCTCTATTACTGGACGACCCCCAACGGCCACAAGGTCACCATTTTTCTCGAAGAAGCTGATGTGGACTACACCCTCAAGCCCATCAATATCGGCAAGGGCGATCAGTTTAATCCTAACTTTCTGGCGATCGCGCCCAACAACCGCATCCCCGCCATTGTCGATCATGACCCAGCTGACGGCGGTGAGCCCCTGAGCCTGTTTGAGTCAGGAGCAATTTTGCAGTATCTAGCCGAAAAAACCGGGCAGTTCTTACCGTCGGGGCTGCGCGATCGCGCCAACGTCATGCAGTGGCTGTTTTGGCAAATGGGCGGGCTGGGGCCAATGCTGGGTCAAAACCACCATTTCGGCAGCTATGCCCCTGAGAAAATTCCCTACGCCATCAACCGCTACGTCAAAGAGACCGAGCGTCTCTATGGCGTTTTAGATCGGCAGCTTGAGGGCAAAGACTTTATCGCCGGCGACTACTCCATCGCCGATATGGCCTGCTATCCCTGGATTGTGCCCTACGAAACCCAGCAGCAAAACCTGGAGGATTTCCCCAATTTGAAGCGCTGGTTTGAGGCGATCAAAGCGCGGCCAGCGGTGGAGCGGGCCTATGCGATCGCCGAGTCAATGCGCGCCGAATCAACCATGAGCGATGAGGCCAAGGCGATCCTGTTTGGTCAGGGACGGCGGTAGGAAAGTGAGGAAGATAGGGAGATGAGGGGATGGGGAAGAAAATCAGCAAAATCTTCCTCATCCTCCTTACCTTCCCTATCTTTTCCTAGGCAAGCACCCCATTCAAAAAAATATCCGTCAAACACTCGGCCAGATCTTTCATCGCCTGGGGCGAGGCGGCTTCGTCACCGAGGGTGTCTTGGCTAAACCCGGCGACCGTAAACATGCCCAAAAAGACGCGCGCCACCATGCGGGCGTTCATCGGTCGGTAGACGCCGCGATCCATGGCGGTTTGGAAGAAAGCTTCGGCGACGTCAATCATTTTGCCGATCACTTCGGTTTGAATTTGCTCCCGCAGCTCGGGGTGAAACTGCGCTTCCATAAAGCACACCCGCATCAGGGCCGAGTTCTTTTGCAGATTAAGCATGCGCCGCTGCATTACCTGGCCGATCGCCTTATAGCTAGCCATTTCGCTCAGCTCAGTCAGCAAGTCGGTGAGAATTTCGACCCAGCCTTGGCTGGCCACCGCCACTAAAATCGCTTTCTTATTCTCAAAATGGCGGAACAGAGTGCCCTCAGCCACCCCAGCGCTCTGGGCCAGTTCGCGGGTAGTCGTGCCCCCATAGCCGTGCTTAGCAAACAGCTTTAGAGCCGCTTTTAGAATCTTGGTCTCCGTATCGGTTTCCGCAGGGGCGGTTTTGAAGAAAGGCACCATCACAAAAACCCTCAAGAGTAAGCACAGATTCGGCTTCTGTGGCCCATTGTGACCCCATTTTTCCGCAGCCCGAGGCCGGGTTCACATAACCTCATAAAACCTGAGATAACTACTCCTAAGGGTGGTTGATGACTCTAATTGAAGTCGTCAAGCGACCGGGCTGTCTGTGACAGATTTAATGCCTAGGGTCTAGGGTTTAGGGTGCCCGGTTTAAGGCAGGCTATGCATCTAAGACCTTGAACCCTAAACCTTGAACCCTAAACCCCCATTAACCTGTCAAATTTGGCTTCGCAAACCCTTAAGCTGCTGGTTCAGCGGCGGCTAGAGTTTGCTTAACGATCGCATCGCTAATCTGCCGCTGGAGGGTAGTATCGTCGGCAGAACGCTCCAAAATGCTGTTGAAAGTGTCGATCGAAAGCCCGTCAGCCTCAATGGCTTTTTCCATATCGCCTTCGGTGCTCTGGCGAATAGCGATGATGCGATCTACGGCCGCTTTAAACTTTTTGTCGTCTTTTTTAGAAATTTTGGCTTTCTCAGCAATTTTAGCCATATCTTCGGAGCTTTCGGCTGCATCGGTGAGCTGAGTCTCTGCGATCGCATTGAATCGCTCAATGGTCAGACCTTCGTCTTCTACGGCCTTGGCCATCTCTTGCTCGGCCTGGAGACGCAGCGTTTGCACCTGCTGGTAAACCTTAGCAAAGGTGGCAATGTCGGCGTCGCTAAGGGGCGCACTGGCCTCAACCTCGGGCAATTCTACCCCAGTAGCCTGGGCGAGCAGGGGGGATAATGGGCTGGCCCAAGCTGCCCCTGGGGTCAGCCATGCCAGCACTATTAGTAGAGCAGCAACACAATATCTCACCATAACGGGGTCTCCTGATAACGCGAGTCAGCTTGGACAATCTTTCCTAGCCTAGCCCTTTGTTAACACATCGGCATGGTGGCGCAGATGGTCAGCCATAAAGGACGCCATAAAAAAGTAGCTGTGATCGTAGCCCGGCTGCATGCGTAAAACTAGAGGTTGTCCGGCCTCTTTGCAAGCGTCTGCAAAAACGTCGGGCAGCAGCTGATTTTGCGCCAAAAAATTATCGGCGGTGCCCTGGTCAATCAAAATGGTGCGATCGCACTGAGGGTAAACCTTCACCAGCTCCGTCGCGTCGTAAGCCTTCCAGCTATTGGAATCTGCCCCTAGATAGCCCGAGAACGCCTTCTGACCCCAGGGGCATTGGGAGGGGGCGGCGATCGGCGCAAAGGCTGAGATCGATTTGAATAGATCGGGATTGCGCAAGCCACAGACCAGCGCCCCGTGGCCCCCCATGGAATGGCCAAAAATGCCCATGCGATCGCGCCGCACCGAAAACTCCTGAGCGATTAGCTCCGGCAGTTCTTGCACCACATAGCTGTACATGGAGTAGTTTTTGCTCCAGGGCGCTTCCGTGGCATTCACGTAAAACCCAGCTCCAATGCCAAAGTCCCAGGCCTCCGGCTCATCGGGCACCCCTTCACCGCGAGGGCTGGTGTCGGGGGCCACTAGCATAATGCCGTGTTCCGCAGCATAGCGTTGAGCTCCGGCCTTGCTGGTGAAATTGTCTTCGGTGCAGGTCAACCCCGACAGGTAAAACAGCACAGGCACCGGGCCAGTCTGCGCCTGGAGCGGCACAAATACTGCAAATCGCATCTCGCAGTTGCAGACATCAGAGGGATGGCTGTAGTAGCTAACTGTGCCATCAAAGCAGGCATGTTGTTTATGGAGAGTAAGGGCCATAGGGGTAGATGGTAGAGAGTTTGTGGGATAGCCTCTCGGCTGTCTATCTGGGACAGGCAGGCTCCCTATTCCACCCGAGAAAAGCAGGTGGTTTCAGGTTTGTGAGATAGCCGTCCCGGTTGTCAAAAAAGAGACTAAAACGTCACCACGCTGCGGATACTCTCACCCCGGTGCATAAGGTCAAAGGCCGTGTTGATCTCATCTAGCGGCATGACGTGGGTGATCAGGTCGTCGATGTTGATCTTGCCATCCATATACCAATCAACAATTTTGGGTACGTCGGTGCGCCCCTTGGCTCCACCAAAGGCCGTGCCCTTCCACTCCCTTCCGGTCACTAGCTGAAAGGGGCGGGTGCTAATTTCTTCGCCAGCGGCAGCGACACCGACAATGACGCTGACACCCCAACCCTTGTGGCAGCACTCCAACGCCTGACGCATCAAATTTACATTGCCCACGCACTCAAAGCTGTAGTCGGCCCCGCCGCCCGTTAATTCCACTAGGTGGGCTGCCAAGTCGCCCTCCACCTCCTTTGGATTGACGAAGTGGGTCATGCCGAACTTGGTGGCCAATTCTTGACGGTTGGGGTTGATGTCAACGCCGATGATTTTGTTGGCCCCCACCATGCGGCACCCTTGAATAACGTTGAGACCGATGCCGCCCAGGCCAAACACCACCACGTTTGCACCGGGTTCAACTTTGGCGGTGTTAATCACTGCGCCCAGACCCGTGGTGACGCCGCAGCCGATATAGCAGACTTTTTCGAAGGGGGCATCGGAGCGAATCTTAGCCAAGGCGATCTCGGGTACTACCGTGTAGTTCGAGAATGTGGAGGTGCCCATGTAGTGGAACAGCGGCTCGCCCCCTAGGGAAAATCGACTGCTGCCATCGGGCATAAGACCCCGCCCTTGGGTGAGGCGGATAGCCTGGCAGAGGTTGGTCTTAAAGCTGAGGCAGTATTCGCACTGACGGCACTCAGGCACATAGAGCGGGATCACGTGATCGCCGGGTTTGAGGCTGGTCACACCGGGGCCGACTTCGGCCACCACTCCGGCCCCCTCATGACCCAAGACTGCTGGAAACAACCCTTCGGGATCTTTGCCAGAGAGGGTGTAAGCATCGGTGTGGCAAATGCCGGTGGCTTTGATTTCGACTAGCACTTCACCCTCTCGGGGCCCCTCTAGCTGAACGGTTTCAATAGTCAGGGGTTGGCCAGGGCCAAGGGCAACGGCAGCTTTAACATCCACGGGCAAGATCTCCTTTGGGGCAGTCGAAACGGTGTCGTGGATGCCAAGCGCAGAATTTTACAGTCTGTCGCTTGGTATCAACGCATGTCATGGGAATCGCCAATTTGGCTAGTTTGGCAAGGGGCTGAAACCGGCTCAGATGAGCTATTGCAACCTCTTAGTCAGCTTACCGACTTTGCAGCGCTTAGGCTATCTGTCAGCATTCTCAGACATCGCTCGGCACAATGGCCGATGTGAGGCTAAGCGATCGTCTATGCCCCTAGCCCACGGGCATCTTGAGCGCATAGGGCTCTCTGCATCTACAATATGACTCGACTCTGGCGGCGATCGCGCAGACCAATCTACAAGCAGGCTAATTCTGCTGGGTTCACGCTGATTGAAGGATTGATTGTGGTAGTGATTATGGGGCTGATGGCGGCGATCGCAGCCCCCTCATGGTTTAGTTTTGTGCAACAGCGCAAGATCAACGCCACCCAAGACATGGTGTATCAGGGGATGCGGGCTACCCAGGCCGATGCCATGCAGCAGCGCCACGATCGCCGCTTCAGTATTCGCGATCGCAACGGCCGCATTGAGTGGGCTAGTCATCCCGAAACGACGTTATCGACCCAGGTGGTCGCTTGGTCTCCCTTGGTTGAGGGCGTCGTTTTTGCCGATATCGACAACACCATGCTTAGCTCAGGTGGCACTTACTATGTCAAGTTTGATATGTACGGCAACGTCAAGACCCGTGTTAGCACCGTCACATTCTCCATGGATGGCAGCAAAGAAACCCACCGTTGCGTGGTGGTTTCTACCATGATTGGGGCGATGCGCAAGGGCAAAGGACATGCCCAAGCCAACAGCAACGATCGCTTCTGTTATTAACCTCTCCCCCCACTTGGAGCAAAACCGAGTTTAATAGGTTAGCGCCATGACATGGTTTAGGAGTGAGTGAATGTCAGAAAGAAATGAGGGGTGGTACGTAGTTCAGGCCGAAGACGGCACCTGCAACGTGCTATCCGCAGAAAGCATTAGCCGCGAGCGATTGCAGGAGCGTCGCCCTATGTGGGGACCCTACGCCACCCAGCAGGAAGCCATTACCCGCCGGGTGGGGTTGATTCGCAGCGGCAAATGCGAGCCCGCCTGAAGAGGCACCACGACCCTAAGCGGCAGTTCGGCCCCGGAGCGAGTCGTAGCTCTGCAAAAACCAAGCGTAGGTCTGCTCGATACCAGTTTTAAGGTCGGTTTTAGCCTGCCAGCCCGCTGCGTTGAGGCGCGAGACGTCGAGCAGTTTGCGCGGGGTGCCGTCGGGCTTGGTGGTGTCAAACACTAGGTCGCCTTCATAGCCGACCACGGCTTTCATAGTGAGGGCTAATTCTTTGATTGAAACCTCTTGGCCGGTGCCGACGTTGACGAAATCTACGTCGTTGTAGTTGTTCATCAAAAACACTAGGGCGTCGGCTAAATCATCAACATACAGAAACTCGCGCAGGGGGGTGCCGGTGCCCCACACGGCGACGGTGGGCTCACCATTGACTTTGGCCTCGTGGAACTTGCGCATCAGCGCGGGCAGCACGTGGGAATTGGCCAGATCAAAGTTGTCGTTGAGCCCGTAGAGGTTGGTGGGCATGGCCGAGATAAAGTTCACCCCGTACTGACGGCAGTAGTTTTCGCAGAGCTTGAGGCCGGCAATTTTGGCGATCGCATAGGGCTCATTGGTCGGCTCTAGAAAACCCGTCAGCAGGTAATCTTCCTTCATTGGCTGCGGGCAGAGCTTCGGGTAAATGCAGGATGACCCCAAAAACAGCAGTTTTTGCACGCCGTGCTGGTAGGCGCTGTGGATGATGTTGGCCTCAATCATCAAATTGTCGTAGAGAAACTCGGCCCGATAGGTGTTGTTAGCATGAATGCCACCCACCTTAGCCGCCGCCAGAAAGACGTAGTCAGGCTTTTCTTGGGCGAAGAACTCATCCACTGCTGCCTGGCTGCGCAGGTCAAGCTCTTGGCTTGAGGGCAATACCAAATTTTCATAACCCTGAGCCTTGAGGGTTCTCACCAGGGCGCTGCCTACAAGGCCACGGGAACCGGCTACATAGATTTTAGATTGAGTATCCATAGGGTTGAGCTCAGATAAAAATTACATCAGCACTGAATGTAGATGGCCTATCCCCATTGCCACGAGTCTGACATCGGGAGTCTGCCAGCGACAACCGCCTGCTCGCCGAGTTTAGCGGTAGTTCACAATGAAGCCTGAAGCCCGTCTCAAGTTTCCCACTCCTTTACGCTATGACCCTACAGCCCTTGCCCAACCGCTGGCAATTTTGGATCGATCGCGGCGGCACCTTTACCGACATTGTGGCTCGTCGCTCCGATGGACAGATTATCGTCCATAAGCTGCTATCCGAAAACCCCGATCGCTACGCCGACGCCCCTATTCAAGGCATGCGTGATCTGCTGGGGTTAGGGCCAGGGGAAATGATTCCGGCTGAGCTGATCGAGGCGGTAAAAATGGGGACAACCGTAGCCACCAATGCACTGCTGGAGCGGAAGGGCGATCGCACCCTCCTCGTTACCACCCAGGGCTTTAAAGATGCTCTGCGCATTGGTTACCAAAATCGCCCTAACATCTTTGCTCGCCACATTGAGCTGCCCGAAATGCTCTACGAGCAGGCGATCGAAGTCAACGAACGCCTCACCGCCCAGGGCGAAGTTTTAATTGCTTTAAGCGCTGAGGAGGAAGCTCGACTCACCCAGGAACTTCAGCGAGCTTACGATGCTGGAGTTCGCGCCTGTGCCATTGTTCTCATGCACGGCTATCGCTACCCTGCTCACGAACTGCGCTTAGGGGACCTCGCCCGCCAGGTTGGCTTTACCCAAGTCTCCCTCTCTCACCAGGTGAGCCCGTTAATTAAGCTTGTCAGCCGAGGCGACACGACGGTAGTGGATGCTTATCTGTCGCCAATTCTCAGGCGCTATGTAGATCGGGTGGCAGGGCAGTTGGCGGTGGGGGAGATGGGGGAGAACAAGCAGTCCCATGCCTCCCCTCCTTCCTCACCCCGCCTTATGTTCATGCAGTCCAATGGTGGCCTAACGGATGCGGCGCTGTTTCAGGGCAAAGACAGCATTCTCTCTGGCCCTGCCGGGGGCGTAGTGGGGGCGGTGCAGACCAGCCGCCAGGCCGGGTACGATCGCATGATTGGCTTTGACATGGGCGGCACCTCAACGGATGTGTCGCACTATCGAGGCGAGTACGAGCGCACCTTTGAAACCGAGGTGGCGGGGGTGCGGCTGCGGGCACCAATGATGGCGATTCACACGGTGGCGGCGGGGGGCGGCTCGATCGTGAGCTTTGACGGCAGCCGCTATCGGGTGGGGCCAGAGTCGGCAGGGGCTTATCCGGGGCCAGCCTGCTATCGCCATGGTGGACCGCTGGCGGTAACCGACTGCAACATCATGGTGGGCAAACTCCAGCCCGAGTTTTTCCCCCATGTGTTTGGGCCGGGGGGCGATCTGCCGCTCGATGCAGCGGTGGTACGCGAGCAGTTTGCGGCCCTGGCAGAGGAAATCCACGCTGCCACTGGGAATGCTCGTAGCCCCGAACAGGTCGCCGCTGGATTTCTTGCCATTGCGGTGGAGAAAATGGCTAACGCCATCGAAAAGATTTCCGTGCAGCGGGGCTACGACGTTTCTGAATATGTACTGTGCAGCTTTGGCGGGGCCGGAGGCCAGCACGCTTGCCTGATTGCTGAGGCCCTGGGCATGACCGAGGTGTTTCTGCATCCCTACGCTGGGGTGTTGTCGGCCTACGGCATGGGGCTGGCAGATGTGAGATCGCTAAACGAGCAATCTGTAGAACTACCCCTAGATGAGGCTACGCTGCCGCAGATTCAGCAGGTGGTAGAGTCTCTGGCTAAAAAGGGACTGGAGGAATTGCGTCAGCAGGGGTTTGAGGCCCTCTCCCCTAGCCCCTCTCCCGGAGAAAGAGGGGAACCGGAGAATTCAAAATTGCCCCAAGTTTTGCCTCGGCTATTGCTGAAGTACGAAGGGACAGATTCGGTGCTGCCGGTAGATTTTGCGGGGGTGGAGGCGATGCGATCGCAGTTCACCACTCTGCACCGCCAGCGCTACGGTTTCGCCCAGGAGAATAAAACTCTCATTGTTGATACCGCTGCAGTCGAAGCCATTGGCCAAACCCACAGCCCCGACGAACCCGACATTCAAAAAACTCGCACTACGCCGCTGCTGCCTAAAACCAGCGTGTCTGTCTACACCGCTGATACCTGGTACGACACCCCCGTCTACCACCGCGATGATTTGTGCCCAGGGGATGCGATCGCAGGCCCGGCCCTCATCATCGAGGCGACGGGCACCAATGTTGTGGAGCCGGGTTGGAGGGCAACTCTGGCAACAAAGGGGCATTTGATTTTGAAGAAGGAGGTGAGAGGACAGGCAATAGGAGTTGGGAATTCAAAATTCAAAACTTCTCCGGAGACGCTGCGCGAACAAAATTCAAACTTGCCTGATCCTGTTCTACTCGAAATCTTCAACAACCTCTTCCGCGCCGTGGCCGAAGAAATGGGAATCACGCTGCAAAACACTAGCTACTCGGTCAACATCAAAGAACGTCTGGATTTCTCCTGCGCGGTGTTTGACCAAAATGGTCAACTGGTGGCTAACGCGCCCCACATTCCTGTGCATCTGGGGTCGATGGGCGAAAGCGTGCGGAGTTTAATCGAGGCCAAGGGTGCTGACCTCAAACCGGGCGATGTGTATCTGCAAAACAACCCCTACAACGGCGGCACCCATTTGCCGGATATAACCGTTATCACTCCAGTCTTTTTGGCCGAGCCCCACGCCTATATCGCCCAGTCGGGGACAGAGGAGAATCCAAAACCATCTCAAACTCTATCCACCCATCCACCCATCCACTCATCCACTCATCCACAGTTCTACGTCGCTTCTCGCGGTCACCACGCCGACATCGGCGGCATTACCCCTGGCTCGATGCCTTCGAACAGCACTTCGATTGAGGAAGAGGGCGTGCTGCTCGACAATGTGCAACTAGTTGATCGGGGGAGGTTTCTGGAGTCTGAGCTGTTAGAAATCCTGACGACGGCCCCCTACCCTGTGCGGAACTCAACGCAGAATGTCGCTGACTTGCAGGCCCAAATCGCGGCTAATGAAAAGGGAGCGCAAGAGCTGCAAAAGCTGGTGGATCACTATGGTTTAGCGCTGGTGCAGACCTACATGCAGCATGTGCAGGACAACGCCGAAGAATGCGTGCGGCGGGTGATCGATCGCCTCCACGACGGCCAGTTTACCTACCCAATGGATGACGGCAGTCAGATTGCCGTGCAGGTCACCGTGAATCGCGAGGGACGCTGCGCCAAGATTGACTTCTCTGAAACCTCCCCCCAGCGGCCCAGCAATTTCAACGCGCCGACAGCGGTGTGCAAAGCAGCGGTGCTCTACGTGTTTAGAACACTGGTGGATGACGACATTCCCCTCAACGCGGGCTGCCTCAAACCGCTGGAAATTGTCATCCCAAAGGGGTCCATGTTAAACCCACACTACCCAGCGGCAGTGGTGGCGGGTAATGTGGAGGTGTCTCAGGCGGTGACCGATGCGCTGTATGGGGCTTTGGGTGCGATCGCCGCTTCTCAAGGCACCATGAATAACTTCACCTTTGGCAGCGATCGCCATCAGTACTACGAAACTATCTGCGGCGGCTCGGGGGCTGGCCCCGGCTTCCCCGGCACCGATGCGGTGCATACCCACATGACCAACTCGCGGTTGACCGACCCCGAGGTCCTGGAATGGCGCTTTCCGGTGCTGCTGAGAGAATTCTGCATTCGCCAGGGCAGCGGCGGAGCAGGAGAATACGCTGGCGGCAACGGCATTGTGCGCACAGTGGAATTTCGCGAACCGATGACGGCCGCAATTCTCTCTAACCATCGGCTAGTACCGCCCTTTGGCTTGGCCGGAGGACAGCCAGGGGATGTGGGAGAAAACCAGGTGATTCGCGCCGATGGCCAAGTGGAGGCTTTGCCGGGGCAGGCCACCATAGCCCTAGATGCGGGAGACTGCATTCGAATAGCCACACCGGGCGGTGGCGGCTACGGCAATCAACCCGAGTGAGGTGCAAAGAAAACTGGCTATTCTGCGCCAGCTCTAAAGATGTCCTGCGCTGTCAACCTCAACGCTGCAAAGGTCGGTGAAACCAGTAGATCATTTCCAGTAAATCGTTCTAGCTGATAGCCATCGGTCCCTAGGGTACAGAGTGTGATTGTGGGCTGCTTCGGCTGGCCAATCACCCGTGCGGCCCCCAGGGCGCGGAAGTCCACGATCCAGTATTCTGCGATGCCCATAGCCTCGTAGTCAGCCAGCTTGAGACCGTAGTCGTCCCGCCAGTTGGTGCTGACCACCTCTACTACCAGCTTGACCGTCGCGCCGTTGCAGACCGTAAACGATTTTTCCCACAGGGGCTCGTGCTGGAGTTGAGTGCGATCGAGCACGGCCACATCGGGAATGTAGCCCGCATTGGGCCGCAGGGGTTTCACTACGCAGGTGCGAAGAATTGTTAACGGCAACTCTAACTGGTCAATTAGAACACCAAGCTTGAGGGCAATAAACCCACCAATGTCTCCATGGGCACCCGTGGGACGCACCTCAACCACCTCGCCTTCAATCAGCTCGTAGCGCCCGCCATCGCAGGGGTATTGATCGATAAAGTCTTCAAAACTGAGGGGTTGCGCTGTGGTCTGCACCATCTAGACACCCGCCGTGATTTAGAACAGATGTGACTACAATTGACCGTACTCGCCAGCTAACCCTAGCCGCGCTGCTGAAGAAGCAGCGCGGCGTTTGAGACCCCAAAGCCCAGGGAGATGTAGTCTGCATAACTTGACACATCAACTTTTCTTGAAATAATAAAGCATCAATATTTTTTGAAATGAGGCTGTGTGCAAAGCGCTACAGCTAGTTTCTTGCTTCTATTCGCCATCGTTCGATCCAGAGGGTTTAGGAATGGTCAGGGTTGCTGTAAACGGATTTGGCCGCATTGGGCGGCTGGTGTTGCGAGCGGGCTGGGCCCTACCTGAGCTGGAATTCGTTCACATCAACGAAGTCAAAGGCGGCCCTGAGTCTGCGGCGCATCTACTCAAATTTGATTCGGTCCACGGTCGTTGGGCAGCGGAAGTCGAAGCCGTTAGCTCTGAAAAAATTGCGATCGCCGGCATTCCCCTCAGCTTCAGCAGCGGTGCTTCTCCCAATGAGGTGCCCTGGGCCGACTATGGCGTAGACCTGGTGCTGGAGTGCTCCGGCAAGTTTCGCACTGTAGAATCCTTGGCCCCTTACTACGACCACGGCGTTAAGAAAGTAATTGTTGCCGCCCCGGTCAAAGCAGGCGCGCTCAACGTGGTCTACGGCATCAACGATCACCTCTACGACCCAGCAGAACATCACCTACTGACGGCCGCCTCCTGCACCACCAACTGCCTGGCCCCCATAGTCAAAGTGATCCACGAAGGGCTGGGCATTCGCCACGGGGTGATCACCACCATTCACAACCACACCAACACGCAGACCATTGTGGATGCTCCCCATCAAGACCTGCGCCGTGCCCGCGCCACAGGCATGTCGCTAGTTCCAACAACGACGGGATCGGCGACAGCGATCGCCCTGATCTACCCCGAACTCAAAGGCAAGCTCAACGGCCTAGCGGTGCGGGTACCCCTGCTCAATGCCTCCCTTACCGACTGCGTGTTTGAAGTCGATCGCCCCACCACCGTCGAAGAAGTCAATTCTCTCCTCAAAGCCGCCGCCGATGGCTCGCTCAAAGGAATTTTAGGCTACGAAACCCGCCCCTTAGTATCGGTGGATTACAAAGACGATCCCCGCTCCTCGATCGTCGATGCCCTCTCCACTATGGTCGTGGACGACACCCAGGTAAAAATTCTCGCCTGGTACGACAACGAGTGGGGCTACTCCTGCCGCATGGCGGAACTGGCTCGCAAGGTAGCGCAGAGCCTATAGACCTAGTCCTCAAAAGATAGGGCTCAGCGAACATTTTCTCTTTTCTTGACCTGAACTCTGTGGTGCATTGCTGCGCGAATGCACCCTACGGCTACTCATCCACCCATCTACTCGCCCACCCATCCACTCCCCATGTCCTCCACCTTCAAACCCGAGAGCCTGCGCAACTACGCGATCATCACCGCCGCCTACTGGGGCTTTACCATCACCGACGGTGCCCTGCGGATGCTGGTGCTGCTGCACTTCCGCGTGCTGGGGTATAGCCCCTTTGCGATCGCCATGCTGTTTCTCTTCTACGAAGTGTTTGGCGTGGTGACGAATTTCTTCGGTGGCTGGATTGGTTCCCAAGTGGGCATTCGGCAAACCCTCTACGGCGGCATTGCCCTGCAAATTTTTGCCCTGGTAATGCTGAGCTGCTTGAACCCCGACTGGGGGGTGCCGGTGCAGGTGGGCTATGTAATGGCGGCTCAGGCCTTCTCGGGCATCGCCAAAGACCTCACCAAAATGAGTTCTAAGAGCGCCATTCGTTTGGTGGTGCCCAAGGAAGCAGCATCGCGCCTGTTTAAGTGGGTGGCGGTGCTCACCGGGTCAAAGAACGCGCTAAAAGGGGTGGGATTTTTCGTCGGGGCCGCCCTGCTAGAGGGGGTGGGCTTTCGCCCAGCGCTACTGAGCCAGGCGGCCGTGCTGGGGGTGATTTTGCTATCGGGCTCGCTCCTGCCTGCGGGTATGGGCAAAATCGGCAAAAAAGTGCCCTTCAAGCAGCTGTTTTCTAAGAGCAAAGCGATCAATGTGCTGTCGGCGGCGCGGTTCTTTTTGTTTGGCTCGCGGGATGTGTGGTTTGTAGTGGCGCTGCCGGTGTTTTTGTATGAGGCGCTGGGCTGGCGGTTTATGCAGGTGGGCAGCTACATGGCTCTTTGGGTAATTGGCTACGGCATGGTGCAGTTTTTGGCACCGCAACTTTTGCGCAAAGACAGCACCGGCAAGGTGGTGCCCAAGGCCAAGACCATTCTGTTTTGGACATCCATTTTGACGCCCATTCCAGCCCTGATTGCGCTGACGCTGATGGCTGGGGTGCGGGGCGACATTGCCGTGACCGGCGGACTTGTGGTTTTTGGCGTTGTGTTTGCCTTTAACTCGGCGGTGCACTCGTACCTGGTGCTGGCCTACACCGAAGATCGCGATGTCAGCCTCAATGTGGGCTTCTATTACATGGCAAACTCGGGCGGGCGACTGCTGGGGACGATTACCTCAGGGCTGTTTTACCAGTGGTTTGGGCTAGTGGGGTGCCTGTGGGTGTCGAGCTTGTTTGTGCTGGCGGCGGCACTGATTACGGCGCAGCTGCCCGAGCCAAACCCTGCTGATTCGACCATGGTGGTAGGCTAGTGAGCAAATGTTGGCGTTGGTTGACCATTCAAAGATTTGTAATAGAAAGTAAGACCCGGAACATTGCTCTCTAAACTGTAGTTATAGCTACAGTTTTTGAAGGAAAGTTATGGATAAGCAATCGTCTAGCCAGCGTCGCCAGGTGATTGGAGAGCTGCGTCACCAACTGCGATTCGCCAGTGTGGAAGAGCGCGATCGCATTCGCCAAGAGTTGAACTTTTGGGAGCAGCGGGGCCGCTAACTCGCTGACAGCAGGGGCAGCAGTAGGGTGACGAAAAAGTACACCAGTGCGCCTGTAAACACATAGCTATCGGTGCGGTCTAAAATGCCGCCGTGGCCGGGGATGAGAGCACCAGAGTCTTTGACCCCGGCATCTCTTTTCATCAGCGATTCGGTGAGGTCACCCAGCAGGCTGGATGTGCCCACCATTAGGCCGAGGGCAGCTCCAGTGGCAGGCCAGAGAGGCCATTGCAACCAGTGACTGCCAATCAATGCCACTACCATGCTGCCCAGCATGCCGAAGACCGCCCCTTCAACCGTCTTCTTGGGGCTGATGTTAGACAGCGGGGTGCGGCCAATAATTCTTCCAGCGGTGTAGGCCCCAATATCTGAAGCCCAAATGCAGGCAAAAGCTAGCAGAGTGATGACAAGACCGTAGGGTAAGCTATCGAGGGCAGGGGGCCAGGTTGCGGGCCAGAAGCCGCCCAGGGGCAGGGTGGTGGCGGTGTCGCCCAAGTCGCGCAGGCGCACCCAAAAGCTGGGTAGATAGCCGCCGTAGAACAGGCCTAGAATAGACGCTGCCACATCGGCAATGGTGGCCACCTGGGGTTGGAACAGCAGATAAAAGCAGATAAACGTACCGCTCAGCGGCAGCAGAGCGTCGGCTAAGGGCGGCGACAGGTGGGCAGTAATCAGCAGCAGCTGGCTTACCACTAGGGTAGTTTTGGCCGCCGGCAAGATGCCTTTGGCTTTTACCAGGGCAAAAATTTCAAGCTGCCCCAAGAAAATCAGCACCCCAAAGCCTAGGGTGAAGTACCAGCCCCCCAGCAAAATCATGACCAAGGCGACCGCGATCGCCACTATTCCGCTAATGATTCGAGGCCAGAGCATAGGTGGAAGTGCAGAGGGGGTTAAACAGAGCGTTGCCCCTAGTTATGAGGCAGCAACTGTCATGCAGCTTATTACACTGTGCCACATTCCCCTAGAGTCCCCGCCAGGAAACCAAGACAGGAGGCTAGCGGTAAGAGCAGGCCAAAGGTGTACCCGCCCGGTTGAACCTGTCTTTAGCCAGTAGAGGTGGCGAGCTGGGGATAGCCTGCTTCTACTAAGGCGCGATCGCGAATACGGCAAGAGTCACACCGCCCACAGGGCTCCGCACCACCCTGGTAGCACGACCAGGTTTGCTCGATCGGCACTCCCAGAGCCACCGCTCGACGCACAATATCTGCTTTAGAATCCACCACCAAAGGCGCAACCAGTTTGGGGGCATGACCTTCTAGCCCCGCCTTTGAGGAGAGCTGAGCTAACTGCTGAAAGGCGGCCAGATATTCAGGCCGACAGTCGGGGTAGCCAGAATAATCCACCGCGTTGATGCCCAGGTAGATCGCCTCGGCCCCCTTGGCTTCGGCCAAGGCCAAAGCCAGGGCAATAAACACCGTGTTGCGCCCCGGTACGTAGGTGGAGGGAATGCCCGCGTCAAGGCCTTCCTGGAGCAGCGGCTGGGCTAGGTCAGTGAGAGAAGACGCGCCCCACTGGGCCAGGTCGACATCAATGAAGTGGTGGTCTGCGATCGCAAAATGCTTCGCCACAGCCTTCGCCGCCTCTAGCTCGCGCTGGTGCCGCTGGCCGTAGTTAAACGACAGCGCCACCAGGTCATAGCCATCGGCGATCGCCTGGGCAGCGGCCGTAGCCGAATCGAGACCACCCGAGAGCAGCACAATGGCTTTAGAAGTAACGCTTGACTGAGCCATAGGGCAAATGAAGACCGGAGCGACTAGGTACCCATTTGTACGGTAGCTAGAATAGCCCAACGCTGCTCAAAAACCTATGGATTTTGGGTTTCTAGTACCGACAGATGACTGCGTTCTGCTGGAATCTTTGTCCCTTCAATCAATAGGTAATTACTCATGTTAAGTGCATTAAAGTCTGTGCTTCTTTAAGCAATAAGTCATTACTTATAGCAAATGTTTGGCGCTGACGAATCATTATTGTTAACAAAATAAGTCATGAGCTAATTTCCATTGCACCTTTAAATAGGGAGAAGTCAAGCTATTGAGAGAAAACAGCTCTTTACCTAGGATAGATACATTGAGTGCTGCTAAGTTTCTAGTTGACAGGCTCAGATTCTTACGCTTAAACTCAGTAAATCGAACAAGTCAGCCTAGTCTGCTAACCCTGTGTCTTTAGGTTTTTGCC
Source organism: Leptolyngbya subtilissima AS-A7 (assembly GCF_039962255.1). Classification (NCBI taxonomy): domain Bacteria; kingdom Bacillati; phylum Cyanobacteriota; class Cyanophyceae; order Leptolyngbyales; family Leptolyngbyaceae; genus Leptolyngbya; species Leptolyngbya subtilissima. The sequence goes on along the minus strand of NZ_JAMPKY010000001.1, from coordinate 959,345 downwards.
TTTAAGTGTCTGGGTATGCAAGAGCGGGGGAACCAGTAAAGGGGCGTATTTCCGAGTTCTTAATACCCAAATTGAGGGTAATCGGAAGAGGACATCTCTCAGTCCTAGCCCGTCAGCTAACCTCGTCGGCATTGAGGGGAGATTGAATCGTCAGCATTTTTACTAATGTTTGGCTGTTTCAGTGTCCTAAGTCGTGTTAACACGGCTTGTTCGCTGTCCATGATTAGCCTCTAGGAGTGTTTCATGCAGCCCAAGTTGCGCACCCGTGCGGCTGCCCGTTCGGGGCAGACCAAGTCTGTCAAGCCGCCATTTCGCTTTCCGTTGGAAAGGATTGTCTTACCGGCGATCGCGTTTCTCGTCGTGCTGCTGGTTTGGTGGGTGGTCGCCACATTTTTCACCACGCTGATGCCTACTCCTGGGCAAGCGTTTATGGCCAACCTCGACTACATCTTTAATCCCTTTTTCCGGCGCGGGCCGGGCAATTTGGGCATTGGTTGGCTGCTGCTGGCCAGTTTGCGGCGGGTGCTGCTGGGGTTTTTGTTAGGCACGCTAGTGGCCATTCCAGTCGGCTTTTGGATTGGTCTATCGCCCCGCGCCATGATGGCCATCAACCCCATCGTGCAGCTGTTTCGCCCGGTGTCTCCGGTGGCCTGGTTGCCCATTGCCCTATCAATCTTTAACCTGGCCAATCCATCGGCTATTTTCGTAATTTTTATCACTTCCCTGTGGCCAACGGTGATCAACACCGCCCTGGGTGTGGCCAGCGTTCCTAAAGATTATTTAGACGTGGCGCAGGTGCTAGAAATGCCCCGCTGGCGGCAGATGACTAAGATTATTTGGCCAGCCAGCCTACCTTATATTTTCACGGGTTTGCGGCTGAGCTTGGGGATCGCCTGGCTGGTAATTGTGGCAGTTGAAATGCTCACTGGCGGCATTGGTATTGGCTTCTTTATTTGGGATGAATGGAACCGGCTCAGCCTTAGCTCGGTATTTTTGGCGGTGGTTGTTATTGGTCTCACCGGCCTAGTGTTGGACTACGGCATCACTCTGCTCGAGCGCTGGGCAACCCACCGTCCTGCCAAAGCTATGTAGCCTTCAAGCTAACTGGCAAAACCTCTCAGTTCACTGCTGAGCAAGTTCTTTAAAAAGCAGGTTTTGAGTAGGCAGCCAAACGCGGCTGGTCAGTCCAATCCCTTCTGACACTTCACAGACAACAAGGATTAAAGCCATGACGATGATCAACCGGCGATCGCTCTTGCAAGGGGCGGCTGGGTTTACGGCGGGGCTAGCGGCTTCGGCCTGTAGTCAGGCGCTGCGATCGAGCAGTCCATCACCTAGCGGCGGGGCGGCTCAGGCCGCCAACGTTGAGCAGGTGGTTGACCCGGCCAGTTTAGAGCGGTCCCACATTAAGGTGGGCTATGTGCCCGTTAATGACTGCGCTCCGTTTGCGATCGCCCAGGCCAAGGGCTTTTTTCACAAATACGGGCTGACGGTTGCCCTCAACCGCGAGGCCAGCTGGGGCACCTCCCGCGATGCCGTCATCTTTGGGCGGCTTGACGCATCCCCGGTAGTCTCTGGGGCCGTCACCAATGCTCGCGTTGGAGCCGAGGGTGCTCCCCAGGCTCCCATGTGTGCGGCCCTGACCATTCACCGACACGGCAACGCCATGACCATGAACCGCGCCATGTGGGATTATGGCCTGCGCCCCTGGCGGGAATATAATGGCGATCTGGAGGCCTTTGGTCGCGATTTTCGGGGCTATTTTGACAGCATACCCACATCTCAAAAGGTCTGGGCCGCGGTGCTTAGTTCAGCTATCTACGAATACTTCATTCGCTACATCTCAGCAGCGGCAGGGGTTGACCCGGTAGAAACGTTCCGCATCATTATCAGTCCGCCGCCGCAGATGGTCTCCAATATTCGCATTGGGGCCATGCAGGCTTACATGGTAGCCGAGCCGTGGAATACTCGCGCCATCACCGGCAACGAGGATGTCGGCTTTACCTTTGCCCACGGCAAAGAGGTGTGGCAGGGGCACCCCGACCGGGTGCTGGCGGTGATGGAAGATTTCATCAACGAAAATCCTAAAACCTACCGCTCCCTCGTCAAGGCGATGATCGAGGCCTGCCGCTACTGCGACGACCCGGCCAATCGCACCGAAGTCGCAGAGATTATCTCGGCTCGATCATTTACTGGGGCAAAGCCTAAATTTACGGAACCTGCCTTGGTGGGTAACTACAACTACGGCGGTTTTGATGGCAAAGATCGCACTTTTCAAATGCCAGATAGCACCGTCTTCTTTAAAATGCCCGAGAACCTGCCTCATCCAGCTGGCGACCATTCCACCTTTATGTGGCAGTCCCAGTCAATCTGGCTGATGACCCAGGCCACCCGCTGGGGGCAAATCGAGGAGTTTCCAGCCGATGCGGAAGCCAAAGCTAAGCAGGCCTGGCGCACCGATTTATATCGAGATATCGCCGGGGAAATGGGCATTGAGTGCCCAGCAGATGACTACAAGGTAGAACCTGGGGAGCTATTCATCGACGGTCTTGCTTATGACCCCAGCGACCCAGTGGGCTATTTAAACGGGTTTGAGATTCGCGCTAACCGTCCCCAGCGGATCTATATGGGGTGAGAGATGGCTGGTTGAAGGGCTGACATGTCAAGATCTTTAAACCGGCCCCCTACGCTAAGCCCGCTGCCCCGCAAACAGTCTTCCTTGCTCTAGATGCAATATTCAGGAGAAAACCATGGTCAAGTCAAGTCAATACTCACAGCCCTCTGAGCAACGGCAGGCTGAGCTTGGAACCGATTTTTTGGTCATTCAAGACCTGGTAAAGGCTTACCCTAGCGCTGGTGGCGACCCCACAGTCGTGCTCGACAACATCAACCTCACCGTCGGCGCCAACGAATTTATCGCTATTATTGGCCACTCGGGCTGTGGCAAATCGACGCTGCTCAAGATTGTCAGCGGCCTAGAGCAAGCCACCTCAGGCGGGGTGTTTTTGGAAGGGAAACCAATCAAAAAGCCAGGGGCCGATCGCATGATGGTGTTTCAAAACTATTCGCTGCTACCCTGGCTGACAGTGCGCGAGAATGTGCGGCTGGCGGTGAATGAAGTGTGCGACCATCTTTCTCCCCGCGATCGCACTGATCTGGTCGAAGAACACCTGGCGATGGTCAACCTCACCGACGCAGCCTTGAAATACCCTGACGAGCTGTCGGGCGGTATGAAGCAGCGGGTCGGCATTGCCCGCGCCCTGGCGATTCGGCCTAAGATGCTGCTGATGGATGAACCCTTTGGTGCTCTCGATGCTCTTACCCGTGGCCACCTTCAGCGCCAGGTGTTGGATATCTGGGAGCGCAACCCTCAGGCGGTGATGATGATTACCCACGATGTGGATGAGGCTATCTATATGGCCGATCGCATTGTGATGATGACCAATGGCCCCAATGCCCACATTGGCGAAATTTTGGAGGTGCCGTTTAAGCACCCGCGCGATCGCACTGCCCTGCGCGAATCCAAAGAGTACTTTGAACTCCGCAACCATGCCCTAGGGTTTCTCGACAGCTACTTTGAGCAAATGAGCTAGGGACGTCGAAAAGGAAACGCTGACCTCAACCCACTCGCTCTACTCCGCTAACACGTAGCGGGTGAGTACGCGCATGATTTCGTTGATGCGCCCGGTGGGTTGGGGCTTGCTCCACTCGCGCACTTCGGCAAAACCGAGGCGATAGAGTTCGTGGAGGATGCGCTCAACGCCGTGGGTGCTGCCGATGACCAAGATGCGAATGACCTCGCGCCCCGGCTCAGCAGCGGGTTCGATGGTGACTTGCAGAGCGGGATTGGACAAGACCGAAGGAATAAACGCTTGCGGCATAAGGACACCTTTATGTAATCGCTTAAGATGACAAGTGCATCATATAGCATCTGCGCATCCCATGTCATCTCTTGCGATTACATTTACGATGCTCTGCTCCTTTGGGACGATGGGGGCATGGGAAGAGCAGGAAAAGCGCTACGGGAAGTCCTCACGCAGTACGGCATTAGCCAAAATAGCCTCGCCGTCAAAATGGGTTTGCAGCGATCGGCTATCTACAAGTGGTTCCACGAAGAACGTGACCCCACCGCAGAGACAGTAGCGGATATTGTAGAAGCTCTAAAAGACTTAAGTGACGAAGCAGCAGCAAGTTTTGTCTATCTTTACTTAGGCGAAATGCTGAAAGGTGAGATCAACGAGCAGGACAAATCCACCTAATTGATAGGATAAATGCTTCAACTTTTAAAACAACCTGATTGAGCCTAGTTGAGTCTGAGTCTTGCCAGTCCAAGGTCTTAGCTATGCCTGAACATTAATACTCTGCTATCGAGAAATCTCAATATAAGGAACAGAGATATTACATGTACTTGGGGAATACTCTTAAGCAAGACCGATGTGATCTTATATGGTGCCGCCTAGCTAGGTGTAGTATTTCTTGCATGATGAGTTTGCGTAGTGCTTGCTCTGCATAGATAAAGCTTGTCTCGTTTTCATAAAAAAGTTAGTGATATTGAGTTGCAACTATGAGAAAGACATTAATTAAAGAGTCCGATTATTTTGTTGCATGGTTATTTTTTTTACTTAATATCGACAATCATTGGCATAATTTTTGGATTCGTCTGTGGCTTCTTTATGGGCGTGATTTTAGGGGCAGCGGGAATTGACATGGATATTATTACTGCTCCAACAGCAGTAATAGGATTCTTGGCTGGATTACCTGTTTCCTACATCACCTTTCGCCTAACAATTGAGCATTTCTTCATAGGCAAATTTTAGTAGCAAGTAGGGTAGACAAATTCAAGCTGCTCTAGTTAGCCCAATTCTTTAAAGCCGGACAAGTTCAACAGTTTTCACTGGAGCGATTGCCTATTTTTATCACTAACTACTCTTAGTGGTAAAAATAGGCTTTTATGGTATTTTGAATGTGTGTTTTTTTGAATAACAAGGAAAAAGGCTAGAAAGCTTATGAGATGGGGCGATTGGAATTTTAATGCAAGTAATCTCACGCTGAATCATACGGTTGAAGGGTATGAAATTGATTTGGAAGAAATAAATAGTAGTGCGGAAATGCTTGATTGGATTTTTCAGGTTCGCAACAAACAATGGGGTACACCGCAAGTTCTTTTTGACTTAATCACGGCATTTGAAGAAATCCTAAAGCCACAATCTAATTATTGCTCTTTTGGAGTAGATAAGCGCGCAAATGGCAGTGAACTGGCCAAAAGCTTTGCGAAAAAGCACAGGAAAGAATAATTAGGGCTCACTGAAGAAAATGGCATTACCCACGATTAAATTTAAGCTGCTCTGGTTGGCCTAACCTTCCTATCAGCCAGGCAAGCTCAGCAGGTTGCATTGAGGCGATCGCCTATTCTCTCCATTGGGCAATACGCTCAAAAACCAAGACCACGATCAGCTTTAGGGTGCGTAGCACTCAGGCGAGGCTCCGCGATCTTCACCAACCGTAGGGTGCATTCGCGCAGCAATGCACCACTTTGAGGTTCCACCCACCGTTGGGCACTTTGATACAAAGTGCATCCCTCGCTTCCATGCCCGACTACCGACGTTGCTACCAACCCGGCGGCAGCTTCTTCTTCACCCACGTTACCTATCAACGCTATCCCTGGCTCTGTACCGACTTGGGCAGGCAGTCCTTACGTCATGCCATCATCACAGTGCGGCAGAAGTATCCTTTTACCATTGATGCCTTTGTGCTCTTGCCCGACCATTTTCATTGCATTTGGACATTGCCTGACAAGGATGTCGACTACGCTAAGCGGTGGCGGTTGATCAAGCTGATGGTGACAAAAGCTTGCGGCCAGGAGTTAACGCTGCCATCTGAGAAAAGCCCATCGGGAGAGCGGCGTAGGGAAGGAAATTTGTGGCAGAGGCGCTATTGGGAAAGCTGCATTCGAAATGAGCAGGATTTTGTGAGCCATTGTGAGTACATTCACAACAACCCGGTGAAGCATGGGTTGGTAGAGTGCCCAACGGATTGGGCGTTTTCAAGTGTGCATCGGTATTTGCGGGAGGAGCGGTAGATACTCTGAGTGGTGCATTGCTGCGCGAATGCACCCTACAAGCTTGTTGGCATTTGCCTGACGGCGACCTGGTTCAGGCATCATAAGTGCCCTTATTAACCTCAGATCGCTCTCACAGGCGAAAGGATGCAGAGCCATAGCGCTAAAATGGGAAACTGCGTTGTTGCTACTCCCAAAGCCTAAACCTATGGCCGGTTCTGCTCGTCAATATCACATCACCACCTTCGGCTGCCAGATGAACAAGGCCGACTCCGAGCGTATGGCTGGCATTCTCGACACCATGGGCCTCACCTGGACCGACGACCCCTACGACGCCGACGTGGTGCTCTACAACACCTGCACCATTCGCGACAACGCCGAGCAAAAAGTTTACTCCTACCTGGGTCGCCAGGCCAGACGCAAGCACGAAAACCCCGACCTGACGTTAATTGTGGCCGGGTGCGTCGCCCAGCAAGAAGGCGAAGCCCTGCTGCGCCGGGTGCCCGAACTCGACCTGGTGATGGGGCCACAGCACGCCAACCGTCTGCAAGACCTGCTAGAGCAGGTGTTCGACGGCAACCAGGTCGTTGCCACCGAAGAGGTGGACATCATGGAAGACATTACCAAGCCCCGGCGCGACAGCACCATCACTGCTTGGGTGAATGTAATCTACGGCTGCAACGAGCGCTGCACCTACTGCGTCGTGCCGGGGGTACGCGGCATCGAGCAGTCGCGCACGCCAGAGGCCATCCGCGCCGAGATGGAGGAACTAGGCCGCCAGGGCTTTAAAGAAGTGACTCTGCTAGGGCAAAACATTGATGCCTACGGCCGCGACCTGCCCGGCTCTACCGCCGACGGGCGGCACCAGCACACCTTCACCGACCTGCTGTATTTCGTCCACGATGTGCCCGGCATTGAGCGCATTCGCTTTGCCACCAGCCACCCCCGCTACTTTACCGAGCGACTAATTCGCGCCTGCGCTGAGCTGCCCAAGGTGTGCGAGCACTTCCATATTCCCTTTCAGTCAGGCGACAACGACGTGCTGAAGGCGATGGCGCGAGGCTATACCCACGAAAAATATCGCCGCATCATTGACACCGTGCGTCGCTACCTGCCCGACGCCGCCCTTAGTGCCGATGCGATCGTCGGCTTTCCCGGCGAAACCGAAGAACAGTTTCAGCGCACCATGGATTTAGTCAACGACATCGCCTTTGACCAGCTCAACACAGCGGCCTATTCTCCCCGCCCCGGCACCCCCGCCGCCCTGTGGGAAAACCAGCTCTCTGAAGAGGTGAAGGCCGATCGCCTCCAGCGGTTAAATCACCTAGTGAATACGAAGGCGGCGGAGCGATCGCAGCGCTACGCGGGCCGTATTGAAGAAGTGCTAGTCGAAGCCGCCAATCCTAAGAACCCTACCCAGGTGATGGGTCGCACTCGCGGCAACCGCCTCGCCTTTTTCCCCGGCGATATTGCACTGCTGAAGGGCGAACTTGTGCCAGTCAAGATCACCGAGGTGCGCCCCTTTAGCCTGACGGGAGAACCGTTGCGGGTGGCTGCGATCGCGGGCTAACCACCTTCGAGGGTTTGTCTGAGAGCAATTGAGAACACCATAATTCGCTGAGCGCAGGGGCTAGTGCTGCTGCGCGGCATTGTCGTGCGATCGCTGCTCTAGCCCGATTATTGAGATTGCAGGCATAGAAGACGCGATCGCCCAATGCAGCTCGCCCAAAAGCCTCTAATTTCTGTGCCTTTAGCTACATTTCTGTGACCATGTCAGCAAAATATGACAAAATACTTCCAGAGTATTTTTGCTTATCGACTGCGTTGAGCATTTAGGCGGTTTAGGGCTAACAGCGGACACCACCATGAGACAGCTTAACTATCGACCTGCACCTCGAACCCTGAGGCTGTTGCGCCCCTCGTCCCATCAGCCCCGGTTCACTCACGGGCAAATTTTGACCTCCTACCTGTGCAGCTTTGTGGGTATTGCCGTTTTGGCCTACCTCACGGTCTACACCGGCTATCCCTTAATTGCCGCTCCCTTTGGGGCTACAGCGGTACTGGTGTTTGCCGTGCCCGAAAGCCCCCTAGCCCAGCCCCGCAACGTAATTGGCGGATGCGTGGTCGGAGGGGTGGTCTGCGTCGCCTGCGTCAGTCTCTTTGGCACTGCGCCCTGGGTGATGGCCCTAGCAGTGGCCACCGCTATTCAGCTGATGCAGCTCACCCACACCCTGCATCCCCCTGGGGGAGCCGTCGCCCTAGTGGGCGTCATGAGCAATGCCTCTTGGGATTTTGTCTTTACCCCCGTGTTGACCGGGGCGGTCTTGCTAGTGCTCTGTACGGTGGCCTTTAGCCGTTGGATTCCCGGCCGCCCTTACCCAAAACATTGGCTGTAAAGCATTTATCCCCATGCTCTAGACAGAGCTCACTGTATGTTATCTAGTTGAGACGTTTCTCTTGAAAACGTTCAAACGTTTGAATGTTATTAGAGGTAGTTTCAGTAGTTCGAAAGTTCCCGCAGCCCACCCTGTGGGAAGCAAGCGACACCCCCGGCCCCTCTCCCAGAGACGTGAGGGAAGCCGGAACCAGACTTCAAAGTCCCTCTCCCAGCTTGGGAGAGGGATTTAGGGGGAGGGCTAGATTACTGCAAGAAAGCGTGTTTGGGTCTACTGAATTTAAGCAGTGGGTGCCTCAGGGGCATAAAACGCCAGATGGGTTGTGCCGTAGTGCTTTTGCCGCACCAACTCTAGCCCAGGAATAGCAATCGGAACCCAGGCATCGGGTCGATGCTCCACAGCAATCTCGCCCGTGGGCTGAAGCAGACTTAGGCTCGCCACCCGTTCAAGAACAGGCAGGTACAGCTCGCTGTCGTAGGGCGGGTCGAAGTAAATGCAGTCGAAGGGTTGCCTGTGCAGCCGTGATAGCTGCTTCACCACATCGCCGCGAAACAGGCTGAAAGTTTGGTCGGGCTGAGCCACTTTTTGCCAGTTTTCGCGGGTAATGGTGTAGGCATCCGGCGACTTCTCAATCCCTACCACTTCTGCCGCGCCGCGACACAGTGCCTCGGCCCCCATCGCACCGCTGCCCGTGCACAGATCAAGCCAGCGGCAGTCGGCAATGCGACCCTGCCAGATGTTGAATAGTGCCTCGCGCACCCGTGCCGCAGTGGGGCGGGTGTCTAGACCGGGCAGGGTTTTAAGGGCGCGATTGCCGTAAATACGCAGCATGGCTAGGCAACAGCCATAGGGGTTTGAGCTTTTACCAGGGCAACGAAGTTGGCCAGCATGACCAGGCCAGCGGGGGCAGACTTTTCAGGGTGATACTGCATGGCGAGGATGTTGTCTTGGGCGATCGCCGCTGTCACCGTCTGGGTGCCGTGGGTTGTTGTCGCCGCATTCACCGCCGGGTTGCTCGGCTCAGCATAGTAGGAGTGCACAAAGTACACCCAGTCGCCATCGCTCACCCCTTGCCACAGCGGGCACTGGGGCTGCGTCAGCGTCAGCTGGTTCCAGCCCATATGGGGGATCGCAATGTCGGGCTCTTTCTGAAACTTCTTAATGCGTCCGGGAATGATGCCCAGCCCTGGCTCTATGCCTTCATCACTGCCGTCAAACAACAGCTGTAGGCCCAGACAGATGCCGAGAAACGGTTTGCCCGCTGCGATCGCCGCTTTAATCGGCTCCACCAGTCCCTTCTCGCGCAGGTGCCGCATCGCTGGGTCAAAGGCCCCATCGCCGGGTAGCACCAGGGCATCGGCGGCCTCTAGATCGGCCACCACGTCAGTGATCTGCGGTGTTGCCCCCGCCAGTGCCAAACCTTTGCAGGCCGAGTGCAGGTTGCCCATGTCGTAGTCAATCACGGCAATATTAGCCATACATGCTCCTGCGCTCTGGCGTCGGGGTTTCTACAGACTCTATCCTACCTGGGGATGGGTAGAGGGTGGATGGGTAGGGGGTGGAGGAAAGTTTTAAGGGTTGAGTTTGAATGCTTTCTGTACATGCAAAACTCAACCCTTAAGATTCAAAACTAGCTTATTACTCTGCCACTCCCTTATCTTCCCCACCTCCCTCACCCCTCCCATGCTCCTCACCACCTTCGCTCCCTGGCGGGCCCATCAGCCATCCAACGCCGCCGACGATCTGGTTGCTTATCTGCAACAGCAGCAGCAGATTCCTCCCGGCACCACTGTGCTGCGCCACATCCCGGTCAGCTTTGAGCTGGCCCCCATTCGAGTGATGGCTAAGCTGGTCGAACTGCGATCGCCGGTGGTGGTGTGCTGCGGCATGGCCGAGGGTCGTAGCCACCTGCACTTAGAGCGCTACGGCAAAGGAAAGGATATAGCGCTACAGAGTTCTCTGCCGTTGGCGGCACTGCTGGCCAACACCCACCTCAGCGGTGTTAGCGACGACGCGGGCACCTACGTCTGCAACCACCTGTATTACCGGCTACTGGAGGTGATCGCCCAGCATCGCTGGCCCGTCCAAGCCCTCTTTGTCCACATTCCACCTCTGACCCCAGCAACGCGCCCTATATTTGCCCACGACCTAGCCCTCATACTAAAACGGCTGACCCTATTGGCCAGCCGTTCTGCGTAGGATGAGGTGACGATTAGTTCACGGTGGTTTGAAAGCGAATGAGCCCAACCTGGTTAGCGTTTACAGGGCCCACCGTTACCACCACAGCGCCGTTGTTTTGGTTAGCACCACAGACCGCAGGCAGGGCTGCCCCCGGCGGAAAGAAGGTGCCAGGGTCGCCATCGGCAGCGCTGGTGTAAGTGACTGCTGGCCCCGGCGGGCTAGAGGATGCGATCGCCTCAATGCCCAGGCCCGGCCCATAGCCATCGGGGTTAAAAGTCGTCCCTGCCGGAATCTGGTCGCATACCACTACGTCGGTGACGCCAACGGTATCGGTATTGGTTAAATAAATGGTGTACTCAATACCGTTACCAGTCTGCACGGGGGGGTCGGCAATGGTAATTTGCCCCTGGCCCAGGTTGTTGTTGCGCAGCAGGTCGATGGTGCTGCCGGTGCCCAAAACCTGGGTAAAGTCGGGCAGGTTGGCTGGCCCCAGCAAATCGGTGACCCGCTTCACCAGCGCGAAGGACCCGGTTCGCCGAATTAGACCGAAACCCCCAGCAATTAGGTCGAGACCGCCGACCGCATTATCCCCTGTGGTGTTAATAGGAAAAACAGTCGTGTCATTGAAATTGACCAGCTGTGCGCTTGACCCATTCACATCGACAGCAAATAGCGAATACCCAAAAATAGGATTTGCATTGTCAGGGGCCGTCACTAGAGAACTGATGGGAAAAAAGATGCCCCGCACCGGCTGAGACCCTACTAGGTGAGACGGCCTAAACCGCGGTGGCGTAGGATCGGCTAGATTGTCCCACCGCATTACAGCCGATGCTACCTGAACATCGTTACTGGCACCCCAGGTAGCGGTAGGAATATTAATTAAAGGGCCGTAGGCCGCTGGATTTCCTGCCCCATCTAAGGCTGTGATCGCCGCAATTTTGAAGGCATCGTTGCCGCCCCGCTCCAAGATCAAAAACCCTACATTTCCTTGGTCAGCAACGGGAACCAAAATGCCGGGAGTCGTGATGATGTAGTCAATTCTCTCGATGTTGTTGGCGGTCTCTTGGCCGTTATTCCCAGGAGCAACCTCCGGCACATTGTTAAAAACGTTGTCAATACCCCGGTTGATAATATTGCTCAGCATGGCCTCTTCAATGCCTCCAACCTCGCCGGGGGCTAAGGTTAGCGTGTTGGCGTTAGCAACCGTTTGCTCAAAGAAGAGCAGCTGACGGTTGGGCAGGCCGACACTGGTATTGCGACGAAACACGATCTGCTGGGCTAACCCTACTGGCGGGAGCAAATCTGTGGCAGGCTCAAACCGAGTGCCGGCAGCAATCACAGCATCAAGCACAACGTTGTTCTCAGCCCCAAAGGTGAGGTTAGTAACGGTCCCCGCTACGTTGCAGTTATTAAAGGAGTTGGGATCACAAGGCACGGTATAGGGCGTGCTGGGGAAGGAACCGACCACAGCAGGCTGCTCAGTGATGATCAACTGCTCAACCCCAACTGGAGGAGCAAGCTGAGCAAAGGCCGGGGCGGCCCCTCCAAACACAGTTGCTAGGACCAGCGCAACCCCGGCCATCAAGCCAGCCGAGCGCACAACCCAGGGCAAAAGCGTCACAGCGATCCTCGGTTGCATCTGGGGCTTAGCAAACTGTGGCATGACAAACATGGTTAAAGACGAATACGGCAATTGCGGGTCATCCATGGCTCGGGTTCTACTCAAGCTGGAGGTCGGCCTCTTGATTCAGGAAGATGATATCTAGACCTCGCACGTCGGTGAAGATAAACTCAACCCGGCGATCGCGGGCATAGTCTACGCGGCCGCTGCCCTGGCTGCGGCGCTGGGTTTCACCAAAGGGCACAATTCGCATGCGCTCTAGGGGCACCCCCTTGCGAATGAGGTACTCGCGGGCGGCCAAGGAGCGGCGCTCGCTGAGGGCCAGGTTGTAGGCATTGCTAGCACGGGGGTCGGTGTGGCCGTGCAGTTCCACCGTTAGGAAAGGATATTCCAGCAGGGCAGCGGCAATCTGGTCGAGCACCCCAGCGCTCTCGGCGCTGATGTTGGAGCGATCGAGGGCAAAGTGAACGTTGCGCGGAATTTCAAGGCGCAAGGGTTCCAGCGGCGGCGGTGGCTCAACGGGCGCAGGTGGCGGTGTGGGTGGATTACAGCTAGGCGGCTCTACTGGGGTGGCAGGCAGGTCAGGCTGGGTACCGTCGGCGGCGAGCACAGCCGCCACAGCGGCCGGTTCTGAGGTGCCCCACTCGGGGTCAGTGGCGATCGCGCTCACCCGCGTACCGGGAGGCAGCGCCAGACTGGCGCTAAAGGTGCCCTCAGGGCTGGTGGTCACCGTTCCCAACGGCTCAGTCAGCGGACTGTAGGGAAAGCCATCTTCCGTCACGCGGTACAGATCGACCTCGCTGCCGGGGTCGGCGGTGCCCGTGAGAGTGACCTCCGCTGCGCCGCTGGCAAAGCTGTAGGCGTCAAATTGAGGGGCGTTGATGGCGGCGTTGCCGGTCTCGCGGCGGCGGTGGTGCGAGTTGCGCGGCGGGTTTGGCCCATCCCCCTTCTGAAAGTCTTGTACCTCAGTGTTGCCCTGGGTGTTGAGGTCAATGGCCAGGCCATCTAGCTCCGCGTAACGGTTGCCGCGAATTTGGTTGCGGTGGCTGAGGGGGTAGGCCGTTACTGCCACCCCTGGCCCAGGCTGGTAGCCAATAAAGTTGTCGCTGAGCTGGTGGTCGCTGCCCATTAGATACACCGCCGCCCGCTCAAACCGCCGCCCGTTGTACTGAATGGCGTTGCCTGAGATTTGGGTGGCCCCCTCCGACTTAAACAAATAAATGCCGCTGCCGTCGTTGGCGCAGATCAAGTTGTCGGTAATAGCGCTGGCGGCGATGGTGCCCTCTAAGCGAATGGCGTCGGGCATGCCGGCCAGACCGTTGCCGATGATGGCGTTCTCGCTCACCTGCAAGCCATCGGCCCGAAAGCCCGTAATGATGGCGCTGCCGTCGTGGTTTTGAATACGGTTGTTGCGAACCGTGGTCTCCACGGCATTAAACACCGTCACCCCAAAGGCCGAAGGCACCGTGGGGAACTCCCCATCAGGGGGCAACCCCAGCCAGTTTTGCTCAATCACTACCCCGCGTGGAGCCAGGTCAGGCTGATCGAGACGAAATAGCTCTAGAGCCGGACTGAGGGGGCTAGCGTCCACCGGGGGCGCCAGGGCGCTGATAAAAATATCCGAAGGCGGCGTGGTCTGGGTGGCTCGCTCGCTGGTGCGAAATCCATACAAACTCAACCCCCGCACCGTCACCCCATCGGCGGCAATAGTCAGGCCGCGAGCCACCTCGCTGCCCTCTGCCACCGTCAAACTCACCACTGGCGCAGCCGGAAACTTAGGGTCGTAGGTGGCTTCGGCGTCATAGCCTGCCTGAGTGGTGCCGTCGATCACCAGCTCTGGGGCCACAATCTCAGGCAGTAGATCGACTAGCGCGATCGTGGTTTGCCCCGCCGACAGGTCAAAACCAATGCGCGATCCTTGGCCCACCGGTAAAGGCTGCACTAAGGCCTGCTCAGCCTCACTCAGTTGCTCAGGGATAAGGGTGCCATTGGCCAGCTCGATCGCCTCTCGCAGCGTCAGCCCTTGGTCGGGCTGCACCGGTCCATCCTCAGCGCTGGTTACCCGCATGCTGTAGGTCGCTATCGTTGACTGCCCCAAAGCCGGGGCGATCGCCAAGCCCACAGCTGGCAGGCCCAGAGCGATCGCACCATATCCGATCCACCACCGTTGATTCATTCCTCACCTCCTGGGGCAGTGCCCGTTGCATCGGCCTCGGGCCTGTCGATCAGGGCCGCCTCATCCACGTAAGACTCTTGCTGCTGAGGGGGCGACACCGGCTGCACCCCAAAGCGGTTAAACAGCTGATTCACCTTGGCGGTAATGCCAAAGTAGGGGCCGCTGGCCGACCGATAGCCACCGCCGCCCACAAAGGAGCCGTCGCTAGCCCCGCCAAAGCTGTAGCCCAGACCCAGCCGCACATCTGGAGTCAGGTAATAGCCCGCCTCCAGGGCAAAGCCGGTTTCGTTGTAGCCGACCACCGGCTGTCCTAGCCAGCGCACCTCGGCTCCCACATCCCAGCGGTAGGCAAAGCGATAGGTGGCCCGCGCCTGAGCTAGGTGAATGCTGTTCGAGAAGCCAATGTCCTGGGCGAGGTTGGCGGTGCTGTAGCGCAGGCCGTACTTGCCGTAAAACTCCCATCGGTAGTTGGGGGCGTAGATGCCCTCCAGCGATAGGGTGTGGTCTTGGGCCTCTGAGCTGACGCCCTGCAAGATGCTGTTGGGGGTGCTGCTGGGGTTGTTGCGAAACTCGTAGCTCAGCAGGCCGTTGAACTGGTCGCTCACTGGGTTGCGGTAGGCCAGCCCCAGCCGCAGGGTGCTCGAATCCCCCAGCTGATCGGTGATCGTCTGGTTGGCAAAATTGCCCATTTCAAAGCGGGCCAAGCCCGTGAGCGCATCGGTAATGCGCCCGGCGGCGGCGGCCCCCAGCACCAGATTGCTCGAACCCGGCGAATCGCGATACTCAATGCGTCCGCTGGCCTGCCAGTCAGGGTTGTCGGTGTACTCCAGCCCGACTGAGTACACGGTGGAGGCCTGGAGCCCGAGACCCGAAGCCCCTTGGCCCACGGCAAAGGGTTGGGCAAACTGCTGGCCCAATCCAGTGAGGTTGAAGGCATCCCCAAAGATACGCTCAAAACCAAAGGTGGCCCGCAGTCCAGGGGCCAGTGTCAGCCGGTGGTTCAAGCCAACCGCCCCCTGGCCAGTAATGCCGTTGTAGCCCCCCAACAGCGAGTAGCGGTTGGTCAGGGTGGTGTTGTCGTCGAGCTGGTAGTCAACAATGGTGTCGAGGCTGGTGATCGAACTCGGCCCCTGCACCCCCGACAAAAACTGCTGAGCCAACCGCAGGCTGACGCCGGGCTGCACGGCCCACTCTAGACCAACGGTATTGCGGGTCGGGTAGAGAGGGTCACCGGCACTCAGGTTGATCTCACTCTGGGCTAAAGCGCTCAAAGTGGCCGTCAGCGGCAGGTTGAGCCGCGACACCAGCTGGTTGGCGTCGGTGGAGAAGTTGGTCAGGCGGTCTTCGCGGGAGCGATTGACAAAATCTACTCCCAGAGTGGCGCTGCCGATCTGCTGCACAACACCGGCTCGAATTTCGGTGAGGGTGTTGTCGATGACCCCGCCCCGCACCGGGTTGAAGCCGGGCTGAAACAGCCCGATCGCAGTGGTTTGCACGGCTACGGCGTTGCCCACGTTGCGTTCTTGATCGACCAGGGCCCGCAGCTGAGTTTGCGCCCCTACCTGGGCCCGTACCTGAGCACCCCAGCGGGTCTGGCCGGGGCTAAAGCTGCTGGTAGCGGTGTTGTTAAACCCGCTGTCGGTAGAGCGGTAGTAGGCTTGGCCGGTGATGCCCTCAAAAGGGGTGGCGCTCAGCTCAACGCGATAGGCATTGCCTTGGTTGTTGGTCGCCCCGGTATTAAAGGAGGAGCGGGCATATTCGCCTGTCACCTGGCCCAGATCGCCCAGGGGCCACTGGAAGTCAAAGCCGTAAAGGGTAAAGTCTTGGGCTCCCTGGTTTTCGGTCAGCAGTGTGGCCCCGACTACGCCGCCGCTGTCGCCCTGGGGGCGGTACTGCAAGCGCCCCGCATAAAGACTGCCCCGCACCGAGGCGTCATCAACCTGGTAGGTGACGACAATACGTCGCACCAGGGTGGTGCCTAGGGGGTTGAGGTCGACGGCTCGCACCGGCTGGCGAAAGAGCAGGGTGCCGCGATCGTAGTCGATGTCGTAGTCGACGCCGCGATAGAGCGGAGTACGCTCCAGCACCGTGCCGGGGCGGTTAAATTCCTCGGCCTCGATGAACACGTTCTCACTGCCTCGCAGCACCAGTCGCCGCGACAGGAAGTAGTAGCCGCTGGTACCGTCGGGAGCGATGGTGTCGCGCTGGAATGGCCGCACGTTGTCGCCATACATGGCGGTCAGCTGAAGGCCGTTGCCAAAGGTGTAGTTGCCTTTAAAGCCGTGCAGCTCGCGCACGGTGGCGGTGAACTGCTGCGACTCTCCAGCAAACTCCTGGGTGCTGTAGTCGCCCCACATGAAGTAGTCGGGGTCAGCGTCGGGGGCGAGGGAGTCGCGCTGAAAGCGCAGGTACAGGCTATCGATTGACTCGGTGAGAAAGTCAGTGGTGGAGCTGTCACCGTAGACGGGGTAGGTCTGGTCGCAGGCCTGCACATCGCGGTAGAGGCTATTGCCGTCGCAGCGATCGTTGAGGCCCCGGGTGTTGTTGTAAGCCCCGGTAAACGACCAATCGCCCAGAGCACCTGTCGCAAACAGCCCAGTGGTAAAGCTCACCTCAACGTCTTGGTTGAGGGAGTCGGTACTGAGAAAGTCTCTGAAGCTGCCCAGCAGATTGGTGCCGCCCCGGCCGATGCGGAAGTCGACCACCCCAGAAATAATGGTGGGGCGCAGGTCGGTGACGAAGCTGACCTGCGTGGTGGCCTCTAGGGCGGGGTAGTCCTGGCGCAGCGTGGGGTCAAGCTCGCGCAGGGTGCGCGAATCGACCATGGCCTGCACGGTAACGGACTGGGCATCGAGGGTCGATCGCAGCCGTGCCTCAAACAGACCCTGTCGAGCCAGAACCTGAAACCCGCTGCGATCGCTGTCGTAGTCGGCTCCAACAAATTCGCCGGCGCTACTGGTTAAAGTAACCACCACATTGTCATCGAGGGGCCCGCCCTCAGCGGCGGTGACAGCGCCTACTAAAGTCAGAGCTGATCGCCCGTTAGCGGGTATTTGAATGTCGCGCTCGGGTTCGACGGTAATGCTGTAAGCCGCCACCTCGGGCTGAGGCACAACAGGCCGCAGCGGCTGAGTGGGGGGCGGGTTGAGCGGTAGCTGGTCGCCGCCAAATTGAAACTCAAACAGCTCAGAGTTTTCACTGCGATTAGCTAAGGGCACCCCACCCTCTCCAGGCACGGGGGACTCAGGCACAGCAGACAGATCGCCTGAGGGGAGGACGGTGGCGGCGGCGATCGCCGCCGTTGAATCTGCCCAAGGCTGTGCAGCTGTAGTCGCAACAACGGCCTCAGAGTTCGTCGATGGCGACTCTGGCAGAGGTAGCTCTAGCGTTTCAATGGCGGCGGCAGATTCGGTCGTAGGTTCAACGATGGATTGCACCGCTGCACTTGGGCCACCGGAGAGTTCCAGATCCGCTGCCGTACTCAGATCTTCAGGGGCGGCATGGCCGGGCAGCAACATTCCGAATGAGCCAGCCAGAGTTGTCAACAGGCCCAACCCCAGCGAACGAGAAGACAGAGGCATCATGACTGCTCCTCCCCAAAGGTTGGTGTAACAGCAAAGTTCATCCGGCCCAACCCACCCGGCGACAACCGCACAAAGCGGGAGGCGCTGTTTTCTTCAATGCGGTACAGGTTGGGAGCTAAGGTGTAGCCCGGTAGGCTGTAGAGATCTAGCGTGCCAACCCGGTAGCCCGGCAGCACGTTGGCCAGTGAGAACAACCCGTCAGGGTCGGTCAAAATGCGGTTGCCATCGTCCATAAAGATGACGGCGTTGGGTACTCCATCCTCTCCGGGCTGCTGCTGACCGTCGAAGTTTTTATCAACAAACACCCGACCCAGAATGGTGCCACAGTCGGCCAGAATGCCGGGACGAATGGTCATCTGGTAAGCGGCAGTTACCGGTGTAAAGCCGGGGGCCGAGGCCTGAGCGATGTTCCGCCCGTTGCCGCGCACGGCGTCAGGGGTCAGCAAGACTCCATAGGCTACAGACACCGACTCCCCAGGGCCTAAGGAGGCAAAGGTCAGGGTTAAGCTGCTGTCGGTGGCCACTACTTGGGTTGGCTGCTGCGGAGTCGCCTCCACTGAGTTGGGCACGTAGAGCAGGCCTAGGGGCAACTGGTCAGTAATGGTGAGGGGCGTGGCCGGCTGGGTCGTCGAGAGGTTGGTAACCAGCAGTCGATAGATCGCCACGTCGCCGGGCTCAGCAGCGGCACGGTCAGCAGTTTTAGTAATTTGCAGCAGCGGTAGCTCCGGGCCTGGTGGCGGGCCTGGCGGCGTCAGGGTGCTGACCTCTGTCTGGTTAGAGACGGTAGTAGCCGGCCCGTTGGGACCCACAAACTGAGCTGAAGCTTGGTTGACAAAAATTTGGCTCTGAGCCTGCGCCACCGTCGAGGGTGGCACCGCATGGCTTAGGAAATAGCTTAAAACCAGGGCTAGCCAGAACAGCAGCCCCCGGTACAGTCGTCGCTGATTACGTCTCACACCACCCCTCTGAGACTACTCGTCACACCACTGGCATTCCTCTAGGTCGCCCCGAGAAAAACCTCTTATCACCCCTGGATGGTTAAGCGGCCCATGTCAACAGTCGAAAGACTTACTTCCGCCGCTAAACTCGACAAATCATACCAAGGGCATCCGTGAATTCCACAAACTTTCTGTAAAGATTCTTAAATGGGTCCGGATTTGCCTTGGCTCGATGCTCAATCCCTGATGCTAAAAATTCAGGCAGACATCAAAAATGCTCCGCCATAAATTTGAGATAGAACGTAGCACAGCGGTTATATGAAATTTGTAAGGCACACTCCCGCAAGTTTGCCAGTAGGGTGAGCCAGCCGCTTTTAAGGCTGTAACCTAGAAGCTTTAAAACCCCAAGTGTTCTAGAGATTTAGTCCGCTGCGATCGCCGCCTCAGCCCTCTAGCCCTAACCCTATGAATTCCATTGGTCGCATTGCCCAGATCAACGCTTCGCCCGGCGGGGTGCCCAAACTGCCGGTGCCCGCTGGTGAAGTGACTATGGCTGGTCTGGAGGGCGATCGCCAGCGCAATCTCAAATTTCACGGCGGCCCCGATCGCGCCCTCTGCCTCTGGTCTCTAGAAGTCATTGAACGACTTCAGCAGGAGGGGCATCCCATCGCTCCCGGCAGCGTCGGCGAAAACCTCACCCTGTCTGGCTTAGACTGGGCCCGCCTGGCTCCAGGCAGTCAGCTCTGTCTGGGCGACCAGGTGCGGCTTGAAATTACCGACTATGCCACTCCTTGCCGCACCATCATGAGGTGGTTTAGCGATCGCCGCTTTAGCCGCATCAGCCACAAGCACCACCCTGGCAGCAGCCGGCTGTACGCACGAGTGCTCCAAGAGGGATGGGTGAGAACGGGCAATCGCGCTTTTGTGCCGGTAGCGGGCGCGTGACCTAAAACCGCAAACCAGCTTTCCCTTTACAATCGTCGAAGAAGCACTATGATTTGGGGTAAGCGGGGTGCTCAAGAAGCTCTGCGCCCAAGCCCTTCAGCTTTACAGTTAGGTGAGTGGACAATGGCCATAACAATGCCAGCGCTATCAAACGATTTTTTAGTGGCGGCGGGAGCGTACGCCGGTATTGCTGGGGTCTACCTGGTGGTAATTCCCCTAGCGCTGATTTTCTACGCGCGGCAGCGCTGGTACATCGCCGGATCGATCGAACGCACGCTGCTATACGGGCTGGTGTTTGTCTTTTTCCCCGGCATGCTGCTGTTTAGCCCTTTCCTAAATTTTCGTGCTCAGCCCCGCAACCTCAAGGCTTAGGGGGTTATGCGACGAATTGACGTAATCGCCATTGGCATTGGCATATTCCTGGCCGGGGGCGGGCTGTTTCTGGGCTTTCGGCTGTTTGGCCTAGACGGGATCAATGCCGGCATTTGGAGCCAGGTCGTGATGGTGGGCGGCTTAGTGGCCTGGTTGGCCAGCTATCTGCTACGGGTGGTTACCCACAACATGACCCTCAACCAGCAGATGGAAGACTATGAGTCGGCAGTGTTGCAGCAACGCCTTGACGAGCTCAGCCCCGAACAGCTAGCCGCTTTACAAGACAAGCTCGGTGAGAGCGACAAGGAGTAGGGCGTCATCCATGTTTCTCAAGGGGTAGACCTGTGGAAGCCTCAAACCCTGAACCTTAAATCCCCAACCATAGACGTAGTGCCCCTCTTGCCCTAGAGTGCTCTATTGGGCGATTTGCTCAACCTCTTTGGCCCAGCTTCTTTGCATTAAGTCTTCGGTACCCTGCCATGGCTCTTGTTTCCGATCGCTTCCGTGACCTGCGAGCGCGGGGCGAATGCGCCCTGATTCCCTTTATTACCGCTGGCGATCCTGACCTCGGCACCACCGCTGCGGCCCTGCGGGTGCTCGACCAAAATGGAGCTGACTTCATCGAGTTGGGGGTACCCTACTCCGACCCCTTAGCTGACGGGCCGGTGATTCAGGCGGCGGCCACCCGCGCCCTGGACCATGGTGTAACCCTCGATGCCGTTCTTGGTATGGTGAAAGCGCTGCAGCCGCCGTTGCAGGCACCGCTAATTTTGTTTACCTACTACAACCCCATTCTCAACCGAGGCATTGACCAGTTTATGGCCGATCTAGCGGCAGCTGGGGTTGCGGGCCTAGTAGTACCTGACCTACCCCTCGAAGAGGTCGATGCGCTGCTAGCTGGGGCTGCTGCCGCCAATATTGACGTCACGCTGCTGGTGGCCCCAACCTCGCCACCCGAGCGCATTCAGGCGATCGCCGCCCAGGCCCAGGGATTTGTTTACTTGGTCAGCGTCACCGGGGTCACCGGCATCCGCAGTGAGCTACAAAGCCGCGTCAAAGACCTGATTGACAGCCTCAAACAATCCACCGACAAGCCTGTAGGCGTAGGCTTCGGTGTCTCTGACCCCGATCAGGCCCAGCAGCTCAAGGCCTGGGGAGCCGATGGCGTGATTGTGGGCAGCGCCTTTGTCAAACGTTTGGCCGCTGACACCCCTGAAGTTGCCCTGCAAACCATTGCCGACTTTTGCCAAAGCCTCAAGGCTGCCCTAGCTTAGGCACCTGGGCGACGATTTTTGCCGCAGATGGGAGTCAGGGCACTGGGGTGCAAGGTATAGGGTGTAGGGTTTCGAAGTTGGCCTTAGACCTTAAACCCTATACCTTTTCCCATATCTACTCCAACCGCCACCTTTGGCCATGGCTGGCCTGTAGGTAGGGCACAGCCTTTGCGGCTGGCTGGGGGTAGCCAAACAGGTAACCCTGCATCTCGGTACAGCCCAGTTCATAGAGACACAGGGTTTGGTCGGCGGTCTCAACCCCCTCGGCCACCAGGTTGAGGGAAAGTCCCTTGGCCATGGCAATAATCGCATTGACCATGGCCTGGTCAACCGAACTGTGGGTAAGGTCTTTGACAAAGGCGCGATCGATCTTGATGCCATCGAGGGGAAACTGCTTCAGGTGGC
The DNA here is from genome assembly GCF_039962255.1 of Leptolyngbya subtilissima AS-A7. Classification (NCBI taxonomy): domain Bacteria; kingdom Bacillati; phylum Cyanobacteriota; class Cyanophyceae; order Leptolyngbyales; family Leptolyngbyaceae; genus Leptolyngbya; species Leptolyngbya subtilissima. The sequence goes on along the minus strand of NZ_JAMPKY010000001.1, from coordinate 937,395 downwards.
TTAGACAGGAGTAGCCGGTGCCAAAGTCATCCATCGAGATTTTGACGCCGAGCTGACGCAGGTCGCGCAGCCGCTCAATGGAGGCTGCCATATCGGCCATAGCCGCCGTTTCAGTAATTTCTAGCTCTAGGTAAGTAGGGGGCAAGCCGGTTTCATTAAGCACAGCGGTGACCACATTGACCAAATTGGGGTGCTGAAGCTGCCGGGCCGATAGGTTGACCGCCAGATTGACCAAGGGTAGCCCCGTCCGGTGCCAGGCCATCACCTGGGTACAAGCTGTTCGCATCACCCACTCGCCAATGGGCACAATCAGCCCATTTTCCTCTGCCAGGGGGATAAATTGGTTGGGAGCCACCAGCCCCAGGGTAGGGTGCTGCCACCGCAGCAGGGCCTCCATCTGCACCACGACCCCGCTGACAACATTCACCTGGGGTTGGTAGTAAAGCACAAATTCGTCGCGGCCCAGGGCGTGATGCAGGTAGGTTTCTAGCTTTAGGCGCTGGGCGGCCTCGGTGCTGAGGCTCTGGGTGTAGAACTGATAGTTGTTGCGACCTTGCTGCTTGGCCCGATACATGGCGGCATCAGCGTTTTGCAGCAGGGTGGTCATGTCCTGGCCGTCTTGGGGAAATAGGGCAATGCCAAGGCTGGCGGTGACATGTAGCTCGTGGTTTTGCAGCAAAAAGGGTGGAGTGAGCTGGTCGGCAATGCGCCGGGCCACTTTGGCAGCGTCGCTGGCGGTAGCCAGGTTAGGCAAAATCAGCGTAAACTCGTCGCCTCCCCAGCGGGCCACAATGTCTTCTGCCCGCAGGGCGGCGCTGATCCGCTGGGTAACCTGCTGCAACAGCAGATCGCCGACAGCGTGGCTGAGGGTGTCATTGATGGTTTTGAAGTGGTCGAGATCGAGAAAGATGACGGCGAGCATCTGCTCGTTCTGGCTGGTGCGAGCGATCGCCTGGGGCAAGTGCTGGTCAAAAAAGGTTCGGTTGGGCAGCCCGGTGAGGGCGTCGTGGTAGACCTGGTAGCACATCTGAGCTTCGGTCTGCTGACGCTTGAGGGCAGCTCCCAAGCTCGCCGCCACGGCCACCAAAATTGACTCGTCGCTGGCGCTCCACTCCCACTCCTGCTGACAGGCATCAAAGCCGATGTAGCCCCACAGGCGGGCATCAATGAAAATGGGCACCATCAAAATCGACAAAATGCCGTCTCTGAGCAATACTTCCTGCTCGGCAGAGGGCATGTGGCGGGTCAAGGCACAGATCGATTGGCCCTGCTGCAAAAGGGTGAGCCAGCGTTCTAGGCCCAGGGCGCGGTAGCTCTGGTCTTGCCAGTGGGGCTGATCAATGCCCGGGGCCGTGGTGGGGGTGGTCCATTCGTAGCGCAGGGTCATGGCCGGTTCCCCCGTGATCGAATGGGGATGGTGGGTATAGACGTAGGCGCGATCGGCGGTGGCCGCATCCCCCAGGCGGGCCAGCACCTGAGGAATGGCCTGGTTCATGTCGGTGGTGGTGAGCAGGCACTGGCTGGCCTCGGCCACCCCTTGCAGCAGGCGATCGCGGCGCAAAATAGCCGCCTCTCCCCGCTTGCGATCGGTAATATCTTCGACGGTGCCCTCGTAGCCGATTAGCTGGTTGCGATCGTCATAGATCGACCGCGCCGACTCCGCAATCCAGACGACGGCCCCGTCTTTGCGGTAGACCTCAGACTCAAATCCCAGCACCGCTCCACCAGCCTGAATCAGCTCGGTAAATTCCTGGCGGCGACCAGGCTGCACGTAGAGCTGCTGATTGATGTCCACTAGGGTATGCATCAAATCCTGGGGCGACTCGTAACCGTAAAGCCTAGCCAGCATCGGGTTTACGGTCAGATACTGCCCCTCGGGCGTGCTTTGAAACATGCCCTCGACAGCATTTTCAAACATGCTGCGATATTTGAGCTCTGCCTGCTTCAGCGACAGTTCGGTTTGGCGACGCTCCAAGGCCAGGGCTAGATCAGCGGTCACCACCTGGAGGAGGTCAATGTCGGCCTCGGCCCAGGGGCGTGGGGCAATGCAGTTGCTAAACCCCATTACCCCTTGCAGACGATTTTGCAGGGTTAAAGGCAGCAGCAAAATCGACTTCACATTGCCCGGCGGGCTGCTCAGTAGCTGGCGCTGGAGGTCAGAAAAGTCTGATTCTACCTGGTTGATGGTCTGCTGCTGCCGCAGCTGGGTGTGCCAATCGGTAAATATAGGGTCTAAGGGCAAGGTTTGAAACAGGGGGTCGCCAGCGGTGGGCCCGACGCCCGGCGCTGACCACTCTACCCGCTGGCGCAGGAAAAAGGGAGCGCCCTGGCTCCCTTGCAGCTCGTAGTAATAGACCCGGCTAGCGCCCGCTAGTTCGCCTAGGGCCGCAAAAATCGCCAAAATCGAGGGCTCTTGCCAATCCCACTGCCAGGCCAGCAGCAGACGCTGAATTTCGGCTAGGGTGGCTAGGGTCTGTTCTCGGCGCTGCAGAGCCTGCTGGGAGGCAACCTGGGCGGTGACATCCTCAAAGGTGCAGAGCACTCCCATGACGGTGCCGTCAGCATCGCGCATAGGCAGGCGGCTACAGTCGACCCAGCCCTGATGGCCATCGGGGTAGGTCTGAGGCTCAATGGCTTGGAGATCGGCAATGCCTTGGGTCATTACTAGGCGATCGCGGGCAGCTCGATAGTCAGCTTCCTCCACATTTAGGTAGGGCAGAGCGGTGTCGGTGCTCCCCACAATCTCGGCCGGCGACGACAGCCCCATGGCAGTTGCAAAGGCCTGATTGCAGCCCAAATAGCGTCCCTGGCTGTCCTTCCAAAACAGGGGTTGGGGAATGCTGTCTAGCACCAGCTCCAGCAGATCCTCGCGCGCTTTTAGGGCCTGCTCCGCCTGGCGCAGGGCCGCCTCTGACTGTTTCAGCGGGGTGATGTCGGTAATAAACCCCTCAATGCCGTTGACCTGACCCTGGCCATCGACAATGGGCGATCCTTTCTCCCAAACCCATTTCTCCTCGCCGCTGCGGGTATGGATGCGGTACTCCACTTCATAGGCCTGGTCTAAATCGACCGCCTGCTGAATTTTCGTCAACACTCGGGGAAGATCGGCAGCGTGGGTAATGGTGTTGTACGACGTTGGGTAGTCTGGGTTGAGCAGCTCTTCGGGCTGGTATCCGGTCAGGGCATAACAGCCAGCACTGAGGTAGCGCATTGACCAGCCAGCATCGCCATCGGCCTGAAACACAATGCCTGGCATCACATCAATCAACTGCTGGGGAGCCGCTGTGCCTGGAAGCAGCGCCAGAAAAGCGGTCTGACCATCCTTGTGAGAGTAATTCAGCAGTGCCAGGGTAAGCCAGTAGAGAGTAGGGTTGGAGGCGGAAAAGCCGACCGATGGAAGAGAAACTACGGAGTTAACGCGATGGATCTCGGGGTCGTGCATAGGTCATTGGCTTGGCTTGGCGGTTTTAGTGCCCGTGGCAGTGGTCTCAATATGCCCAAAGTCGCGCTTAAGAATGCTGCTCAACTATACTGCACGCGCCAGTTTGGCCATCGCAGGTCAGAACTAACTGCTTTTGCTCAATCGGGGGCCGGACTGGGCGATCGCCTGCATTAGGCTCACCACCGCCTGGGCCGGTGGCTGGGTTAGCACCTCTGGGCAAAGCACTAGGGATAGCCCTAGGGCGGCGGCGTCCTGCTCAGCCAGGGGCATCAGGGCAATCAGGGGCAGGCGGGCCAGGTCTGGATGGCGGGCCAGAGCCTGTAGGTAGGCAGTAGCGACCGGTACCTCCCCGTCTAAAATGACTGCCTTGAGTTGCCAGACCCGGCTGAGCAGGCTGGCCTGTTGCAGATCGTCTACCTCCAACAGGCGACAGTGGTAGCGCTGTAGCCAGGTGTGCACCAGAGGAGGCAGCGCGCTGCCTTCTCCCGACGGGTGCAGCAGGAGCATAGTCAGCCCGTCCGGCAGGGGCAGCGATACCGATGGCGCCAGGCACATTTGATCTAGGGTAAACCGCAACCGTTGAGTCAGGGTTTCAAGATATAGCGTCTTTGGCATCGTGGCTTCGGTGGCAGCGATCGCCGCCATCCCTGGAGCCGACCGCAGGGCTACTGCCTTGGGGATCTCCAAGCGCTGCAGCAGAGCCATCTGAGCCACCGGATCAACCGGGGCATCGGCCAGTCCTTCCCAATGGATCAGCGTACAGCAGGGAGCCAGGCGAGTTTGCATAGCCGCTAGGGTTTGACAGCAGGAGGCCACCGCTAAGCGATAGGGGCTGCTCCGCAGATTGCCGTAGACCTGGTCAATTACGGCTTGGCTGGCGCTGGCCAGCAGTACTAGCGTGGTTTCGCCCTCGTGGGGTTTCCCTAGCTGAGGCAGCAGCAGCGTAATGCGACTACCCCAGCTAGGGGCACTCAGGCCGCTGAGTTCACCGCCCTGAAGCTGAGTAAACCGACGGGCCAGGGCAAGCCCTAACCCTTCTAGCGACAGAGGGATAGGCTGAGCGAAGCCTGAGGCGACCGTTGTTCCCAGGGGTGGGCCAGGGTCAACAATGAAGGTTGAACTCCATAGGGTGATTCCTAGCCATGATCCCCACGGCTCAATGATCAGCCCGCCAGGAGTAGCGCCGTAGGCAATTAGGTAACCCAGGCCGTAGTGAAGACTCTGGCGCAAGCGCAGGAGATCGGCCTGCACCCAACCCTCTGCGATCGCCAGATTCACCGTAAAGTCATCGGCCCAGGCGGCCGCTCCCCCGCTGCCCTCGGGCTGGGCGCTCAAAAAATTGGGCAGCAACTCATTGGCTAGGGGTTGAAGATCTACCCGCTGGGGCAGCAGACTAAGCTGGCCAGACTCTAGCCGCATCCAGTCGAGCAGCAGGTTGATCATGCCCGTGAGCTTGCGAATGGCCTGTCGCATCAGGCTGACGTAGCGAAACTGGCGATCGCTGAGCAACCCCACCCGACTGTCGAGCAGCAGGGTCGATAGGCCTAGCAGAGTGGTCATTGGGGTCTTTAGGGCATGGCTGAGTTCCAGCACCCAAGCCTGCGGTTCTAGCCCCAACGTCGGCGCGGTGGGGCGATCGCCGACCGTCCCGCCGATCTCCGGTTCGGGCTCGGCCAGCCAGGGCATGAGTTTAACGGGGTTGAGCACTCCCAGGTACTGACCGTCGGTGCTGGTGCCCACCCAAACAGCAGCGGTTGCTTCCAGGGCCAGGGCTCTGAGCCGGTTGCTGGTGGCGCGATCGCCCCAATCACTAGCCATTATTTCAACCACGGGTTTTAGCCAAGCTTGGCAGTCAGCCAGCTGTAGAGCAGCGGTCTCCCTCGATCCAGCTAACGGTGAAGTGCCCTGGCTGATGGCCCACAGCTGCCCAACGGCGATCGCCCCCACAGGCTGCTGCTCGTCGTTGACCACAATGATATGGCTGGGAGTTGCTGCCCCCGGCTGCCCTAGGTCATCGGCAATCTTGCCCAGGGGAGTCGTTAAACCGTAGGCCGGAACAGGGCTCAAAACATGGTCGAGGGGCGGCAGCGCCATAGGCGTATTCCCCGAAGGGTTTGCTTCCAGGTTTAGGGGGTAGGCTGTATTCTGGCAACCACCCTTTACAATTGACAATATCCTGATACCTTTCAGGCCGGTGTAGTACGTTCTGGCCCAGATGGGTTCTGGCTGTTTTGCCTTGAACGTCGTTCCTGGCATTTTCCTATCCCGCTTACCCCTGTCACCCCTTGGTTGCTCCCCTTCAAATCTGTATCCTGACCCATGGTGATCAGGCCAAACCAGGTCCCGAACTGAATCTGGATCCTAGCCGTTATGTAGTGCATCAAACGGCTGTGCTCGGCGACGTCTTAGACTGGCTACGGAGTCGTCCAGATCTACCCGATTGCTTAGTGGTCGATAACGAGGTTTGGCAACGGGCTCTGCGTCCGGCGCTGATCCAGCTTGGCCTGATGCTGCCGGTGGTGGTGCTGATTGGTGCGCCTAACTCCACCGCTGAACCGCTGCCAGAGACCAACGCAGTCCCCCTTACCGGCACTGAACCCTACCCCGGAGCCCTAGTGCATCGCGCTGTCGATGCCCTGCCCCAGCTTGACCAGGTGATTCAGGATGCCATCCAAGGATTTTTACAACTACCCAACCCTAAGGCTCCACCGCCAACCGCCGCTGACAAAGCTGACGGTTTCTCCAATAGCCTGAGCGCTCAGCAACATCGCCTGACAGAAAAACTTAAAGCCCGGTTAGGATATCTAGGAGTCTATTACAAGCGCAGTCCCGGCTCTTTTTTGCGCCACATGAGCCCCGATGACCGCGCGGCGTTTCTGGGTCAGCTCAAGACCGACTACCGCACTATTGTCTTGGGCTATTTCGCCAAGGATGCGAAAATCAACCTCAACCAGCTGATCGACGACTTTGTCGATCAGGCGTTCATGGCCGATATATCCGTGGCTCAGATCGTTGAAATTCATATGGAGCTGATGGATCACTTCTCAAAACAGCTCAAACTAGAGGGGCGCAGTGAAGAGATCTTGCTAGACTACCGCCTCACCCTGATCGACGTCATTGCCCACCTGTGCGAAATGTACCGACGATCGATCCCCCGTGAACCCTAGGGCGATCGCGGTCCTTGACCTAAAAACTCTCGATACAATCATGCTTGTTCCTGCTTAGCCCAGAGGGTTCTATGAGCTCCATCAAAAAGACTTACATCCTTAAGCTTTACGTCGCGGGCAATACTCCCAACTCTATTCGCGCCCTCAAGACCCTCAACAACATTCTTGAAGAAGAGTTTCAGGGCGTCTATGCCCTCAAGGTGATCGACGTGCTGAAAAATCCTCAGCTAGCCGAGGAAGACAAAATCTTGGCGACCCCCACCCTAGCCAAAATTCTGCCACCTCCAGTGCGCAAAATTATTGGTGACCTGTCGGACCGCGAGCGCGTGCTGATTGGCCTCGACCTGCTCTACGATGAGCTGCGCGAAGACGATATCTACGGCTAGCGACTCCGGCTCCAGTGAGCAAGTCCCCGATGGCTGGCAAGGGACGTCTGACGTCTGGGGACAGCTGGCTTAAATCCGGTTGGGCAGCCGGTTCGGGGTATGCTTAATCCTCAAGATGTCCTGTAGTTTATTAAGGGCGGCCCGCTGCCCATGACCTTAGCGATCTCCCATGACAGATTCTGACCAAACCGATTTGCAGCCATCCTCCCACCCTCCAGGCGTGCGTAAAATTCGCACCCTCATTGAAGGCTTCGATGACATCAGCCACGGGGGCATGCCAGCGGGGCGATCGACCCTGGTAAGCGGCACCTCGGGGACCGGTAAGACGCTGTTCGCGGTGCAGTTTATCTATAACGGCATCACGGAGTTTGACGAACCGGGAGTGTTTGTCACCTTCGAAGAATCTCCCGAAGACATCATTCAAAACGCCTACAGCTTTGGCTGGGACTTGCAGCGCTTAGTGGACGACGGCAAGCTGTTTATTCTCGACGCCTCCCCCGACCCCGAGGGCCAGGACGTGGTGGGCAACTTTGACCTATCGGCGCTAATTGAACGTATTCAGTACGCCATCCGTAAATACAAGGCGCGGCGGGTCTCCATCGACTCGGTGACGGCGGTATTTCAGCAGTACGATGCCGCCTCGGTGGTGCGGCGCGAAATCTTCCGCCTGGTGGCCCGCTTAAAGCTGATGGGCGTAACCACGGTGATGACCACCGAGCGCCTGGATGAGTACGGCCCGGTAGCCCGCTTTGGGGTCGAGGAGTTTGTCTCAGACAACGTGGTGATTGTGCGCAACGCCCTAGAGGGGGAGCGCCGCCGCCGCACCATCGAAATTCTCAAGCTGCGGGGCACCACCCACATGAAGGGAGAGTACCCGTTCACGATTACCAACGGCGGCGTCAATATCTTCCCGCTGGGGGCAATGCAGCTAACCCAGCGATCGTCTAACGCGCGGGTGTCGTCGGGGGTGCCGACGTTAGACGAAATGTGCGGCGGTGGTTTCTTCAAAGACTCGATCATTTTGGCGACCGGAGCCACGGGCACGGGCAAGACCCTGCTGGTCAGCAAGTTCCTGGTGGATGGCTGCAAGAGTGGCGAGCGGGCGATCTTGTTTGCTTACGAAGAGTCGCGCGCCCAGCTCTCCCGCAACGCCTACTCCTGGGGGGTCGACTTTGAGGCCATGGAGGAGCAGGGGCTGCTGAAGATCATCTGCGCTTACCCCGAGTCGGCGGGTTTAGAAGACCACCTGCAAATCATCAAGACCGAGATCTCCCAGTTCAAGCCCTCGCGGGTGGCGATCGACTCGCTGTCGGCCCTCGATCGCGGCGTCAGCAACAACTCTTTTCGGCAGTTTGTGATTGGCGTGACGGGCTTTGCTAAGCAGGAGGAGATCACGGGCTTCTTCACCAACACCACTGAGCAGTTTATGGGGCTGCACTCGATTACCGAGTCGCACATTTCCACCATTACCGACACGATTTTGATGCTGCAATACGTGGAGGTGCGGGGCGAGCTGTCGCGGGCGATCAACGTGTTTAAGATGCGCGGCTCGTGGCACGACAAGGGCATTCGCGAGTACACGATCAACAACCAGGGGCCAGATATCAAAGACTCCTTCCGCAACCTGGAGCGGATTATCAGCGGTTCGCCCACTCGGATCGCGGTGGATGAGAAGAGTGAGCTATCGCGGATTATTCAAGGGGTTCAGGGAGATTCTGAGCTGTAGGCTACCTTGCCCAGGACATAGGTGGCGGTGACGGCGCGATCGCCCCCCATAATCACTAGCGAAAACAGCAGATCTGCCATTGCCTCCAAGGTTCCAGGAATCCCGGACTGGTTCCGCAGCGCCAGCAATGGCGTAGCTTGAGGGTCGAGCACCACAAAGTCGGCCTCCTTGCCGGGGTCAAAGCTGCCCAGCTTGTCTTCCAGACACAGCGCCCTGGCTCCACCCAGGGTGGCGAGAAACAGTGCCTTAAAGGCCGAAAGCTTTTGCCCCCGCAGCTGGGCCACCTTGTAGGCCTCGTTAGTGGTTTGCAGCATTGAAAAGCTGGTGCCCGCGCCCACGTCGGTGCCTAGGCCTAATTTGACCGGATGCGCGGGATTTTTAGCCTGCTCGATGCGAAATAGGCCGCTGCCAAGAAACAGGTTAGAGGTGGGACAGAAGGAAATCGCCGCCTTGGCTTCAGAGAGCCGCCGAAACTCGGCATCGGTGAGCTGCACGCCGTGGGCAAACAGCGATCGCTCTCGCACCAGCCCCGTCTGATCGTAGACATCCAGATACCCCTGATACTGGGGAAACATCTCCTGAATCCAGGCCACCTCACTAACATTTTCTGACAGGTGGGTATGCAGGTAGACATCGGGAAATTCATCGAGCAGCTGGGCCGCCAGCTTCAGCTGGGCTTCGCTAGAGGTAGCCGCGAACCGAGGGGTGACGGCGTAGAGCAATCGCCCCCGGTTATGCCATTTCTCAATCAGCGCCTTCGACTCATCGTAGGAGGACTGGGCCGTATCACTGAGATAGTCGGGGGCGTTGCGATCCATCATCACCTTGCCACTGATCATGCGCAGGTGTCGGTCCTCGGCAGCCTCAAAAAACGCATCCACCGATTGGGGAAATACGGCCGCAAATACCAGGGCTGTAGTAGTGCCATTTTTCAACAGCTCGTCGAGAAACAGCTCGGCTACAGAGCGAGCATAGGCGGGGTCAGCAAACTTGCCTTCGGTCGGGAAGGTGTAGCGATTTAGCCACTCCAGCAGCTGCTCGCCGTAGGCGGCCATCATGCCCGTTTGGGGGTAGTGAATGTGGGTGTCGATGAAACCGGGGGTAATCAGCTTGCCGGTGTAGTCGCTGATGGGGATGTCGCCTAGGGTGGGAGACACCTCCTCATAAGAACCTAGGGCCGCAATGTGCCCATCCTGCACCACGAGCAGCCCATCAGGGATATAGCGCACAGCCTGAGCTTCAGGTTCGTAAAAGGGATCGGCTATGCAGTCTAACAGCGCTCCACGAATGGCCACCGTCCCGCCGGTAGCTGGTGTTGCCGGTGTTTGCCCCATAGCCTTCTGCACCCGTAATTGTTCCGCAGGCCACTATAGCACCCCAATTTAGAGCGCTAAGCATACGGGGTTACCGCCACTGCTGACCATTTTGAGCGGCCTAGTGGGCTGCATCCACGAGCTGTTTAAAGCGAGGGTGGTGGCGCATAGTATCGAAGTGGGCGTCAATTTGCACCATCACTCGATACATGTAGGGGCTGAGAACAAAGGTGCGGTAGAGGTTTTTGAGGGTTTGCTCTAGGTCGCCGGCCATGGCGTAGGCACGGGCCTTACCATACCAGGCATTGGGGTTGTGGGTCTGGTGACTGAGGGAGATGTCAAAACTCTGAATGGCCTCGCCATAGCGCCCCATTTGAATCAGCACTGTACCCTGCTGGTTCCAAATGTAGTGGGCGTCGGGCTTTTGGCCCAGGGCCTGGTGCAGCGCCTGAAGGGCATCTTCGTAACGGTGCAGGCCGCAGAGCGCGACCCCCTGGTTATAGCGAGCCCGGTGGTCTTGGGGGCTGAGTTTGAGGCTGTGCCCAAAGCTGATGACGGCATCGCGGTAGCGGCGCAGCTGGTTTTGGGCAGTACCGAGGTTGTACCAGGCTTTGTTGTCGCCGGGGCTGAGCTTGACCGCTCGCTCTAAATGGGTAACCGCTTCTTCAAAGTGGCTGAGCCTAGCCAGGGCGTGCCCCTTGCCGTGCCAGGCCAAGCCGTAGTCGGGGTTGCAGGCGATCGCCTGGTTAAAGCTTTCGATTGAGGCCTCAAACTGCTTTAGGGCGGCCAAACAAAAGCCGTGCAGAGTCCACACCTCATAGTCCTTGTCATCAAGGGTGAGCACGGCCTGAAACCGCGACAGAGCCTCGCTATGACGACCGATAGCGTAGAGGGCATCCCCCTGACCTCGGAGGAGCTTTGCACGAGTGAGCTTAGGTAGGGTGGCGTCAGATCCAGCAGACATTCATTAACAGGCACCGTTTAAGGCGCTGGGTGGTAGACCTATCCCCAAGCTTGCCCATTTCCTCAAGGCGATCGCTAAGGTCAGCAGGGTGGCCCCACATCAGCTTTACATCCATCAAGAAACGGTCAATTCAGCGCCGCTCGCAAGGATGCTTTGTATCTTACGCTACTTGTGGCGCACATAGTCATAGAGGTCGATGTAGGCCTGAGCCGGATGATTCCACGAAAAGTCGTAGGCCATACCCTGCTGAGCAATTTGCTTGAAAATTGCGGGCTCCTGGTTCCAAACATCGAAGGCGCGGTTCATCGCCGACTCGAGTGCCACAGTGTCATTTTGGAAGAAGACAAAGCCGTTGCGCTCCTCCGGACCGTGCAGGGTGTCATAGTCCCAGTCAAAGACAGTGTTCACCAGGCCGCCCACGCCGCGCACAATGGGCACGGTGCCGTACCGCAGACCAATCATCTGGGTGAGACCGCAGGGCTCAAAGTTGCTGGGCACCACAATCATGTCGGCCCCAGCGTAGATCAGGTGGGCCAGCTCCTCATTAAAGCTCAGCTCCAGGTGCACGTCGGGGTTGTCGTTGAGGAAGGTCTTTTCGTGCCAGAACCAGTCGTTAATACTCTTCTCGGTGGCCGAGCCCAGCAGCACAAACTGTGCCCCCCGCTCTAGGGCGTAGTACATAGCGTGGTGGACGAGATGGACGCCCTTTTGATCATCCAAACGGCCAATGAAGGCCACCAGAGGTTTGTCGCTCTGGCTCAGCAGTAGGCGATCGCGCAGTTCCTTCTTATTCAGCGCCTTATCTTCAAAGGTTGTCAGCCCGTAGTGATGGGGAATGTAGGCATCGCTCTCCGGATTCCACACCTCCGGGTCAATGCCGTTGAGAATGCCCGAGAACTTGTGCTGATTGGTGTGCAGAGTGTGTCCCAAACCAAAGCCCTGGTCGGTGTGCTGAGCCTCCCAGGCGTGGTAGGGCGACACCGTGTTGACGTGGTTGGCGTAGGTAATGCCCCCCTTCATAAAGTTGATTGCAAAGGGGTTAAAGTCGTCGCGCAGTCGGTAGGGCTGAAAATAGTAGTCGGGCCGGTTGAGGCCTGTAGCTGCCAGAATCTCGTTGCCGCCAAAGCCTTGGTGCTTGAAGTTGTGGATGGTGTACAGCGTGCGCTGAAACTCCATGCCGTTGTATTTATAAATTTCAAACAGCATCACCGGAATCAGCCCAGTCTGCCAGTCGTGGCAGTGAATCACATCGGGGCGCTTGTTGCTGCGCAGCAAAAACTCCATCGCCGCTTTGCTAAAAAAGGCAAACCGCATGGGGTCGTCATCGCAGCCGTAGTAGCAGCCCCGGTTAAAGAACATCTCCCACGACTTGGGCTCAATAAAGAAGCACAGCCGCCCGTGTACCCAGCCGCAGAGCACATCGCAGCGAATGTCGGTACCGTACCAGGGCACGATCAGGTCGCGGTAGGCCTCGTGCAGCCCCCAGATGTGGTCGTACCGCATGCAGTCGTACTTAGGCAGAACGATCTCGACGCAGTGGCCTCGGTTTTCTAGCTCACGGCTAAGGCCGTAAACCACGTCGCCCAGCCCCCCGGCTTTAATAACTGGGGCACATTCCGAAGCAATCTGCACGATATACATAGGGCCTTTCCGTCATAAAACTTCATTTTTAATGCCCCTATTCAATCAGGATGTTGGGGCATAGGCAAGCGTCTGAGGATAGGGAGTAGGGGTAGGCGAGTAGGGAGTAGGGGGTAGGCGAGTAGGGATTGGGGAATATGCACTTGGGCGATCAACCCATTCATTCGCCTATCTACCCATCCACCCCTCACCCCTCACCCCCCTCCCCCTGTATCTGCTGTAAAGCCTGCCAGCGGGTTTCTAGTTCCTCGCGTTCGCGTTTCAGGCTGCGCTCTAGTTCTTGAATTTCGTCGCGGCGGGCGGCGGTTTCGAGGGCGCGGCGATCGACTTCCTGACTTTTGAGGGTTAGCGACTGCCGCCACCGTTCGGCCCGCTCAATCTCTTGCTCTAGGGCTTCAGGGGTGACCCCATAGGCTAGATAGTGCTCGACTAGGCCCAGCACCCAGGGGGTGGCGTCTTGCACCGCTACGATCTGATTGAGGTTGTCGAGGTCTACCAGCACCAGATTTCCTTCTTGAAAGGCGAGGAGGCGGGTGGTTTCGACAATACGTTCTGAGGGCAGCAGCGTCCAGGTCGATTCAGAGGTCTGTTCGGCCAGCAGCAGAAGTTCTGCACCGCCCAGGAATGCTTTTTTTTGAACCTTCGCCAGGTATTGCATTAGCTGTTGACTCTATTACCCCTATGGCACGAGTATACCCGGTGAACTCTTGATTTCAGAGCAGTGTCGTGGCAGAGCCATTAAGCGATCGCCTGCTCTAACCGTGAGAATACGGACATATACTCTCCTATGTGCACAACTCCTGATGAAGAAACTAGGTTATCCCGCCGATGCCGCCCCTTTGGCCGCTCAGTAAAATCGAGGTACTATACAAAGCGTTATAGTTTTCGGGGGTAACACTCAAATTGTGTTATACATTCCCCCGAATAGCCACGGTTCGACCAATCAGAGTGCGTTACCATGTCAAACCTTGAGCAGACCATCGAACGAATGTTTGCAGCCCGTCGCCTAACCCGAAACGACCAACAGCAACTGATGGCCATGTTTTCTCAGCGCGATCTAAGCCCCAATGATGCTGCCTTGATCAATCGGGTTTATGAAGCGCTTAGCCAGGGGAGACTGCGGGTCGTCGACTAACTTTTTAGTGTTTAGGGCGTTGGCGATATCTGAGTTAGATGACTCAGATGTCGCCAATGCTAGCCAACCTGCAACCAGCACTGATGCACCGCCACTGACACACTGGCACTTTCATCAAAGCCTTAGCAATTTTGCCTTAGCCCCTCAGGAAGCCCGTCATTGGGCCTCAGGCTGCCTCAGTTCATAAAAGGGGCTTTTTTATGGGCTACGGGATTATCAGACGGTGCCGCCGCTGTCTGTTAGATCGAAATTGGGCCAGGGCCAGATTCGGGGTAAGATCTCCACGACGTTAACTACTGTAAAGTCATGTCAGACACGCCGGATGCTTCCCCTGAGAAGCCCAAGAAAAAGATTATTACCGTAGGAGTTAAAGAAGACGGCGGCGGTGGCGGCGAGGATCGCCCTAGGGGTCAGGGTAAGCGCTCGGGCGGTGGCGGTAGAGGTCGCGATCGCGACGATCGCGATCGCAAGCCCTCGGTCCCTCCCGCTCTCATGCGTGGTCCTAAACCCAAGCCTAAGGTTGAGGCTGTTGAGGAGCCTGAAGCAGCGCCGGAAGAAACGGTAGCAGATGACGTTGAAGCAGACACCGTTGCCGCTGCTGAAGGTGACGCTGCTGAAGCTGTGGCAGATAGCCCTGCTGACGCTGAGCCCGACGCCGAAGTATCGCCGGCCTAGTTAGCGACAAGGGACAACTTGCAGACCCCGGTAGTTTAGTCTGCCGGGGTTTCTGCTAACTCTAAAAACTGGCTGTCGACAAGAAAAGACCCTTTGTCGAATTTGATGCCCCAGTAGCCACCAGGGCGACGGTTGAGAATCACCCCTTCGGCCCCTAGGGGAATCGTATCGGCAGGCCGCAGCATGGGCATCGGGTCGGCGGTTTTGAAATATGGGGGCAGGGCGGCGAGGCGGACGCGATCGCCGACGGCAAATTCAGATGTCATAGCCACCTCTGGGTCAACATAGAGTTAAATGCCTCAAACCTGGGGCTGGAGACCTCTGGACTAGGCCAAGTGCTAGCGGTTAGAGGCAGTTGTGATACCTGGAGTGTAGTCTACTCTACGGATGATACAGAGGCGCGATCGAGGGTTTTGAGCTGATGGCCAGGGTTTCACTGGCCCCTAGGGCCACTAAGGCCGCTTTTTGAGCTTCGGTGAGGCCGGTTACCCCAGCGATCGCCATGCCTTCGTAGGGTCGGGGCACCCGCAGCGTCTGTGCGTGGCAGTAGATAAAGCCATCGGGGGTCGGCACCTTCTGCCAAACCTGAATAGTTTCGTCTTGGCTACAGCTAATTAGGCGATCGCCGTCGGCGCTAAAGGTAACGTATCGCACCCACTTGTCGTGACCGCAAAGGGTTTGATGGCATTGCCGAGTGCGCAGGTTCCACAGCCTGATGGTGGTATCGCCGCCGCAGCTGGCCAGCCACTGTCCATCGGGGCTAAAAGCCACGGACAAAACAAGGCTGGGGTGGGTGCCGATGACGGTGCGGTGGCCCAGCTTTAAATCCCATAGCATGACATAACCGTTAGACCCGCCGCTGGAGAGAAACCGGCCATCCGGGCTGAAAGCCAACCCCCGCACCCAGCTGCCTTCGCAGGGCAGGATTTGTAGGCAGGTTTGGGATTCAAGATCCCACAGGCGCACAGTTTGATCCTGGCTGCCACTGGCTAGGCGGCGACCGTCGGGGCTAATGGCCAATGTCCAAACGCCGCTGGTGTGGCCGCTGAAGATGCCCTGGCAGGCGTAGCTGGTGAGATTCCACAGGCGTAGGGTGCCATCTAGACTGCCGCTGACTAGGCGATCGCCCTGGGGGCAAAAGGCCAAGGCCCAAACCTCATGGCTGTGGTCGGTCCAGGTGGCGCGGCAGTTTCCGGTTTCGCTATCCCAAAGGCGCACGGTGCGATCTTCGCCACTGCTGGCGATCCAGCGGCCGTCGGGGCTGACCGCTACGGCAAAGACCCAGCCATCGTGCCCCATAAACCTTCGGGGAGCAGCCGGGGTGGTTAACGGCCACAGGCGCACCTGGCGATCTTGGCCACCGCTAACCAGATAGTCACCCTGGGGATGTAGCGCTACCGACCACACACCGCTGTTGTGGCCGCGCAGCACCCGCAGGGGCTGGTGGTTCTGGCTATCCCACAGGCGCACGGACTGATCTTCGCTGGCGCTGGCTAGGATGTAGCCGTTCTCTTTGGCGGATGTTTCTCCCACCGGGCTAAAGGCGACGTTTGAGATCCAGCTGCTATGACCCTTGACCGCCCATCTAATCTGCCCGGTCTGCCAGTTCCACAGGCGCAGGATTTGGTTGTCGCCACCGCTGGCTAGGATGCGGCCGTCGGGGCTAAAGGCCACGGAGCGCACCGCCTGAGGGGAGCCTGGCGATCGCCCCTTGGGCTCGGTCTGGCACCATCGCACCAGCGCTTGGGTGCCAACATTCCAGAGGCCGATGCTGCCGTTGTGATGACCACTGGCCAAGGTCTGCCCGTCAGGGCTAAAGGCGATCGACCACACCGGTGACCCAGCCGCCATTACGGTGCTGTCGCCACTGGCCACATCCCACAGGCGCAGAGTGCCGTCATAGCTGCCGCTGGCCAAGAGATGGCTGGCCGAGCGATGCTGAAACGAACCGCTGCGCGAATCGCTTAAATTCGGACCGCCGCGCAGGTAGCCCTGGGGCGAAAACGCCACCGATCGCACCTCATCGGTATGGCCCACCAGGCTGTGAACCAGGGTCTGGATCCGCACATCCCACACGCGGATCTGGTGGTCTTCACAGCCGCTGGCCAGAAAGCGCCCGTCGGGGCTGAAAGCGAGGGAAAAAACCCGGCCGGAGGAGTCTTTGAGCTGGCCGTAGCGATCGCCGGTTTTAAGATTCCACAGGTCGATAGTACCGTTGGCGCTGCTGGCCAGAGTTTGGTTATTGGGGCTAAAGGCCACCGCCCAGCACCAGCCGTCTTGGGCATGGAGGGTGAGCATCGGCTGGGCATCGCTGACCCGCCACAGATGAATTTCATAGCTGACATCGCTGGCTGCTAACAGCTGGCCGTCGGGGCTAAAGGCAATAGCTAGCACCTGGCTAAAGGTGTCTTTGAACACCGATCGCGATAGGTCGGCCTGGGCAAAGTTGGCGTTGTGCAGGGTGCTGTCTTGCAGATAGGCCTGCCAGATCGTCTGCTCAGAAAAATCCCAGCCCGCCAGCGAGATGTCAGCCTGCTGAAGCAGATTGAGCAGGTTGCCGCAGGCGTAGCTCTGTAAGCTCTGCCCGCGCCAGGTGTCGAGGTGGTGGCGCAGGCGCTGGGCTAAACTGTCAGGGCGCAGCCGCAGCCGTTGCAGCACCGGTTGCAGAATCAGCCGTGTTTGGCCGTCGCGAATGTAGTCTTTAGCCTGGGCCAACATCAGGGCGTGGGTGTGCAGCGGGCCAGGGTCGATCGTCGGCGGTGCCAAAATGGCCTGGCTGATCTGCTCTACCAGCCAGTCAGTCATGTATTCCATTACCACGGGCTGGAGGGTGAAGCGCGTGCTGCGAGCATTGGCTCGCGGGATGTCGCGCTCAATCAGCGATCGCCGCTCCAGGCTAGTGAGGGCTTCGATCAGTTCGCCCAAGGCCAGAGGCGCTATCAAGTCAGCGCGCACCTGCGCTAGGGTAACGGGCTCGCGATGAATGGCGAGCCAGGCCATTACCTGCTGCTCAACGGTCGTGAGGCGATCGAGCTGGTGGGTCAGCAGGTCGCGAATGTCGCCAAATACCGAGTCTCCCTGGGCCAAAATCTGCACAAACGGCCCCAGCTGCCCGTCAAAAAAGTCTTGCACCACGGCGGCCACCATCTTGAGGGCCAGGGGGTTGCCGGCGTAGTGGTTGACCAGATGCTGCCAGTCGGCAGGGCTACCGGCAAACTGGCCCCGAGCCTGGAAGATGGACTGGCCGACCCGGGGCGGCAAGCCCCCCAAACGCAGCGAGCGAATCGGTAGGGTAGCTCCTTCCTGCTGGGCAATTTCTTTGATTTTTTCGCGGCTGGTGAGCATGACGGTGCTCTGATGATCGACATTGCCCAGGCTGTAGAAAAGCTGAGCGTAGTTTTCGTACCCTGGCTGGTAGGTGCCGGTACGATCGCGCGGCTGCAAAATCGTTTCGCCGTTGTCGAGCACGATCAAACTGCGGTGCTGGCGCAGTTGATCGAGCAGCGATCGCAACAGACCGTCAAACTCAACGGCGGCATTGGCCCCGGGCGACAGCACCCCCAGCAGGTCTTTGAGCAGGTCGTTGACCAGGGGCGCATGGCGCAGCGATCGCCAGATCACCACCTCAAAGCGGTCTTGCACCTGCTGGGCTAGCTTCACCGCCAGGGTAGTTTTGCCGATGCCCCCCATGCCAAACAGCCCCACCAGCCGACAGCCGTCGGCGACCACCCAGTCTTGCAGCTGAGCCAGTTCGTCGGTGCGCCCGTAGAACACCGTCGCGGTGGCAGCGTCGCCCCAGTCGCGACGGCGCCGAAAAGGGGCGACACTGGGGCTGATTGCCCCCAGTTCAGCGTCTTTGACCGACAGGGCTTTGAGCTGGCGGGCTAGAACCGCTCGCAGATTGCGCTTGGTGACTTTCTCCCCCAGGTGTGAGGAGAGGCACTGCCACAGGTCAGACCCCATCTGCTTGATGTAGCCCACCTCGTAGCCCAGGGCCAGCGCCGTGTCTTGGTAGGTGCGATCGCCCCAGGCCTGCTGAAACAACCTCGCCTGCAGCGGGCTGAGCGCTACCCCCTGCGCAACGAGAACCCGCTCAACCAGTCCTAAGGCATCGTCGTCGGTCATGGTGGTGTATCCAATGCTACTCGCTGCTCTAAAACCGAAGCGACATGGGGCTTGAGGGGAGTTCTATGGGGCTGATCCTAGCCAAGCCCTACCCCCAACTTTGTACCTTGGGTAACATTTCACCTGCTGAACCGGGTTTTGCCCGATCAAAAACGTACTTTTGGCGCACTTTCCTCGCACCTCCCCGCCCGTCCGGCATTGGTAGTCTCTCCTTAACATTCAGTGCTTCAACCTGACTATCTTTCACCCTCACTAAGGAGAATCCCCATGCGGAAACCCATGCTTCAGGTGACCCGTCGCCAGGCGATCCGGGGATTGCTGGCTACCGGTGCCTTTGGCCTCACGGTTAAGCTTAGCGGCTGCAGCAGCTCCCCCACGGCGGCGGGAGGCAGCGACACCCTCACCGCAGGGTTTATCTACGTCGGCCCCAAGGATGACTATGGCTACAACCAGGCCCACGCCGAAGGTCGCGCCAGCCTCGACGGCCTCGACGGAGTCAAAACCTCCGAAGAAGCCAGTGTGCCCGAAACTAACGCGGTGCAGGAAAGCATCCGCAGCATGATTGACCTGGACGGGGCCACGGCGATTTTTGCCACCTCCTTTGGCTACTTTGACCCCCACGTGCTGGCCCTGGCCAAGGACTTTCCCGATGTGCAGTTTTTTCACTGCGGCGGCCTGTACCAAGAGGGTGTGCACCCCAACAACGTCGGCAGCTACTTTGGCTACATCGACGAAGCTCAGTACGTGGCGGGCGTTGTCGCCGCCCATACCTCAACTAGCAAGCGGCTGGGGTTCATCGGCGCCAAGCCCATTCCTCAGGTGCTGCGCAACGTCAACAGCTTTACCCTGGGGGCTCGCAGCATCGATCCCAGCGCCACTACCCAGGTGATTTTTACCGGCGACTGGGCCGACCCGGTGCGCGAGGCCGAGGCCGCCAACAGCATGGCCGACCAGGGCATTGACGTGCTCACCTGCCACGTGGATAGTCCCAAGGTGGTGATCGAGACCGCCGAGCGGCGCGGCATTTTTGCCACCGGTTACCACGCTAACCAAGCTGAATTGGCCCCCCAGGGCTACCTCACGGGGGCCGAGTGGGACTGGTCGACCGTGTACAAAAATTACGTCAGCCTGCTGCAGGAGGGCAAAACCCTGATGAATGGCGGCATTCCTCACCTGGTGCGGGGCGGCTTTAAGGACGGCTTTTTGAAGCTGTCGCCCTTTGGCCCAGCGGTGAGCGCCTCGGCCCAACAGGCGGCCGAGGCCGCCCAGGCCCAGCTGATTTCTAGGGAACTGGTGATTTACAAAGGCGAAATCAAAGACAACCAGGGCAAGACTGTAGTCGCTGGCGGCAAGGAACTGGGGCAAACGGCGATCGAGCTGGAGCAGATGAACTGGCTGGCGGAAGGGGTGATGGGGAGTGTGGGGTAGGGGAGTGGGTAGGCGGGTGGATGGGTAGAGGGTGGATGGGTGAACAGCCGTAGGGTGGGCAATGCCCACCATTCATCTGCGGCTCCTATCAATTGGTAATGCTCACCATCCATCTGGGGCCCTTACCCGTTAGCCCTTAAGTTGCGCCACCTACTTGCGCGTTCCACCGACTCTAAGGCCGTTTGACCGCAACGTTTCTCTGACGACGTTATTGAGCATCCAATGAACTAAGGAGCATGACGATGAGCGATCGCTGGCGGAGTCTTCTCGAAAAAACCTGCATTCCAACTGGGGCGCTGCTGGCGGCCCTGGTGATATTTGGCCTGTTTTGTGGCCTGGCGGGGGCGAACCCGTTTGGGGTGTATTACTCGATCTATCGCGCCGCTTTTGGCAGCTGGAGTTCGTTTCAGAACACGCTGATTCAGGCGTCGCCACTGATGTTGAGTGCCCTCTGTACGGCGCTGCCGGCACGGTTGGGGTTGGTGATCATTGGTAATGAGGGGGCGCTGGTGCTGGGGGGCTTAGCGGCGGTGGCTGGGGGCCTCACCCTGGGGGGCTGGGGGTTGCCCACTCCTGGGGTGCAGTTGGGTATGGCCCTAGCCGGTATGGCAGCGGGCGGTATCTGGATTGCCATTGTCGGGGCGCTGCGGCACTATCGGGCGGTGAATGAGACCATTAGCAGCCTGCTGATGAACTACATCGCGATCGCGCTGCTCAACCACATGGTCAACGGCCCTATGAAGGATCCCAGCTCCCTCAACAAGCCCTCCAGCTATCCCCTGCCCGAAATCCACATGCTGGGCAATCTGCCTGGCAGCCGGGTGCACTACGGCTTAGTGCTGGGGCTAGTGGCCTGCGGACTGGCCTATTTCTTAATTCAACGCACTACCTTTGGCTTTGCGGCGCGCACCGCCGGGGGCAATGTGCGGGCGGCGCGGGTGGCGGGGCTGCCCGTGGGCAAGCTCACCCTGGCAATCTGCTTTTTGGGCGGAGCCTGCGCCGGTCTGGCGGGGATGGTTGAGGTGGCGGCAGTCCACGGTCGGGCCAACGAATCGCTGAACGCGAACTACGGCTACGGCGGCGTATTGGTAGCCTTTATTGCCCGCCACAACCCGATCGCAGCCAGTTTAGTGGCCCTGCTCTTAGGGGGCATTCTCGCCAGCGGCGGCATTCTACAGCGCAGCCACGGCCTACCCGACGCCACGGTGATGGTGTTCCAGGGCATTGTGTTTCTCTCGGTGCTCTACAGCGACTCGCTCTACGGGCGGCTGCCGATCTTTAAGGAGCGCCCACCCAAGGTGCGGCCTTTGCCCCCCGTGGCCACGGCCACCCCAGTTTAGGTTAGCCAGGGAGTATGGGCTTAGCAGTGCTAAGCCTATACCGAGAACATCACGTTTTTAGTGCAATCACACCCACGGAGAGTGAGAACCATGGCCAGTGAAGCTTTGGGCTGGTGGGGCGTACCCCTCGCCATCATTGCGGGAACCCTGCGGGGCAGCGCCCCGTTTCTGTTGGTCAGCCTGGGAGAGTGTCTGACCGAAAAAAGCGGCAAGATCAACTTGGGCCTAGAAGGCACTCTGCTCATGGGAGCTATGAGCGCCTACGCCGTGTCGTACCTGACCGGGTCGCCCTGGCTGGGGGTGGTTATGGCCGGCGTAGCCGGTATGTTCTTAGGGCTCATTCACGGTTGGCTGGCCCAACAGCCTCGGGTGAATGACGTGGCGGTGGGCATTGCCATGATTATCTTTGGTAGCGGCTTGGCATTCTTTTTGGGCAAGCCCTTCATTCAGCCCTCGGCTCCTCAGCTACCGACGCTATCCCTGGCGGGGTGGACCCAAATTCCTCAGCTCGAGTCGGCCCTGAGCATTAGCCCGCTGTTTATTTTGGGGGTGGCGATCGCTCCGCTAATGCAGTGGTTCTTTCGCTCTAGCCGCTGGGGGCTACTGGTGCGCGCCGTGGGCGACAGCCCCGACGCCGCCAAAGCGATGGGGATTTCGATCTTCAAGGTACGCATGGCCAGCATTGTGGCGGGCAGCTTTTTAGCCGGTATTGGCGGCGCATCCCTATCGCTGTTTTACCCTGGCAGCTGGTCAGAGCGGATCTCGAGCGGTCAAGGCTTGATGGCCGTGGCCCTGGTAATTTTTGCCCGCTGGAACCCGGTGCAGTGTCTCTACGCCTCGCTGCTGTTTGGCGGTGCCCAAGCGATCGGCCCCGCCCTGCAGTCGGTGGGCATTGACGCCTACTACTACTTGTTCAACGCTTCGCCATACATCTTGACCCTGCTGATTATGGTGATTACCTGCTCGCCCAAGCGCACGTTAACCGGCGCACCGGGAGCATTGGGACAAGCTCAGGAGTAACAGTTTGCCACCGTCTTTTAATGCATTTTGTAGGAACGTTTCGCCCTGTAGGTCGGGTAAAACGCAGTGCAACCCAACAGCGGCAAATTTGTTAGGTGCCGCTTCGCTCTAACCACCTACAGTGCGCCATTAGCTATTCAACTGGAGACAACCCATGGGAATTTTCGTTGAAGCCGAGCCGTATCCATACCCCTACGACGGGGATCTGCGACCCGAAAATACGGCGCTGATTGTGATTGATATGCAGACCGATTTTTGCGGCATCGGCGGCTATGTGGACAAGATGGGCTACGACCTATCGCTCACCCGTGCCCCCATTCAACCGATCGCCAGGCTGCTAGAGGTGCTGCGCGATCGCAACTTCACCATCATCCATACCCGCGAGGGCCACCGCCCCGATCTATCAGACCTGCCAGAGAACAAACAGTGGCGATCGCGCCAGATTGGCGCGGGCATTGGCGACCCTGGCCCCTGCGGACGCATCTTGGTGCGCGGTGAACCCGGCTGGGAACTCATCCCCGAGTTGCAACCTCTGCCCGGCGAAGTGGTGATCGACAAGCCCGGCAAAGGCTCCTTCTACGCCACCGACCTCGATTTAATCCTCACCCGCAAAGGCATTCGCAACCTTATCCTCGCAGGCATCACCACCGATGTGTGCGTCCACACCACCATGCGCGACGCTAACGATCGCGGCTACGAGTGCCTACTGCTGTCTGACTGCACGGGTGCCACCGACTACGGCAACCACCTGGCCGCGCTGAAGATGGTCAAGATGCAGGGCGGCGTGTTTGGTGCTGTAGCCCATTCCGAAGCCCTGATCGAAGCGTTAGTCCAATCCGAGATGAGTTTTGGGGAAATGGTAGGCAGTGCCCACCCTGCGGTTGTTTCGCAAGCACACCCTACTTTCTCCTAAATCTCCCCATCACTCCCTACCCCCTACTCCCCTATGAAAACCGCAGTTGCTGCACCGCAAATCAAAACCGCCCCGCTCGAGCTGGAGGTAATTAATCTCACCAAACGCTTTGGCAGCTTCACTGCCCTCGATCAGGTCTCGATTAAAGTTACCCCCGGCAGCTTTCACGCTCTGCTGGGCGAAAACGGAGCCGGCAAAAGCACCTTGGTGAAATGCATCATGGGCTTTTACACCCCCACCTCTGGGGAAGTGCTGGTCGATCGCCAGTGCCGCGACATTGATAGCCCCAAGGATGCCCACCACTTTGGCCTAGGCATGGTCTACCAGCATTTCACCTCAGTGCCCGCTATGACCGTGGCCGAAAATCTGGTGCTCTCGCGCTACGACAGCCCCCAGTGGATCAACTGGAAGACCGAGTACGATCGCCTCGACGCCTTTATGGCCACTTCCCCCTTCCAGATCGATCTGCGCACTCCCATTGCTCAACTGGCGGCGGGTCAAAAGCAAAAGCTCGAAATTCTCAAGCAGCTCTACCTGAATAGCCGGGTGCTGATTCTCGACGAGCCGACCTCGGTGCTCACCCCCGACGAAGCCGACGAAGTGCTGGGTCTACTGCGGGAAGAAGTCACCGCTGGCCACCTCAGCGTGCTGATGATCTCCCACAAGTTTCGCGAGGTGATGGCCTTTACCGACGAGGTGACGGTGCTGCGCAAGGGCAAGCTGGCGGGCCACGGCTACGTGCGCGATTTAACCGTCGATGACATGGCCCACATGATGCTGGGCGAAAAAACGGAGGCTACCCCGGTTGAAAAGGTCGCGATCGCCGACCCGCGGCCCGTTCTAGAGCTCAAAGACCTGTGCGCCGATCGCGACAACGGTCTGCCCGCCGTGTGCAGCGCTAATCTAATTGTCAACAGTGGCGAAATTGTCGGCATTGCGGGCGTCTCGGGCAACGGTCAGCGCGAGCTGGTGGAGGTGCTGGCGGGCCAGCGCCCCCGCCACAGCGGCGATATTCTTGTCAACGGCGAGCCCTATCAGTCGACCCGCAAAGAAATGGCTCGTCACCAGGTCTACACCCTGCCCGAAGAACCGCTGCGCAACGCCTGCGTCCCCCACATGAGCGTGGCCGAAAACATGGCCCTACGCACCTTCGACTGCCCGCCCCAGGCCCGACGCGGCTGGCTGCTCAGCCTCCGCAACATTCGGCGCATGGCCGAGGGCTTAGTCAACGTCTTCTCGGTCAAAACCCCGTCGGTCGATACCCCGGTAGGCCACCTCTCCGGCGGCAACGTGCAGCGCACCGTGCTGGCCCGCGAGCTGTCGTCAACCAACATCAACCTGCTGATTGCGGCGAACCCCTGCTTCGGTCTCGACTTTTCGGCGGTTGACTACATCCACAGCCAGATCCTTGCCGCCCGCAATCGCGGTGTGGCGGTGCTGCTGGTGAGCGAAGACCTCGATGAGCTGCTAAAGCTGAGCGATCGCATCTTTGTAATCAGCGGCGGTGAGCTGGTCTACGAAAGCCCCACCGCCACCGCTGACATCAAGACCCTAGGCCATAAGATGGCTGGGCATTAGTGGATGCGTGGATGGGTAGGGGGTGGATGGGTGGATGAGTGGGAGAGTTATTATGCAATCGATTGTTTTGCCTGACCTAAAGGCCATGGCGGCTGACCCAGAACTAGATTGGGAGCCGTTTCGGCCTGGGGTCGATATGTTTCGGCTTTACCCCGCCGAACCAGACGGAACTGCCGCTGCGCTGCTGCGCTATCAGCCAGGCGCGTCGGTTCCTCGCCACTTGCACACCGGGTTTGAGCACATTTTGGTACTGTCAGGCTCCCAAACCGACGAAAACGGCACCTATGGAGTGGGCACCCTAGTGGTCAATCCGCCCGACACCCACCACACCGTCAGCAGCCCCGACGGCTGCATCGTCCTCGCCATCTGGGCTAAACCCATCGAAATCGAGCCCTAAAACAGACGCCCCTACCCACCCATCCACCCCCTACCCACCCCCATGCCCCTACCCGCCCAACCCTACCCCTACCCCCTACCCACCACCGGCCTAGCGCTAGTCATCATCGACATGCAGCGCGATTTCATCGAGCCCGGCGGCTTTGGCGATGCCTTAGGCAATGATGTCAGTCTGCTGCGATCGATCATTCCCAACGTTCAGGCGTTGCAGGAGGCGTTTCGGCGCTACAACCTGCCGATTTTTCAGACCGTAGAAGGGCACCGACCCGATTTGTCAGACTGTCCACCGTCGAAGCGCGATCGCGGCAATGGCTCACTCAAAATCGGCGATCGCGGCCCCATGGGGCGCATTCTGGTGCTGGGCGAACCGGGCAACGGCATCATTCCCGAACTCGCGCCCTTGCCCAACGAAGTGATTATTCCTAAACCTGGCAAGGGAGCCTTCTATGCCACCGAGCTAGAAGCCCACCTCAAAGCCCAGGGCATTACCCACCTGATCATTACGGGCGTGACCACCGAGGTCTGCGTGCAGACCACCATGCGCGAGGCCAACGATCGCGGCTACGAATGCCTGTTGGTCGAAGACGCAACTGAGAGCTACTTCCCCGAATTCAAGCAATCTACTCTCGAAATGGTGCGCGCCCAGGATGGCATCATTGGCTGGACGGGGCACACCGAGGCGCTGCTAAACGCCCTAGCAGCGCAATATGAGACTCCGGTCATGGCTTAGGGATGGCGCAGGTGTAAGCACAATTGGATCGCTGTAGGGGTTCAGGGGCGATCGCCGCCTGCTACCGCAGGTGAAGTCTGGGCTATCACAATCCCAAAACGCCAGGATTCAACCCGGCTAGGTATTTGTTCATTTTTCGCTCCTCTATTTTCGTCTCTTTCTACAGCTCCTTAAATCTTGCTGTGTAACCTTGTCACTCTGTCAAATCGGGGGTTTTGGGGTTATCCCTTCTGACAGACAACATCACTTGCTCTAACTCGTTAAGGTCTGTAACGAAAGCGTTGTTAGCCTAACCTTTTCAAAACTTCAGTTCAGCTTGAACTAGGTTTTGTCGGAAAAGCACAATGCAGAACCTTACACAGGAAATCCCCATGACTTACTCAACTCTAGACGCGATCAAAGAGCCCCTAAAGCAGTTTGAAAGCTTCGATGCTGACACCCAGCTAGCGCTGTTGTGGTATGGCTATTTAGACATCAAAGATCAGCTCAATCCTAACCCCGACAGCAAAGTAGAAGGAATGGGCCAAACCCTCTACGATCACATAGTCGTTCTGTCCAAAGATGACCAACTTCAGGCTCAGCGCGATATCGCCAACGGAGCTAATACCGACATCAGCAAACAGTATGGTGCCCTCAGCCCCTCATCGAAGCTAGAGGTTTGGCTACTACTGGCACAGGGTATGGAGTCGGGCGAGATCATTAATGTCCCCAGCGACTACTCTTTGCCTGAGAACACCCAAGGGTTTGTCGACCAAATTAAAGCCTTAGACTTTGAGCAGCGGATTACATTTACCCGCGACGCAGTCACCAGCATGGGCGCGTAAAAGATCACTCTCGGGTAGCAGCACATGCCCTCGACGGGCACTAGCTAAAAACATTTTGGGATTAGCTACTGTTGGTCGATTAGTCATCAAAAAACGAGATGTTTGTAGATGAATAATTGGGGCTGTAGCGGACTAGCAATCGGCTTTGCCGTGTCCGCCAGCAGTTTGCCCGACTTGTATGTTTGAATTTGACAGAACAATAAACTCAGGAGTTGGCACGTTAACGGCTAGCTCCTTTTTTGTCGAGCAGTTGGCTGTTGGTATAAAAGTTGTTGTGCAACATCTCAAAGCTAAACGCTGTGAAATAGCCTGTTTGTTGGACCTATTCCGTTGAAAGGTTTAGCTGACTGCCCCTGCTAGGTATCTAATTTTGAAGCGGGATTCAGTTAGGATTCAGCCTCGCCAATCTGTCAGACCATTTTGGTAGAGATCAAGCAGTGGAAAAACCCAAGATTTCCCACCGATTCCCTAGTGTCTGCGCTTTCTGAATATTCCTAAAAGGACTGCAACCAGTTCAAAAAACGACCGTTCTGCTTGTCAGGAGATCGGCAAAGATTTTAACGAAACCATTGACAGGGAGGGATTCAACACGATACACCATGGGGGCGTAGGGCAATAATAGTTGACAGCATGCAAAGTTTGTTTAAGTTTCGGCGATATCTGCATCAGAAGAGGTGGACATGAATGCCAACTTGATCGTGTCTAACATTCTGAATCCTCCAGTGCTATTTTTCTTCTTGGGAATGATAGCTGTTTTAGTTAAATCTGATTTAGAAATTCCGCCGCCAATTCCAAAGCTGTTTTCTCTGTATTTGCTGTTGGCAATCGGGTTTAAAGGTGGCGTTGAGCTAACTAAGAGTGGCATCAACCAGCAGGTGGTGCTGACAATTTTGGCGGCGATCGTGATGGCCTGCGTCGTACCGCTATACACGTTTTTTATTTTGCGGCTGAAGCTCGACACCTACGACTCAGCGGCGATCGCCGCCACCTACGGCTCGATCAGCGCCGTTACGTTCATTACGGCCAGCGCCTTCCTCACCGAGTTGGGCATGCCCTTCGACGGGTTTATGGTAGCCGCTCTGGCCCTGATGGAATCCCCGGCCATCATTGTCGGGCTGATTCTCGTGAACTTCTTCGCCAGAGACGAAAAACGAGAATTTGTCTGGTCTGAGGTTCTGCGGGATGCTTTTCTTAATAGCTCGGTCTTTTTGTTAGTCGGCAGCTTAATCATTGGTGTGCTCACTGGAGAACATGGTTGGGAAGTTTTGTCGCCCTTTACCCAACAGATGTTCTACGGGGTGCTGACCTTCTTCTTGCTCGACATGGGCCTGGTGGCGGCTCGACGCATTAAAGACTTGCAAAAAACCGGCTTTTTCCTAATTTCCTTTGCCATACTGATCCCAATACTGAATGCAGGCGTTGGATTGCTAATCGCTAGGGCGATCGATATGTCCCAAGGTAATGCCCTCCTATTTGCTGTGCTGTGTGCCAGTGCATCCTATATTGCGGTGCCAGCGGCCATGCGGCTAACGGTGCCCGAGGCCAACCCAAGCCTGTACGTTTCTACGGCTTTAGCGGTCACGTTTCCGTTCAACATTATTGTTGGCATTCCGCTTTATCTGTACGGCATTAACCTGTTGTGGAGCTAAGCCCATGCACCTTGTTAAAAAAATCGAGATTATTGCCAATTCTTTTGAGTTACCCAAGATTTTAGACAGCCTCAAAAAATCAGGTGTTCACGGTCACGCGGTAATTCGCAATGTGGAAGGTGAGGGGCTGCGAGGCGGCAGCGAAGACCTCGATATGACTATGGACGACAACGTCTACATCGTTGCGTTTTGCATGCCTGACGAAATCAAAACCGTGGCCGAGAATGTGCGGCCGCTGTTGAACAAATTTGGGGGCACCTGTTACATCTCCGATGTGATGGAAATTCGCTCCGTGAAATGTGTGGCGTCGCTGTAGGAAATTGAGTTATGGATCATAGCGATAGAGGTATCGATCGCCGCCGAGTACTGACTTTCGGCGGTGGATTACTGGGGTTAGCGGCGCTAGGGCCAGCGCTTTGGCCGACAAGATCAGCGGCAGCGGCAACTTTAGCACCGTCATCGCTCAGCCCTGAGGAGGCGCTGAAGCGATTGCTAGACGGCAACCAGCGCTTTACTGGGCACCATCTCGAACACCCCGACCAGTCAGAGGAGCGGGTGCTCGAGCTGACCCAGTCCCAGCATCCCTTCGCCACAGTGCTGAGTTGTGCCGACTCGCGGGTGGCAGCAGAGATCATCTTTGACCAGGGTCTGGGCGACATCTTTGACGTGCGAGTAGCAGGCAATATCGCTACACCTGAGGTGGTGGGCAGCATTGAGTATGCTGTGGAGCTGCTGGAAACTCCGCTGCTGATGGTGCTGGGCCACGAGCGCTGTGGCGCAGTGACGGCAGCCGTGAAAAATGAACCACTGCCGGGAGACATTGGCACTTTTGTCCAGGCGATTTTGCCGGCGGTGAACCAGGTGAAGGGGCAGCCGGGGGATGCGGTAGACAACGCGGTGACAGCCAATGTGCGCTACCAGGTCGAGCAGGTGTTGAGGTCGTCGCTGGTGCGCGATCGCCAGCAGTCGGGCCAGCTTCAGGTAGTCGGTGCCCGCTACGATCTCGATACCGGCACTGTCACCCTAGTGGCCTAAGGCGTTTACCGCAACCTCTCCAGCAGATGTTCGCCCACCCGCAGGGCATTGGCAATCACCGTCAGCGCTACCCCCACGCTGGCGCTGGAGGGCATAAAGCTGCTGTCGACCACGTAGAGGTTATCGAGCTCGTGGGCGCGGCAGTTGATATCTAGCACCGAGGTATCGGGGTCAGTGCCCATGCGGCAGGTGCCACACTGGTAGGCCATCACCGACTGAGGCACCTCGCCCCGCGGGTGCAGGCCCGATCGCGAGAATAGACTGCTGTCTTTCTCTACAGCCTTCAGCACATCAAGCCAGCGATACACGAGGCGATCGTGGGCCTCAGCGTTGTTAGCGGTAAACGCAACCGAGAGCTTGCCGTCCTTCACCGTCACCCGGTTTTTGGGGTCGGGCAGCACTTCGGTCATAGCCCACCAGGCGATCGATCGCGTCGCCAGCTGCTTGAGCCCAAAGTTGGGCATAAACTTGGTCACCAGCGAGAGCACCGGCGGCGACTCGGCAAAAATTGCGTCCTGCAGCACTCCGCCCATGTTTTGAATGTGACCCATGGGGTAGTCAACTTGATTGTCGCCCCAGTAGTAGTCGTTGATGCCCACAGAGCGCGGAAATTTGCCAGAGTTAGACTGAGCCGTGACCTGCACAATCGAACTCAGCTGAGTTTTCATCAGGTTGCGGCCCACCTGATCAGAGCTGTTGGCTAACCCATTGGGGTGTCTCTCGTTAGCCGATTGCAGCAGCAGTGCCGCCGAATTTACCGCCCCGCAGGCCAGCACAACAATGTTGGCCGTAAAGATATAGAGCTGACCACCGATCTCGGCCTGCACCGCCTTGACCGCCGTCCCCGTCGGGTTGGTGAGAATGCCGGTAACTTTGGCTGAGGTCTTGAGGGTAACATTGCCAAAATCTAAAGCCGGATTGACCCCGAATACCTCAGCATCCCCAGTCGGGTCATCCTCCCGCAGCGACAGCGATATCGGCAGTGGGTAGGGATGGCAGCCGTGGTTAGCAATGTCCTCCACTACGGGTTGAATGGTGGGGTTGTGGGCGATCGCCGGGTAAGCAAAATCTCCACTGCGAGGCGGTTCGGTCGGATCTACCCCGCCCTGGCCATGCACTTGATATATTGCCTCAGCCTCACTGTAGTAAGGCTCAAAGTCAGCGTACTTAAGGCACCACTCGGGCGAAGTGCCGTCCTGGTGATCTACCGTTTCAAAGTCCCGTTCGCGCATGCGCTGCAGGGCAGCCCCATAGATTTTGGTGTTACCCCCAATCGCATACTTCATCTGCGGCGTGAAGGGCTCGCCCTCACCGTCGTACCACTGCTCGGGGGCGTGGTAGCGCTGCTTTTGAAAAATATCCACATCGCTAATATTTTGCTCTTCGAGGGGCATCGCGCCGCCCCGCTCCAGCAGCAAAATTCGCTTGCCCGACGGCGCCAGCTTGCGGGCCAGGGTGCCGCCCCCCGCCCCGGTGCCGACAATGATTACGTCGTAGTGCTGGTCGTCGATAATCATGGGGTTCCTCACCAATGGGGCTTTCAGAGGGCGTCAGAATTTCAAATGCAGCGATGGGTGGGATGAATGAGTTTTAAGTAGCCTGTAATACCCGTCTGCCTTGTTTGAATAGCTGATTACTGCCAAACGTAAATCAAGATAAACAGGATGATCCAGATCACATCAACGAAGTGCCAGAACAGGGAGGTGGCGGCTACGCCAAACTCGCCGCCTGCATAGTTATTGGGCAAAAACGATCGCCCCAGCATAATCCCCTGCAAGAGTACGCCAGTCATCACGTGCAGGCCGTGGAAGCCGGTCAGCAGATAAAACGTGCCACCGAACAC
Organism: Leptolyngbya subtilissima AS-A7; assembly: GCF_039962255.1. NCBI lineage: Bacteria > Bacillati > Cyanobacteriota > Cyanophyceae > Leptolyngbyales > Leptolyngbyaceae > Leptolyngbya > Leptolyngbya subtilissima. The sequence goes on along the minus strand of NZ_JAMPKY010000001.1, from coordinate 906,065 downwards.
GCCGTCAGTAAAGCCAAAGGGCAAGCCCATCCACTCCACAGCCTGGCCGTAGAGAAAGAAACTGCCCATGGCCATGGTCAACAGCCAAAAGGCGCGAAAGCCCCAAAGATTTTCTTTGTGCAAAAACCGCTCGGCGAAGTAAATTACAAAGCTGCTCGACACCAGCACGATGGTATTGATCAGCGGTTCGCGCACCTCCAATCCCTCAACCCCAGAGGGCAGCCAGTCGGTGATGTTGGTTTTGTAGACGGTGTAGCCCACAAAAAAGCTCAAGAAAATCACGCTTTCTGACAGCAGAAAGACGATGAAGCCAAACATACGATGGTCTTCTTCTTCGTGCTCGGCAGCATGGACGCTGTGGGCATTGAGGGTAGGGTCAAGGTTAGCTGTGCTCACTGATCAACTCTCCAGCGGGATTGTTGGAAACTAAAGATTCGTTAGAGCCGTAGCCATAGGGGCCAGATACGACAATTGGGATTTCTTCAAAATTTTCGACCGGTGGCGGTGAGGGAATCAGCCACTCCAAACCGATCGCATTCCAGGGGTTAGCTGGGGCTCGCTTGCCCAGCACCCAGGAGCTAACGATATTGAGAATGAAGGGCAGGGTCGAGACCCCCAACAAAAAGCCGCCCAGGCTGGCGATCACGTTCCAGTAGGCAAATTCGGGGTCGTAGGAAGATACTCGCCGGGGCATGCCCATCAGCCCCAGGGGGTGCATGGGGAAGAAGTTGAGGTTAACGCCAATAAAGGTGAGGGCAAAGTGCAGCTTGCCCAAACCCTCGTAGTACATGTGGCCCGTCATTTTGGGGAACCAGTGGTAGATGGCGGCGTAGATGCCCATCACCGTAGCGCCGTAAATCACATAGTGGAAGTGGCCCACCACAAAGTAGGTGTTGTTGACATGGATATCGAAGGGCACCGCCCCCAGCATCACCCCGGTAATGCCCGCGAATAAGAAACAGACCAGTCCGCCCAGGGCAAACAACATCGGGGTGTCGAGCCGCAGCTTGCCGCCCCACACCGTGGCCACCCAGGCAAACACCTTCACCCCGGTAGGCACCGAGATCAGCATGGTAGAGAACATGAACAGCATCCGCATCCAGCTAGGGGTGCCGCTAGCAAACATGTGGTGCACCCACACCATGGCGCTGAGCACGGTAATGATCACCGAAGACACCACGACAAACCGATAGCCAAACAGGGGCTTGCGGGCGTAAACCGGAAAAACTTCCGAAAACGTGCCAAAGATCGGCAGAATAATCACGTAAACCGCTGGGTGGGAGTAGAACCAAAAAAAGTGCTGATACAGCACTGGGTCACCGCCCTTGGCCGGGTCAAAAAAGCTGGTGCCCGCCGTCAAATCCAGCAGCAGCATCACGGCCCCCGCCGTTAACGATGGCAATCCAAACAGCTGAATCATCTGGGCGCTCAGTACCGTCCAGCAGAAGGCAGGCATTCTAAACCAGCCCATGCCGGGAGCCCGCATGCGAAAGATGGTGGTGACAAAATTGACCGCCCCCATAATCGACGATACTCCCGAGAGGGCCACCGCCAGCAGCCACAGCACCTGGCCGTTGATCAGATTGCCGGTGGGGTTTTGCAGACTGACCGGGGGGTAGGCCCACCAGCCCGACTGCGACGGCCCGCCAGGCACAAAGAAGCTCGCCATCAGCAGGGTGCCAAACACCGGCACCAGCCAGAAAGCGGCGGCGTTGAGCCGGGGAAAAGCCATGTCCCGCGCCCCAATCATCAAGGGCACCAGGTAGTTAGACAGCCCGTTCAGCATCGGGAAGGTCCACATAAACAGCATGATGGTGCCGTGCATGGTGAACAGGGCGTTGTAGACGGTGCGATCGACCAGGTCGGCCTCGGGGGTAATGAGCTCGCCCCGCATGACCATGGCCAGCAGCCCGCCAATCAGGAAGAACACAAAGGCGGTGACCATGTACTGAATGCCGATCACTTTGTGGTCGGTGCTGAAGCTAAAAAACCGTCGCCAGTTGTTGGGAGCACCGGGAAACGGCTGATCGCTCTTGGCGGCGATCGCATCGAGCGACGCATTACTCATAGCTATCTTCCTCAGAGCTGGCGAAATTTACACGGGGGGGCGGGGCAGGCTCGACGGTTTTCCAGCCGGCGCTGATGGGGCGATCGCCCAGTTTAGTAAACTCGCGAAAGGCGCGATTGTCAGCCTCGGTGAGGGGCTGAGCGGCAGCATCGGCCAGCCACTGCTGGTAAGCTTCCTCGGACTCAACCACCACCACGCCCTGGTTGGCGGCAAAATAGGTGCCGCTGTAGTCAGAGTCGCGCAGCCGGTAGCGCCCCTCGCGGATGGGCATAAAGCCAAAGTCGATGGTGCTGCCGGGAATCACATCCTGCTTAACGCGAAAGGCGGGCACATAGAACCCATGCAGCACGTCTTCAGAGATCAGCTTTAGCCTGGCTCGCTCGTTCACCGGCAGATGTAGTTCGGTGCTGACAATGTTTTGATCAGGGTAGCGAAACTCCCAAGCCCATTGGCGCACGTGGACTTCGATCGGGGTTCTCTCAGGCACCGCGGGCAGGGTTGCCGCCTCGGCCGGGGGCATCAAGCCCAATTGGGGCACGTGGTTCATGTGCTCCATCGGACCGAGAATCGCCATCTGGTCATAGATCTGGTAGCTGTAGGTGGCAATCCAGATCACTAGCCCCAGGGGAATCGTGGTCCAGAGAATTTCGACCAGTAGGTTGCCTTCGACCGGAGGGCCATCACTGATGTCGTACTTGTCCGCCCGCTGAAACAGCACCGAGTACAGCAGCGCGGTGGTGACTCCCAAAAAAATGAAGCTGCCGATGGTAGTTAAAAAGCCAAATAGATCGTCAACCAGCACGGCCTCGGCTGAGGCCTGGGGCGGCATCCAGAGGTAGGCCTGGCGACCGACCCAAAGACTGATTGCGGCATCGGCGATCGCCAGGGCGACCAGCTGAGCCACGGTGCGAAAGGAAAGACTACGGGGTTTTTTCGGTGTCGTCGGTGTCGTCATATCGCTGTGGTTCCTCTAGATCTGATTGGGGTCGCCCCCTGATCGCAGCAGCTCAGCAGCCGTGACGTGCACCCCAAAATCACCCCCCAAATGAGCGCCCAGGGTGCCTTGAGCAAACATCAGCGCAAAGACAACGAGCCCCACTAGCAGGTAGCTCCACTGCACCTGGCGAGCCCGATCCTGCCGCCACACATAGCGCTGGAACCCTCGCCATATGGTCATGGCTACAATCAGCGTTAGAATGAGCACGCCTCCCAAACCGTGCCAGACCATGGTGTCTTTGATTCCCAAGCCCCAAGCGCTGACCCCAGGCACCGACATGTCAGCCAGCAAAATTTCGTAGAAGCCAGCGGCAACGGTGAAGAATGTGATGACGGCGGCGGCCACCATGTTGTACCAGCCCACATCAAACAAGTTGGAGCGGGTGGCTGGAATTGCCAGAAACTTAAATACCCGCTTTTCTAAGGGAAACAGCGCCCCTACAATATCAAAGCCAATCGCCACAATAAACAGACCCAGCGTCAAGTGCACCAGGTTGGGGTGAATAGGAATGGCATAGGGCAGGTCGTTAGCCCCTGTAGCCGCCAAAAACCAAACAATCACAGTAAACCTCCCCGGGCGGCTTCTACTAAGGGCGCACTGTGTAGTCCGTAAACCCAAACCAGCTTGTCGCCCAAGTAGACTTGAAAGAACACAATTGCAGTCAGCAGAACGTTTAAGCCCAGGTAGGGCATGGGCAGCTGGTCGGGAGTGCGAATGCGAATGATATAGCGCCAACCGGTCAGGACAGCAATAATGCCCGATAGTGACCAGCCGATCAGGGTATGTAGGTTCAGGTCGTTGACGGCGGCGGCGTAGGGTTCTGCTAGACCGGCTTCGATTTGGCCAAAAATGATGGCGATAAAGATAGAAACTGTGGCAAATACCATATTCCACCAGCCCACTTCAAACAGGCGGGTGTTTTTGGTTAGGTAACCTATCAGATCGCAGAGAACGGCAAATAGCACCATCGCAATTACGAAGTGCACCACAATTGGGTGGATGGTGTCGGGGTAGGGTAGGTTGTGGTCGTTGAGGGGGGGCAGATACTCAAACACGGGGCTTTCCTTGGGGGGTAGGGGGCCTGAGCGACGAGGGGAACGGCACGGTTAGAGTTTAGCGTCTGGGCAACTTTTAGGCTGGCGGTGCGGGCAGAGCCAGCTGCTTTTTATAGGGTAGGCATGAGAGCTATCGATAGCTAGGGCCAGCTTAGGTGTGGGCAGATTGTCTCACTGGTGGGCGGGGGACAATGGTAATTTTTATGAAATGTTAATTCTTGTTGAGAGAATTGTGATCTACTTGTGGGTAGAGGATGGGTTGGGTGCGATCGCCCTGCTGTAGGGGCAAATGGCATTTGCCCAGTGCAACATCCCTGGCGCTGAATTGGGGATACACTCTGGGGCGGGGCGGCGCACAATTGGGGTTGAAAGCCAGATCTGTCGCTGGGGCCATTTCGCAGGCCCCAGACCCCCGTCGAGCAGGACGTTCCGTCGTCCTGCACCTCACGGAAAGGATGAATTGATCATCGGTTTCAACTTCTGTTTTGCGAATGGATTTGTGGGCAACTGCAATGGGCCGCACGTCACATCCCATCTCCATTACTCCCTCAGTCCCTTACTCCATCACTCCCCCACTCCTCTACTCATTCATGTTCTTGTAGGTCGCCACGGCCGAGGGTGAAATGCGGTTTAGGTAGCGGAAGATCCAGTATTTGAAGATGGTGTCGAGGATAACTGGGAAGGTGGCGATGAATAGGAAGATGAAGTCACGGTTGGCGGGTAGGCCTAGGTGTCGCGAAAGGCCTTCTAGAATGATTTCCCAGCCGTGGGGCGAGTGGAAGCCGACGAAGGTGTCGGTGAATAGAATGATGATGAAGGCTTTGGCGCTGTCGCTGAGACCATAGACGATCTCATCCATAAAGGCTTTGATGTTGGCTACGTCCTGCTTGCGGTAAATCAGCAGGAGGGCAAAGGCGATCGCCGCCAAAATATCAGAAAACACGTTTTTAACGGAGCTGGCGCTGCGCTCGCGGTATTCCTCCTCAACGTCGGCAGCTTTGGCGCGCACGCGCTCTTCGATATTCAGCTCAGACAGGGCAGGGACTTTGCCAATTAGCACCTCAAAACGCAGGCGCTCTTCAAACTGCTGGAGTTCGTGGAGGGCTTCTTCCTCCATTTCGGGATTGAGAAAGACTTCGATTTCTTCGCCCCCAGCCCGCACCCGATCAACGATCGGCCCGACGATGAAGGCTTTAGTAAATTGCTGGGTCAGCAGCGGCACAATCACCAGCAGCAGCACAAACCGAATGGCGGCGGTGGTTTTGGCTTTGGAGTTGCGAAACTCCTTGACCACTTCTTGCTCGGCATTGGGGTCGAGGTCTTGGCGAATGCGGTCTACGGTGCGGAGGATGGAGCGGGGCAGCACGTTGGCCCGGTCAGAGAGGCCCGCTGCTCTGGTGCCGTCTTGGGGAGGAGTATTGGCAGTCACCCCGGTTGGGCCGGTTAATAGTTGCCCGTCCCGCGCCTGGTCAGTCCGCGATCGCAGCACCTGGTTTGAAGGAGCGGGCTCTAGACTGCTGCTGGCTCCGTTGGCTCCGTTGGCGAGGGTGATCACCCGTTCGGGGTTGGTGTCGAGGCTGGCGTAGCGGGCCAGCACGTCGTCAATCAGCTGGAGCTTGCGAAAAAACATCGCCTGCTGGTCAATCACACTGACGGCCAGCTCGTCGGCCCCAGCAGCAGGTAGCTGCACCTCTGTCACCCTGGGGTCGGTGACCCGCACAAGCGATCGGCTGGCTCGAAACACAGCCATGCGAACCTTGATCAGGTTGAGATATTTTTTCAGCTCACCCTGAAAGTAGGCGATGGCGCTGTCACCGTAGCTGCCGTAGCGGGGCGAGATGGGGTTGCCACCAAAGTACTCACGCTCGATCGCCTCAATCATCTGAGCGGCTTCATAGGCCTGGTTGAGGGCACGCTCGGGGGTGTGAGAAACCCACCGCTGGGCGCTGCGAAAAAAGCCTGAATTCTGCATTGGGTTGGGTGCTGGCGCTGAGATTTCCCGATCCTACTACAGTCAGTTAGGACGAGGGTGATGAAGGGCGGTAGACAAGGCAGCATATATATTCATTGATATATACACGTTTTGAACAACGTGAACCGTTTCTGGGCAACGTTATCGGCAACGCTTTGCGGAACTAATCAGAAGATTGCTTGCAGCTACTAGCTGAGCAAAATTGAAAGCAAGCATAGAATATCTGTGCACAACGTTCGTGTCGCTAGCTATCCCTAGGACGCTAGCTCATTTCAAACCGCCAAACCAGAAAAGTCACGGTCCATTGAGGCCAAATTAGTTTGCACACCACTGCGGCGGATGCCGCCTGTTTGAATATCAAAGCCAATGATTTCGCCACCCAGTTCAGGTATGACACGACAGGCATAGAGCCCTTGAGTCTCTGGGGCCAACACATGGGTGGTTTGGCTAGCTAAGGGCAGCGGAATGCGATCGCCCTCTCGGACCGGCCTTTGACCACCACGCTCCTCCGTCCAGAGTGGAGGAATAGAGATGCCTTGGAAGCCGCCTACCCCTCCGGTCACAGATGAAAAATCGTATTTTGCCCAGCACGAAAACACCAGCTCATAGCTACCTTCAGCACGTTGGTAAAGCTGTGGGACTTCCATTTCGGAGTAGCCACCGGGCTCTAATAGCGGCGAGCAATATTGCCATTCGCGCTCTCCGCGCACAGCCTGGGCAAAGTTGTCGTCAGCAACTTGCAGTAGAGCGATTACGCAACGCCTGCCTGCCGGGCCACTCAACGCCTTGGCTGATGCCAGCATAAAAATTTGGCGGCTGGCTCGATGGCGAAACAAAAATGGATCTCGCCACGCGTGAATAGTTAAATCGTCGGCAACGCCTCGGGTTTGATAAAAGTATTTTGGCTTTAGCTGGGTATCAAAGAAATGCCACTGATTGGAGAACAAATCACTGGTGTAAGCAACCCCTATGTTTTGGGTCATACCGTCGTCTTGATAGCGATCTCTTGATGTGTAAAACATGAGATAGCTGTTTTGGGCTTTAATAACATCTCCACTCCAAATGCAGGTGTTTGCCCAGTGTTTGAGAGGAGGTTTTAGCACGTCAAAACTACTCTCGTCGCCCCAATCAATAACGGCAAAATCTGAGGTAGTGGCATGGCCCACGCAGGAGGCATAGTGGTGCTGTTCTGACACAACCAGAGCCCGATCAGCATTTAGGTAAAAAATATGAAAGAGTTTAGCCTCTGAGTCAAAGTAATACCAAAAATCCCAAACGTGGCGGCTGGGATGCTGCATTGTAAAAGGCATTTTGCTACCCGTAAAAACGTCGCGTAAACCCCTACCTAAAATACCGTAGAATCCTCTCCTAGTTTTGCTTCTAGCGATTCTAAAAAGTCTTTATCATAGGGATATATCGGTAGTAGACGTAATACGCAGTATGAAGATTCAATCATCGGTATTGGTACACTTAGGTTTTGGCAAATATGTGCGATCGGATCAGGTGACATCGCTGCAGCCGGTTGAGGAGGAGCGCGGCCCAGGACGGCGAACGTTTGTGTATCTAGAAGGGCACACCGATCCCGTTGTAGCCTCGCGGGCAGAAGACACCATCGTGCGCGATCTGGTGCAGGAACCGCGTGAGGTAATTCAGTCGCGGCAGCAGCAGGAAATTTTGACTGACCTGCTAGAGGACTTGGTTAAAGTCAATTCGACGGTGCGCCGCATCAGCCGCGACGAAGGTGGGCTGGATCTCGATCAGCTAGAGCGCCGCATTCAGCGGGTGCTGGAAGCGTAGGTCTAGCATTTTCTACGCTTGTGAGATAAGCCAAGTGATCCCCCTCTATCTTTTTAAGAGGGGGTTCACGGAGCATAGGTTGGCACCAAGGGCATTATGGCGTGACAGCATGTAATCGCTCAGCAAGCTCAGCAATTTGATCACCCATAGTGAGCTGTTCAAGCCAAGACATCGGTATTCCCAATTCGCCGTAGTAAGCTCCAGCTACTTGACCACAAATAGCGGCGGTTGTGTCGGCGTCATCACCAAGGTTGGCTGCCGCCAGAACGGCTTGTTCGTAACTTTCCGTTGTCCAAAAACACCACAGCGCCGCTTCTAAGCTGTCTACGACATATCCAGTGCCTCGAATATCATCGACTCGCTTGCTTTGATATTCCCCAACGGCAATAGTTTGAATAGAGGGAGATTCGATTGTCTCTAAGTCATTGTCAAAGAGAATTTCGGTTTTGCTAGCGCCTGAGAGCGCTCGGAATAACATATTCCCAAACAGACGACTGGCATCAATACATTCTGGTGCCCCGTGAGTTGTGCGAGAACTCTCGCCCGAAAACTGGATGGCGCGATCGCGATCGGGAAAATAAAACATGGGGACCGGCGCGAGCCTCATTAGGCAACCATTCCCAGCAGTTTTGGGATGGGTAGAACCGCTAAATGGATTGCCGGAGGTTTTGTATTGAGACAGTGCTTGCCTGACAGTGTTGCCAATATCAAAGCAGTCGCCGGTGCTGCTGAAATAACCATTCTCGTGCCAATCGCAGTAGCGATTCATTTGATCTGTGGCATCAAAGGCACCGACCTCGATGAGGCTAGTAGCTAGGCACAGAGCCATAGAGGTATCGTCGGTCCACTGACCGGGCTTGAGGTTGAAAGGACCACCGCCAACCATTTTTGTTACGGGCGGAAACGAGCCACGGTGCTGAAATTCGACCGTGGTGCCAACGGCGTCACCGACGGCTAGCCCTAGTAGACAGCCTCGAAATCGCTCTAATGAATTCAACTGTGAGGCAACCCAGCTGGTCTTGCTATCACTCATACTTTTCGCCGCTGAGAATGAAGATCGGGTCTACCGCCGTGAATACCTGGTAGTTGCCCTTAGTCTCTAGCCGGTTGACAGCGGGTTGGGCCGCTTCAATGTTGCGCACCCGCAAATGGGCAAAGGTCTCAGACACCACATAAAGGGTTTCGAGGTTGCCCGCGGTCACCACCACTCGCCCCAGCGACGGCAGATAGTCCCAGGCAGCCAGCAAAATTTCTTTGAGGTTGCGCCCGCCTTCGACAAAAATGCAGTCGGGGTGGTGGGGCAGCTCGCTCAAACAGCCGGGGGCGCTGCCCTGAATGACTTGCACGTTGGTGAGGCCAAAGCGATCGCAGTTGCGCCGAATCAAATCGGCTACATCCTCGTCGCGCTCAACCGCCACCACCTTGCCGCCAGGGCACATCAGCGCCGCCTCGATCGCCAGAGTACCGGTGCCCGCACCAATATCCCACAGCACATCCTTGGGCTTGAGCCGCAGGTAGCCCAGAAGCAGCAGCCGCACCTCCCGACTGCTGAGAGGAATGCCGGGCAACTGCTCAAACAGGTGATCGGGAATACCAGGGGTGGCGTAGGGCCAAAGTTTCGCCATAGAATTGCCGGGAATAAAGCTAGCTTTATTATGGCGGCGGGAAAAAGAAGGGGCGATCGCGCAGACTCTAAAACGGCAAACTGAATAGATCCCCTAGAAGGAGCGCGATCGGCACCAGACCTCAAAGTGTTTAGAATTTCGAGGTTTGGAACTTCGAACAATTAGTCTGTTAGGCTTCCTAGCCTGTGCTGGAGGTTGAGTTCTTTCAACCCCAACACTGCCTCTGCCCCCACTGCACTCCTTATACTCTTTCGGTTATTCCATGGAAGCCTTCTACCACCACGAGTTTGTTGTGCCAATGGAGGTTGTCGATGGCAACAATCATGTCAATAACGTCGCCTATGTGCAGTGGATGCAAGATATCGCCGTTGCCCACGCTACCAGCGTCGGCTGCACCGCTGAGACCCAAGCTCTAGGGGCTACCTGGGTAGCCCGATCGCACCAAATCACCTACCTGCGCCCGGCCTTTGCGGGCGATCGCCTGCGCCTTACCACCTGGATCACCACCCTGCGCAAAGCCCGCAGCACGCGTCAATACAAATTTTTGCGCCTCAGCGACGACACCGTGCTGGCGACTGGCGCTACTGAGTGGGTCTTTGTCGATGCCGTTAGCCATCGCCCGCGCACCATTCCCGCCTCCGTGTCGGGCTGTTTTGAACTGGTACCCGCCGCAGAAGATGTGTAATTCAAAATCTTATCTGGTTCTGCCTGTTCGTAGGGGCATTGCACTGCAACGCCCCTACCCAGCCAACCGCCTACCGCAGCCGCTGTTTGAGCCAAAAATCGAGCAGCGGTAGCGCAATCCGGTAGCCGAACTGGGGACCGTAGATTAAGCCCTTTTGCTCCAGGCTAGTGAGCGCCCCCTGCAAGCCGCCGCCCCGTGAAAGCTGGTGTTTCTTAATGTAGGCATTGGACTGGGGGCTGTCGGTGGGGTCGAGGGCCAAGCTTTCGAGTACGCGGGCCTGGGTGGAGGGCAAGAGCAGCAGCAGGGCTTCAAAGACAACCGCCATATCTTGGGCTAGACCTAGCATGGTGCTGTGCACTAGGTGCGCCTGAATTAGCTCTGGGATCGGTGAGGCGATCGCATTGCAGCCCAACCACAGGCGCTGGGCCAGGGTAATGGCATCCTTCATGTGGCCCTGCACGTAGCTGAGAAAGAGCTCCAGGGCCTGGCTTTCGGGGTCAAACTTGAGGCCCGCTGTGGCCATGGTGCCAATTACCCAGGGTTGCAGTTCGCGATCGCTCAGGGGGGTAAGCGCAATCACCGGCAGCTGGCTGGCGGTCATCCAGGGTTCGGCCACGGTGGCAATTAGGGCGTAGCTGACCCGGTTCTGTCGCTCAATCTCCTGGCGCAAGTGGCTTTCCCACTTGCCCTGACGATCCCACGAACGAATGTGGGGAAAGTTGTGAAAGATAATCACCACCTGACAGTTAAGCCATTCTGCTAGGTATTGGGGCAGCGATAGTAAGTCCTCAAACAAGGGCCACTCTTTGCCCAGGGTTTTGGGCCACACCAGCCGCGCTTCGGTTTCTAAGGTGTGATCAATGCTGAGGGGCTGATTCAAGCTCCACTGCTGAATCTGGGCAATTTCACTCGGTTCTGAGAAGGCGTCCACAATGCCATCGGCTAAAAATCGCAAAAATTGACCCGCATTGCGGCAGCGTAGCAGGTCGATTTCCAGACAGCGCGAGCCCTCCTGGCAGGCGGCGCTGCGAATTAGGGTGCGGCGGCCAATGCCTGGCACTCCGGTTACTACAAAATCGCTGTCTTGACGGAGCAGGGCGCAGACGCGTTCTAATTCACTCTCTCGGCAAATCAGCGACTGCGGCACAAACGGATTGAACATTAAGGCAGAGCTGCACTATTTATTAGTGCTATAAATGTAGGCTAGATACTGGCGAATAGTAGCACTTGATTTTTGAGGTAAATTGCACCCGTGGCCCAAAGCACCATCCCCAGCAAAAGCGCGTCTGCTAACCTTTGGCATACCCTCACCCCGGAGCGGGCGATCGCGCTGTTAGAGAGCAGTCCCGAAGGGTTGAGCTCCAGCGAAGCCGAACATCGGCAGCAGGTCTATGGCCCCAACGAGCTTCAGGAGGGGGCCACCCGCAGTCCCTGGGAAATTTTGTGGGACCAGTTCAAAAACATCATGCTGCTGATGCTGATCGCGGTGGCTCTGGTGTCGCTGGTGCTCGATCTGCGCGAGGGGGGCTTTCCCAAAGATGCGATCGCGATCTTTGCCATTGTGCTACTAAACGGCATTTTGGGCTACCTGCAAGAGAGCAAGGCCGAAAAAGCTCTGGCCGCCCTCAAAAACATGACCTCCCCCCGGGTACGCACCATTCGCCAGGGTCAAGAGCAGGAAATCGACGCCAAAGCCCTGGTGCCGGGTGATGTGGTGCTGCTAGAAGCAGGGGTGCAGGTGCCCGCCGATGGCCGTCTGCTCAGTGCCGCCAACTTGCAGGTGCGCGAAGCTGCCCTCACTGGCGAAGCCGAGGCGGTGATCAAGCAGCCTGAGCTGCTTCTAGAAGACGAGTCTGCCCTAGGCGATCGCCTCAACCTGGTTTACCAAGGCACCGAAGTTCTCCAGGGGCGCGGCACCGTGCTGGTCACTCAAACGGGGATGACCACCGAGCTAGGCCGCATTGCCACCCTGATTCAGTCGGTAGAAACTGAGCCTACGCCCCTACAGCAGCGCATGGCCCAGCTGGGGAATGTGCTGGTGACCGGGTCGCTGGTGCTCGTAGCCCTAGTGGTGGCAGCGGGGCTGCTGCGCACAGGCGACCTCAGCCTGTTCGATGAGCTGCTAGAAGTTTCCCTCAGTATGGCGGTCGCTGTGGTACCAGAAGGTCTACCTGCCGTCATCACCGTCACCCTGGCCCTCGGCACCCAGCGCATGGTGAAACGCCACGCCCTGATTCGCAAACTGCCAGCGGTAGAAACCTTGGGCTCGGTTACCACCATCTGCTCTGACAAAACCGGCACCCTCACCCAAAACAAAATGGTGGTGCAGCAGGTTAAGACCGTAGAACACCAGTATGAAGTCACCGGCGAGGGCTATGCCCCCGTAGGCAACCTGCTGGAAAATGGGTCTGCCATCGCTCCCCAGTCCGACTCATCCCTCCAGGCGTTGCTAATGGCCTGCGCCCTGTGCAACGACGCTACCCTCAATCAGTCCGGCAGTATTTGGACCCTGTTGGGTGACCCTACCGAGGGAGCCCTGCTGGCCGTAGCGGGCAAAGGTGGCTTTGATCAAGAAAAGCTGGGCCAACAGAGCGATCGCATTGGCGAGGTGCCCTTCACCTCAGAGCGCAAGCGCATGAGCGTCGTCGTGCAGGCCCATGGCGATGCCGCTTGGCCCCTGCCCCCCCAGGTAATGTTCACCAAAGGCTCCGCCGAACTAGTGCTAGAACGTTGTAGCACTAGCCAAGGCGAGGGGCAGCTTGTGCCGCTTACCGAGGCTCAGCGGCAGGCTATTTTGGCCCACAACGATGCTATGGCCTCCAGTGGTCTGCGAGTTTTGGGTTTTGCCATGAAGCCCACAAACGTCGTAGCTAATCCCAACGCCAACCTAGAGCCCGAGGAGCAAAACCTGATCTGGCTGGGTTTGGTGGGCATGCTCGATGCCCCGCGTCCTGAGGTGCGCGACGCCGTAATTGACTGTCGACGGGCCGGCATTCGCCCGGTGATGATTACTGGCGACCACCCGCTGACCGCCAAGGCGATCGCTGAAACCCTCGGCATTGCCAAACCCGGCGACACCATTCTGACCGGGCGCGAGCTGAGCCACCTTTCCCCTGAGGAACTGGAGCGCACCGTCCCCGACGTCAGCGTCTATGCCCGCGTTGCCCCCGAGCACAAGCTCCGCATTGTGCAGGCGCTGCAAAAACAGGGCGAATTTGTTGCCATGACCGGGGACGGCGTCAACGATGCCCCGGCTCTCAAACAGGCCGACATTGGCATCGCCATGGGCATTACCGGCACCGACGTCAGCAAAGAGGCTAGCGACATGGTGCTGCTCGACGACAACTTTGCCACCATTGTGGCTGCCACCGAAGAGGGCCGGGTGGTCTACGACAACATTCGCCGCTTCATCAAATACATTCTGGGCAGCAACATTGGCGAGGTGCTCACCATTGCCGCCGCTCCAATTATGGGTCTGGGTGGCGTGCCCCTTTCGCCTCTGCAAATTCTGTGGATGAACCTAGTGACAGACGGCGTGCCCGCCCTGGCTCTGGCTATGGAACCCGCTGAACCCGACGTTATGGAACGTCCGCCCCACAACCCGCGAGAAAGCATCTTTGCTCGCGGCCTTGGTTCTTACATGGTACGGGTGGGTATCGTGCTGGCGGTGTTGACGATTGGCCTGATGGGCTGGGCCTACCGCTATACCACTGCCCCCGGCTACCCTGGTCATCCTGACACCTGGAAGACGATGGTATTCACGACCCTCTGCCTAGCCCAAATGGGTCATGCCCTGGCGGCTCGCTCAGACACACGCTTAACAGCTCAGCTCAATCCTTTGTCGAATCCTTACATATGGGGTGCGGTTTTACTCACCACCGGCCTGCAAGTGTTGTTACTGTACGTTCCAGTCTTGGCGCAATTTTTCGGCCTTCATCCTCTGGCAGCCTCAGAACTGGCGATTTGTTTTGGCTTTAGCGCCCTGATGTTTGCCTGGCTAGAGATCGAAAAACTGGTCATTCAACTGTCGCTACGGCGCAAGCAGCCGGGTCTGCCCAATGGGTCTAAACACGTGCTTTAATCCCACCCAATTTCCTCACCCCTATGGATTCTGACTCTCCTCAACTCCACTTTTCCCAGGAAATCAAGGCCCTGCTAGAGCGCATAGCCGAGCAGCCGCTCACGCTCTCCCACGTGCTCAATGAAACCGCCGAGCGGGGCTTTTCCCTGGTGATCGGGCTGCTGGTGCTGCCGTTCCTGTTCCCCATGCCGCCGGGGTTTACCACCATTCTGGGGTCGGCCTGTCTGCTGCTGTCGCTGCAGATGGCGGTGGGGCGGCGATCGCCCTGGCTGCCCCGACGAGTGGCCCAGTTTCAGTTTCCGTCGGTGCTAGCTAAAACGGTGCTCAGCAATCTCAAGCGGGTGACCCGTGTTACCGAGCGGTTCGTGCGGCCTCGCATGCCGGGGCTGGCCAACAACCCTTCGGTTTGGCACATTAACGGGTTGTGTATTAGCTGGCTAACGCTGCTGTTGATGAGTCCGATTCCCTTTACCAACCCCATCCCCACGGTTGGCATTTTAATCTTTGTGGTGGCCACCCTTGAAGCCGATGGTGTAGTGATGATTTTGGGCTACGTGGCCACAGGGCTGATTACCGCTACCTTTGGCCTCGCGGGTTACTTACTGTGGCGATCGCCCGAGCTGCTTCAGAACTGGTTCCAACGATAGGGCCGCATCCCGCTGGATTCTCCCAAGAGTTCATGCTCTCTACTGCGGGGCTACCTGAACAGAATGACCCTAGGAGGTTTCCCAAGCATAGCGGTGGCTTTGACTTCGCTTAACCACCGGATGCCATAAACACAAAAAAGCCCTTTGTTTCCAAAGGGCTTTTTTGTGGAAGTTAAAAAGCAGTCTAAATCAGCTTCAGCTCTGGGTACTGAGCGATCAGCTCATCACCGCTGAGGGTTTCTCCCGACTGCTGAGGCGTCCAAAGGACTTCCACAGCTAGCAGGTTTTCACCGGAAACTGCACCAATCTGGTTGAGGGCCTGGCGTAAGTCAGCCGAGGAGTAAACCTTAGGCAGATCAAGCTTGCCCTGGGTTGCTACAACCACCGTAGCGAGAATGTATTCGCCGGGAGCCTGGTCGGTGTCGCCCGTCAGAAAAGCCTGGGGCTCAGCCTGGGTGAGCTGGTTGTTAACGTTAGACAAGGTTTCGGCGCTAAACTGGCTGCGGGCCGAGAGGGTATAGCGGTTAAACTCTTGCTCGGCGCTGAGCAGTCGGGTTTGCTTTTCTTCGCCGGCGGCGTAAGCCCAGTAGTCGGGGTGGCGCAGCAGGGCCAGAGTAGTTTCTTGCAGCAGCTTGGCTAAACCCTGGGAGGTACCGGTGTCTGCTGTGGTTGCCAGACGGTTAAGGTCATCTTGCAGAGCGCGGGCCTCGGCCAATAGCCCTACCTGGAGTTTGGCAATGGATACCGGCGGGTTGCTGCTAGCAGGAGCAGCATAGTCGTAGTCGTCACCAGCGGTTGCGCCCCTGAGGCCACGCACCACTACATTGGCAATGGCAATAAAAATCAGCAGGGTAAACAACCCGCCAAAACCACCCCCAATGCCAATAAAGGGGAATAAAAACGGAAAGCCGAAGCCACCACCGGGATAGTAGCCGCCACCGCCACCAGGAGCGTAGGTGCGAGGGGCCGGACTCATGCGAGGAGCCGGAGCCCGGAAGCTACCGCCTCCCATGCGGCCACCTGCAGCGGCCCAGGCACCCTGAGCGGTGCCAAACACCAAAACTACGGCCAAGACCACGGCCATTAGGGGCTTCAAAAACGGCTTGAGGCGTTGAAAAAGTTGTTTAACCATCGCGTAAAACCGGGTGCTAACGTGGAGTGCTTTATGTCTTTAATGTAACGCGAAGTGCTGCTGCTGCTTAGCGAACTAGCGGTGGAAACCCGTACCTGGAGGCCCTAACCGCCTCCGACTATGGTGACGATTTCCAGCCTGTCATTGGGACGCAGGTAGGTAGTTTC
Source organism: Leptolyngbya subtilissima AS-A7 (assembly GCF_039962255.1). Lineage (NCBI taxonomy): Bacteria > Bacillati > Cyanobacteriota > Cyanophyceae > Leptolyngbyales > Leptolyngbyaceae > Leptolyngbya > Leptolyngbya subtilissima. Next base: position 889,839 of record NZ_JAMPKY010000001.1, on the reverse strand, counting down.
CCACAACTGACGATGAAGAATTTCGCCGTTGTACTCTACCGCCACCAGACGAGGATTCAGACCTAATGATTCTAAAAAATTAGGCAGCAGCGTACCAGGAGCGCAGGGCTGAGATTCGCCATTGACGAGAAGATGAAAGTTTTCGCTGGTGGGATCAAGCATGGGGAATTCGGGTATTGAGTGTAAGGGATCAGGTGTAGGGTTTAGGGATGCATGGCAACCTTAGACCCTATACCTTGCACCTCAACCCCATTGTTTGCGACAGTCAATCCGCTTGATAGCTGCTCAACCAGTTGGCGCAGCGACGGTATGAAAGGCTCGACGGTGGTTGGTTTGAGCGGCAAAGTACTGGGCGATTAGGGTGGGATTTTCGGCTTCGATCAGCGCCCGCACGACGGCAACTCGCTCGGCTCCAGCCTGCAACACTTCGCTCAAATTTTCGGTATTGATGCCGCCGATCGCATACCAGGGCACGGTAGCGTGCTCGGCAGCATAGCGCACGTAGTCGAGGCCAGCGGCAGCTTTGCCGGGTTTGGTAGGGGTAGCATAGACTGGGCCAACGCCGATGTAGTCGGCGCCCTCGGCGATCGCCCGCTGCATTTCGTCGGGGCTAGTGGTCGAGCGACCAATGATACGCTGATTGCCCAGCAGCTTGCGGGCGGTGAAGGTAGGCAGGTCGGTTTGGCCCAGGTGAACGCCGTCAGCTTCCACAGCTAGGGCGAGATCGACGCGATCGTTAATTAGAAATAGCGCTCCGTAGCGGTGGCACAGATCCTTCAGCTTTTTGGCCAGCTCTAACCGCAGGTAGTCATCTGTATCTTTGTCGCGGTACTGCACCAGGGCAATGCCTCCCTGCAGCGCAGCTTCGACAATAGGCAGTAGGCGATCGCAGGGCGATGTCACTAGATAGGTCAAGCCCTGACGTAGCCGCTGAAGTCGGTGACCGCCAAGAATTTCGCTCTCCAGAGCATAAACCTGGTAGCGCATAGCTTTGGACCCTGCCGCCAGGTCATCACGGTAGAGCTTGCCGTATTCTTCTAAGGCTCGCAGTGCCTCTTGCACCCGGCAAAAATTAGCCTGGAGCACCGCTGTCACATTGGTGCGCTCGGCCTCTTGGGAGTGAGTGAGGGCGGTGCCAGGGTCGCCGGGGGTGTCGCGGCACAGGCGCAGCTCAGGGGCATGCCATTGAGCCAAGGTTTGCCGCAGGTGCTTAAGCTGCTCGGTTTGAGCTGAGTTATTCAGTCCAAAGCGGCACCACTCCTCGATAACGCGTAGCCCTTCGCGGGCGCGATCGAGGTTGGCATCGAGAATGCGGTAAACGGCGGCATCAGCATGATTGGGCAGCGCTGGCAGCCCGGTTAGCTCCGGCATGGAAACACTGTGGGGCAAAGAACCTCCACATCCTACCAGGCAAGGGCTAGGCAGTGGCGTTACTGCTTGGGTTGCAAAATATCCTGAATGCCTTCCACCGCCGGGTCAGAACGCCAGACATCAAACGCCTTCCAGGCCACGAAGCCAAAAGCCAGCAGCGCTAAAATAGTCACTAGCGCTGAGAAAAGCCGAGTAAGCGGAGTACCAGTATCGAGGCGCATAAACCACTCCCTGAAAAACAATGAAGAGCAGAAAGAGGTAGAGTATCGGTGCAATATCCTGACCTAGCAGGATCCCTATACCTACTTATATACCCTAAAGATTGCATTTTCATAACGCCTGCCTAGAGGAAGGCTGAGCCCAGGGAAGTTTGGCTCCATAGCTAAGATTTTTCGGCGGGAGTAACACGCTTTTTGAGCGAGTCGAAGCGGCGACGGGCGGTGGAGTTTTTGGGCTCGAGGGCCAGTGCGGCTTCGTACATCTCCAGGGCCTGGGTGGTGAGCTGCTTGCGCTCGTAGCTGTGGCCTAGATTGTTAAGGGCGGTGACGTACTCGGGCGAAATTTTGAGCGCTTCTTTGTAGTTACGAATGGCCAGGTCATACTGGTCTTGAGCAAAGTAGGAGTAGCCCAAGGCGTTGTAAACCACGGCAGCGTTTTCGGCTTCGTCGTTACCCAGTTGCTTAATGGCCTGCTGGAGGTAGAGGGCGGCCTGGGTGTAGAGCTTTTTGTCGAGCAGTAGACTGCCCAGCTCGTAGTACTCCTGGGCGGTGCCCTTTTCTTTGGTTAACCGTGACTGAAGTCTCCCCAGAGTGCTTTCGATGCGGCGGGTCTTGATTACCTGGCGCACCACAAAAAAAGCGGCAACGCTCAGCAACGCCAGCAGAATACCTAGATAAATAAGGAGCAGGTTGCTGTTTTCCATGCGGTCTTTGTTTGCACTTGAGAACTACCTTATCTTGCCATGGCTAGGGCAACCCCCAGAAGGTGGTCCGTTCTTCTAGCCAGCCGTTTTGGTGCCAATCAATGACGGTTTGGTTGACCAGGCTACGCAATTCATTGTACTGAGTGCCCTTAGGTAAAGCGATCGCCAGGGGTTCAGCCGACAGCAGACTGGGCACCAAATAATAGCCGCTGTGGGCCTGCTGCCAGCCTCTCAGCGCCGTTACGTCGCCAGCAAAGCCGTCAATTTGGCCGGTGCTGAGGCGATCGAAGGCCTCTTGATAGCTGTTTAGAGGGGTGAGGATAGCTAGCGGCAGCAGATAGCGCACTATCGCCACAGTACTTGCCCCCTGAAGCACCCCTAGCCGCTGGCGCTGGAGATCGCTTAGGCTCTGCACCCGGGGATCTCGCACCAGCACGGCGGCTCCATCGAGGTAATAGGGCGGGCTAAAGCTCACAAGCCGCTGGCGACCGGAAGTTAAGGTGAGGCCAGCAATCGCTACGTCAGCGCGATCTTCCAGTATTGCCGGCAGGCGCTCATCGTTGGGCACCACCACAAACTCAACCGCCGCTGGGTCAGAAAAAATTGCTGTCGCCAGCCCGTGAGCTAGGTCAATTTCTAAACCGACCAGGTTGCCTTCGCGATCGCGAAAACTCAGAGGCTGCCAGCCATCCCGCACCGCCACCACTAAGTGCCCACGGGCACGAATGGTGTCAAGATCCGCAGCAAAAACTGGGAGCACAGCCAGCTGCGCCCCCAGTGCTAAACCAAACCCAAGCCAGTTCCATGTCATGGCGCGGCCGTGCCTAAACTACGACTGCCCCTACTGTCTGGGCCAATCCCTAAGATTGGTTGGCAACTTCAACCACTTTCGCAAACCCATCGGGATCGAGCACGGCCATTTGGGCCAGCATTTTGCGGTTGATGTCGATATTAGCTTTCTTGAGCTGGCCAATTAGCTGGCTGTAGCTCAACCCGTGCATGCGAGAAGCCGCGTTGATGCGAGTAATCCACAGGCGGCGAAAATCGCGCTTCCGGTTGCGACGATCGCGGTAGGCGTATCGCAGCGCCTTCATCACCTGCTGGTTAGCTGTGCGAAACAGCTTAGAGTGCGACCCTCTAAACCCTTTGGCTAGCTTGAGAATTTTGTTGCGGCGCTTGCGTGCTACGTTGCCGCGCTTGACACGTGCCATGACTGTTTAACCCTTGGAACTATTAATGACTACTAGCAGACTCAGAGCCCCTTACCTAGAGGTAGGGCAACATTAGCTCCACGTTGGGAGCGTCTTCTTCCGACACTAAGGCAATCTTAGACAGACGAGAACGACGCTCAGCATTTTTGTGCTGCAACATGTGGTTCTTGAACGCCTTGCGACGCATGATTTTGCCGCTGCCACTGCGACGAAAGCGCTTAGCGGCAGCTTTGCGAGACTTAAGCTTGGGCATGGTTACCACAATTTCGACACAGTCTTTGAATATACCATGAGTGACCCATAATGGCAGCATGAAAATCTGGCATGAGGTTGAAGCCCCAGGCCAGTACCAGAATGACTGCTAACCGTTCCGATTTGAAATTGTCCCAAAAATTTTCATTGGAGGGTTGTCAAGGTTGCACACTTATCGTTAATATAAGCTTCGCGAGCTTCGCAGTTAATCCTCAGTAGCTCAGTGGTAGAGCGGTCGGCTGTTAACCGATTGGTCGTAGGTTCGAATCCTACCTGGGGAGTTTCTAAATTAATAGTCAGTACAGGCAGTGACTCTTCTACGTCGTGTCCCTTTGAGGATCTGGCGAGAGGAGCTAGGTCGCCTCGCAATCTAAAGGAAACCTTAAGCTCAAAAGGCTGTAACCCGATTTACTTAAGGAAATTTAAGGGTTCTGCTTATAATTTATCGAGGAATTGTATTATTCCGACACGGCTCTTTACGTTGTGGTGCTAGGCTACTCAAAGCTTTGTGGCTTGCCTCTAGCTGAGTCAGTGTTGTTTTAGGGTTGTCAGGTCTAGTTGGTAATGCCTCGTATTCTTGTCATTGATGATGATCCTGCGATCGCGGAGCTCGTTTCCGTCAATTTGGAAATGGCAGGCTACGACGTCAACCAGGCTGGGGATGGTATCAAGGGCCAGGCTCTAGCTGTGCAGCTGCTGCCTGATTTGATCATGCTCGATCTGATGCTGCCTAAGGTGGACGGGCTGACCGTGTGCCAGCGCCTCCGCCGCGATCGCCGCACCGCCGAAATTCCTGTGCTCATGCTCACGGCCCTGTCGCAGACCCAAGATAAGGTTGATGGCTTTAATGCTGGGGCCGACGACTACCTCACTAAACCCTTTGAGCTAGACGAAATGCTGGCGCGAGTGCGCGCTCTGCTGCGCCGCACCGATCGCATTCCCCAAGCGGCCAAACACAGCGAGATTCTTAACTACGGCCCCCTTACTCTGATTCCTGAGCGCTACGAAGCAATTTGGTTTGACGGCACCGTCAAACTGACCCATCTGGAGTTTGAGCTGCTGCACTGCCTACTCCAGCGCCATGGTCAGACCGTATCTCCTAGCCAAATCTTGCAAGAGGTCTGGGGCTACGAGCCCAACGACGACATCGAAACCATTCGAGTCCACGTACGGCACCTGCGCACCAAACTAGAGCCTGATCCCCGGCATCCTAAATTCATTAAGACCGTTTACGGAGCTGGCTACTGCTTAGAGCTGCCCGCTGTCACTGTAGAGTAGAGCCGGTCTAAAGGATATAGGGCTCTTGGTCCTCTGCCCAATGCTTGTCTCCTGTCTCAGGCTCCAACTGAGGTAGAAAAGGCTCATATATAAGTAGACGCCAAAAAGCCGAGGATTACGGTAACCCTCGGCTTTTTAGGATCAATAGGAGCACCAATTTAGCAGATGCTTGCTAGATGCGGGTTCTGCTGCCTGGGCTAACCTTAGGCTGGGCAGCAGATTCAAGACTCTTAGCGCTTGCCCAACCACTTGGCGGCGATCGCGCCCACAGCTGCACCCACCATTGGATTGCTCAAAAACTTGAGAATAGTGGGCTGGTCAGCTAGCACTTCCTGAAAGACATCAGGGTGGTTGTGGTAGGCAAAAGCGGCCAGTTTAGAGACGTCGTCTTCATTCATACGACCGGTGTGGTGGGTCGATAGCCCTAGCTGTTTCTCTAGATCGCGATCGTGGAGACCACGCTCTTTGAGATGCTTGAATAGGTCGCGAGCAACATCGTCTCGCTGCTGGGGCTTGATCTGAGCGATCGCCTTACGCAGCTCAGGCTCCATTTCACTGGTGGGTATGCGATCGGGGTGAAACCCACGCCCAAACAACTCTCGGCGCTCGTTGCGAGAGGAACGATTGGCGAAGTCGTCAAAGTTGGCATACTCTTTCTCGGGCTGGGTGGCTTTGGCATCAATGCCCTCGACATTGCCACCAGCCAAGTCATTCATGATTTCGCGTTTATAATCTTTGCTGCTACTCATAGCGTAACTCTCCAAATTTTTGTTTTTTGCTTTCAAATTGACCGGTCTCTACAGCCTTTATAGAGCTGAAGAAAACCGCTATTTTCAAAGCTCCCTTCCCTAAGCAACTTAGGAATATTGCGTGGATGACGCTCTCGAGACTGATAGCTCGATTTAGTCGCGCCTCCAGGGAGCGTGTCACCTATTGGTATTCAACCTGCCGGGTCGTGTCGTCGTATTTGGCGGTTAGAATTAGCTCTTTGTCAGGTGCGTAGACCAAGACGCTCAGATCTCGATTGGGAAACTTTTTGTGGAACCCTTGCACCAGCGACTGGGCCAAGGTTTTTACCTCTCGGGGCTGGACATCGGGTGAGATCACAACGCCGAGCTTGTTGTTGTCACGGACAAAAGCATCGCTGACTAATCCCTTGGCAGTCTGCATAACCCATCGCCCGTAGCTTTCGCCACTAGCAGTGTCACCCCGTTCAAGTTGACTATAGGCACTGGTAGGCGATAGCCGGGGGGCGGTACTGGTTGGAGTAGCACTACCACAGGCGCTAGTGGTGAGCAAAATTACTCCTAAGCACAGGGCGATTACCCCAAGACGGATAGACTTTAAGAAATTCACGGGTTTTTCCTCAATAACAACAGCGCGTTTAGCAGCACTAGCCACAGGCGCGGCCGGGCGGCCTATGTTCTCGACTTGGCTGCTAGCTTTCAGCGTCTAGGCTTTCAGCGTTTTAGGGCTCCAAGGGGTTTGAAGCGTGGGGCAGTCCAGTGGCCAAGGGCACCTCTCCCCCTCGACGAGAGCCGTCATTTGGGTAAGCTTCATCCATGGGATGATCGACTCGGTTGTAGGGATTGCCTCGCCCCTCAGTGACGTCAGCGGCCCCGTTGAATGTGGCGTTGGGAGAACCACTTCTGGCATCGGCTGCGTCGGCTGGAGTCTCGTAAACCCCCCAATCTTCAATGCCCGCCGCCCTGAGAGTGCGTTCTGCACGAGCAATTTCGGGCTCAGTATCCTTGAGCATAACGAGGTATTCGCCTCGGGCTACGCGATCGAGGTAATGCTTAGCCCGGTGCTCAGGGATGCCCAAACCAACTAATGCACCCACTAGACCACCGGCAGCGGCCCCAGCCGCCCCACCGATCAGCGTAGACATGACCGCAGCGGCTTCTCCTGCCAGCACGGCAGGGCCAATGCCAGGGATGACTAATGTGCCAAGGCCTACGAGTAAACCAGTGACTCCTCCCAATACACCGCCTGTTACCGCGCCGACGGTACCAGCTTTACCAGCTCGATTGCTGACCTCGTCTGTTACTTCGACCCCAGCGATCGCACTCTGCCGCTCGGAGTCTTTAGCAATGACTGACACGTGGCTCATGGCAAAGCCTGAGTCACTGAGTGCCTGTAGAGCCGATGCCGTTTTAGGACGGTTGGAGAAAATGCCTACTGCTCGTCTGTGTTGTGAAGCCATGTTGTGCTTCCTCCTTGTTGTGCGAAGCCAGCGGCTATTGCAAAGCTGGCGATCGCTGCATTGTTGAACATCCTAAAGGTTGCGATCGGCTAGCCTTATCGCTCATTAGAGGGATCAAAAATTGTAGAAAGGAGGAGATCCTATAGGTGAGATGTCGTCTATGAGCATTGTCCGTTAAGGGCTTAGTTGAGCTGCGATCGCCAGCGATCTGCCCCTCTCAGTTGCTCAGATTAGCTAAAAAATATTTTTGGGGAATTCATCAATTTCTCAATGCTTCATGTTCAAACAACTTGTGACCTAAGGGATGCAAGCTTTAGTCGCCTGAAAGAAATAAGGCAAAGTCATTTGAGTTATTTCACCATTTCGGTTGGTATTAGTCCTTGTGGTAGAACATTGTCTAAAGCAAATCACTCATTTAGTAGATGGTAATGCTCGGGGCTGCCGCTAAACTGAAACCTGAATAATTTCGACTACTGAGGTTAATATTATGACTGACAAGCAGCACAAGTCTTACGCCGAAAAGAACGAAGAGCGCATTACAGAATTTGTTGACAACATCAATGAAAAGGGAGAAAAGAAGCAGGAAGCAAAGAAAAAGGAAGCCGAGTCTGAAGTTGCTGAATAATATATCAACGTAGTTGGCAAAATCAGCTGTAGGCAAATGCCGCTGGATGAATCTTGATTTATCCAGCGGCATTGTCTGTGCTAGCGCATGTTTTGGCGAGTGCTAGGTTGCAGCGAGCACCTTTTCATGGCCTCATGGCAAAAAGTATGAAGAACCGACTTTAGCAAGGGTGCGCTGATACTAGGAGTGAGTGGAATCTGTATCCCGCTCTAGATGTCTTTGCTGACGTTAGCTTAACCTCAGCTCAATTAGGAAATGTGCAGCTATAAAGAGAATACCTGCGCTTTTTCATAAAAGTAGCTTTCACTTTTAGCGGAGGCTACTTTCGTCAATCTGTTGGGTTAAGGTTGATTTGATGGTTTCACCAGTGCCTTCAATTGCAAATAAGCCTGCTCTGGCGTGAGCGGCTCTTGGTGCTCATCGGGAATATAGAATTGCCGGGTATCAGCAAAGTGGCGCACGACAAAACTGTGGATTAGCCCCTGCTGTAAAGCCTGGTTACCAAGGTCTTCTGCCGCGTCTGCCAAGCTTTGCTCATCGTGAAAAGTGGGTGAATGGGAAGACATGGTTTATTCCTTAGCGGGATATAGAATTTTGGGTTTCAGTGCAGTTAATTTGAGACTTAAAGCGACTTAGCCACATTACCTTAGCTATCCTCTGGGCTAGCTGCATGGATGAGATTAGCAGGGTCTACACTGGTTGGGCGAACCGTGATGAGGTCAGCTGTTGGGTGCTGAACAAAGTCCATCTGGTCGAGAACGACAGGTTTGCCCTGCTGAATCGATTCATGCAGGGCACAAATGATGCGGATATCGTTAAGCCCCTCTATCCCCGAGGGTTCCGGGTCTTCGTTCTGCATAATGCAGTTAGAGAAATAGGCAAACTCAGCGGCTAGCTGGCCATGGGAAGCAAAGGTCCGTTGGGAGAGTTCATTGTTGATGGTCAGGTGGTGAGTAATTTCTGCATCCCACGCATAGGCCGACTCTAGCCGCAGATCGCCCTCTGTGCCAATGATGTGATAGGTCGAAACCGGACTGGCCCCAAAACTGACAGTAAAATTCGCCAATTGCTGATCGGGAAAGCGGATTATGACGCTGCTCATTTCGTCAACTTCACGAAACCGCTCTTCGCCGTTATTAGCCGCCATGGCAAACACCTCAACGGGTTCGGCCTGAAACAGATACCGGGCGGCGTTAATGCAATAAATGCCGATGTCTTCTAGGGTACCCCCGCCGGTTGCTTGCCGGAGCCGAATATTGTTTCCCTTAACCTGTTGCGAGAAGACGGAGTTGAAAATGCGCGGTTGCCCAATCTGCCCAGATTGGACAATTTCGACCGCCCGCATATTGGCTGGGTCAAGGTGCAGGCGGTAGGCAATCATTAGCTTGACGCCGTTGCTTTGACAAGCCTGAATCATGCGTTCACCCTCGGCTACCGTGGTGGCCATCGGTTTTTCGCACAGCACGTGAATGCCTTGATTTGCTGCCCGCACGGTGTACTCACAGTGCAAATGGTCGGGCAACGCAATATAAACAGCATCTACTGCTCCGCTCGTTAAGCAATCTTCGTATTCGTCGTAGCTGTAGGTATGCTGAATCCCGTAATTCTGGCTAAGTTCTTGCAGTTTCACAGGGTCGTCAGAAACCAAGGCCACGACTTCGGAGTTTTCAGAACTGGGGAAGGAGGGTAGTGCTGCGGTCTGGGCGAACCAGCCAAGCCCCACTACGGCGTAACGTATTCGATTCTCTGAGGAGGATTGAACCTCTTTAGGGACAGAGCGATCGCCAAGTGAAGTTTGAGATGCAGTCATGGTGTGAGTTCCAAGGAGACTGACATGCGATCGCAGCTGCGCTCTAGGGCAGAACAATCATGGAGAATTGATCCTCTTAGCTTAAGCACCGAAGCCGAGCTTAGCCTCTGACGGGTGAGGCAGATAGTTGTGGCCGCATCTCTGTTTTTAGATAGAGAGAGACTGCCGTACGCTCTAGAAAGGTTTGAGATTAATGATTGAGGGGTCTGGAGAGGAATTTAAGACGCCAATTAGAGAACTGTAGTTGGGCGATCGCTAAAGGTACTAAAAACCAACTCGAGCCGAAAGAAAGACTGTATCTACAGGTTGATGAGGATCGCTGATAAAAGGCAAAAGATGAAGCTAAGCAGACATGTAGCGTCTTTCATTCGGTTGGTTAGGAGACCCCAATGACAGCACAACTTACCTATAAAGGCATCGGTTTTTTTTCTAAGGAAGACCAAGCAGAGCAAGCGGTTAAGGCTCTAGAATCGTCGGGCTTTGCCATGAGTCAAGTGTCGATTTTAGCCAAGCAGTTGAAAAAAGATGTGGTGGCAGGAGGCGCCACTACGGGTCACCGTGTCAAAGGTCAAGACATTAACGACTCCCAGCGCTGGCCAGAGGATGCGCTGACCGGTGCCTTGTGGGGCGGGTTGCTGGGTGGGTTAAGCAGTCTGGCGATACCCGGCGCTGGCGCCGTAATAGCGGTAGGCTCCATCGGAACGGCCTTCTTGGCAGTTATGGCAGGGCAGGGAGCCGGGGCCGTAGCGACAATGAATCTAAAGGAGGGATTGCAGTCTTTGGGAATTCCACAGGAGCGGGTTGGAGCTTTTAGCGATCGCCTGTTAGGTTCAGATTTCATGGTGATCGTGGATGGTACCCAGGAAGACCTAAACCAGGCGGCAGCAATCTTCCAGCAGCAGGGCATCGAAGATTGGGATATTTACCCAACGCCTGAAGCTTAAGCGGCTTGACCAAAAGGGTACATCGAATCTAGCCATGACCTATCTACCTCCTAAATCTCCCTCCGCTAACGCTACAGAAAGTGGTGCAGGGAGAGCCTCCTCCGCGCCCACTAATGCGTTCCGAGCGGCCGGCTTCTTACTAGGATTTGGCCTGGGCGGGTTTATTGACGCCATTGTTTTACACATGCTGTTGCAATGGCACCACCTCATTTCAAGCCGAGTGTCAATGGATACCCTGGCGGGCTTACAAGTGAACGTGTTAGCGGATGGAGCTTTCAGCGCTGGTATGTGGTTAATTACGGTAGTTGGTATTGGGGTACTGTGGCGCAGTGCACAGAAAACCCCAACAGTGCCTCTGACAACGTCAGCCTTTGTTGGTTGGATTTTGATGGGCTGGGGTGGGTTCCAGCTCTTTGACAGTATTTTTTTTCATGCTCTGCTGGGGCTACACCACATTCGCCACGTCCCCAACTTCATGGTCTACGACATAGCCTTCTTTCTGCTGGGCTTTGGGTTGATTGGGGTTGGCTATTTAATGACGCGTAATCAAGCCAATATCTAAACATTTTTATCTGCTAGAAGTCATTGGTTGAGCTTCAGCAGGTAGCGTCAACAGTCTGTTCTCAATCGGTTTTGAGCAAAACTCTGGGCAGATGGGCGACCCGGTACAGTTACTGTTGCCGATTTGACGAGATTCTGGCATCGATCCATAAGCAGCTGTAAGCCAACTGGTTGCCCCAATTATTGTGATGAAACGCTCCACCGCATTCCCGCTAGCTGGTCAATGTGTAGGAGACATTGTATAAGCTGCCGTGAGTACTGACGGGTGGCACGCTGGCGCTGTTGCGTTCAGGGCGATCGCCACATCAGAAACAATTACCACTGTGTAACCCCAGTAGTAATACCTGCTTGATCCCATCAAGGCATAAACCCCCATCTAATCTGGTGTCTGCAGCCATCAAAACCAGCGTTTCATACTGATCCCCAAGAAATTGAGAGGCTAAGTAATTTCTGCCCAAGGATAGGTTAAAACTGTAGGCTTTAGCGTCAGATTAGTTAATAAAGAAAAAGGCGTTATGTTTATGGCTAATCCTATTGAGTTTAAGCTGTTTGCTCCTTATAACAAGAGCGCAGTATTAATAGGCTCTTTTGCCAACGGACAAGATATCCCTACGAAGAAAGGAGAAGACGGTTATTTTCGTGCCCACGTTGACTTGGACGATGGGCAGTATGAATACAAGTTTCGGGTTCAGTCTAAAAGCTTTTTTCTAGAGCCCGATCAGTGGATTGAGGTCATTGATCCAAGAGCTAGTCACATAAACGAAAGCTATCAAAATGGTGTCTTACACGTCAAAGATGGCGAACCCATAGTTGACGACTACGTTTGGCATCACGACGACAAAGCGCTACCGCAAAATGAAGAGTTAATCATCTACGAGATTTTGGTTAGCGACTTTTCTGGTGGAGAGGATGATCCTGACCCGCGTGGTCAGCTTAAACATATCACCGAAAAGCTTGACTACCTCTGTGAATTAGGGATCAATGCCATTGAGCTGATGCCGATCCAAGAATTTCCAGGTGAGCAGGGTTGGGGCTACAATACCCACCATTATTTTGCCGTAGAGTCGGCCTATGGCAGCAGCAAAGACTTCAAACATTTAGTAGACGAGTGCCATGCTCGGGGCATTCGAGTCATTTTAGATATTATTCTCAATCACTCAGGTTCCGAGGCCCCGCTGACAAAAATTGACTACAACTATTGGTATCGAAGCGAACCCAAGGATCCTGATCAAAGCTGGGGGCCAGAGTTTGATTATGATCACTACGACGAAAATTTGAACCTTTGCCCTGCCCAAGAGTTTGTCAAAGACGTTCTGCACTTTTGGATTACGGAGTATCACATTGACGGTTTTCGATTTGATGCTGTTAGCCAGATGGGCCATTTTGAATTTTTGGGGCAGCTAACCGACGAAACAAGCAAACAGGCTCAGCCCAAACCGTTTTACAACATTGGAGAACTGATTCCCGAATCTCCCGACGCCACTAATTTAGAAGGCCCCCTTGATGCTTGCTGGCGCGATGGGTTTCTGCACCAGTTGCGGCCTCTGCTGTGGGGAGATGATACCGACATAGAAACCGTTAAAGAGCTAATCGATGCCAAACGGTCTGGCTATTTAGGGGCTGTCAACGCCATCAACTACCTCAGCAACCACGATCACGATCGCCTGATGGTGCAGTTGGCCAACCATGAGATCTTTGACGAAACCGCCTTTAAACGGGCAAAACTGGGGGCTGTTTTGGTGACGACGGCCATGGGCGTGCCCTTGATCTGGATGGGAGAAGAGTTTGGGGACTCCCATCCCAAGACTCTAGAAGCTGCCAAGATTGACTGGTCACTACTGCAGAACGATCGCAACCACGACCTGATGCAGCACTATCGGGGTCTGATCAACCTACGCAAAAGCAACCATGCCCTGCGCACCGAAAATGTGGAATTTTTCTACGAGGACCCAGAGTCTAAAGTGCTGGCCTACATCCGCTGGAATGATGAGGGATCGCGCGTTGTTGTCGTCGTCAATTTTTCGGATCAATATTTGGCCGACTACGAGATCCAAAACTTTCCTGAGGGGAGCACCTGGCACGAATGGATCAGCGATTACGACGTTGAGGTCCACGATGGTGTTTGGGTGACAGACTTACCCGAATACGAAGCAAAGGTGCTGGTTTAAGCCCCTATTCATAAAGGAAACAGTTGTACCTTGACTGGCCGGCGAACCTCATTGGCTCTCTTGAAAATAGGGACAGACTCAAAGGCCTGCTCTGTAGAAAAGATTTACGACTTTCTGAAGAGCACAAAGATGTAGCAAAATCTTAATTTTTGCTGCATCTTCAGCCTGTAGGGCAGAACCCTCAAACTAACCCCAAGGTGTTGCGTGGCCATCACTGCTTACTCCTCCCTAAGAAATAGGCAGATACTTCTTAAGGAAGACGAAATAGACTGAGCCAGTTACTAGACTCCTGTTAGAACAGGGATTTCCCTTGTGCCATTCCACGGTCTCAACATTTTGTGTGAAGACCCTGGTTAAACTTCTATCAGAGGGCGATCGCAACAGCTGTCAATCTCTGGTTAAGAAACGGCCTCCACTCGCAAAATTTTGGAGGCCAGGCACTATGCCTGCGTCGAAACGGGCGGGGGCGGAATGGCAATGTTCTGAGTTAGTCACGGTGACGTCTTTCCCTAACACTGGAAAATGCAGTCCTGAGATTTGACAAGCTACTGGTTTTTTCATTTTTCCCTCAAGAGAGTGAAATGGCTAATCTCCGGATGGTTTCAGCAGGTTGACCTTGTAGGTTTGATAGATCCCAGAGCGTCGACAGTATAGTTTTGTACCTAAGAGGCAGTATGGAAACACGAGAAACTCAACAAGAGCGGCAGGGTGGTGACGTTCCCTATCCCAATATTCCACCCCTGATTGACAGCCGCGCCACAGAATATCACGGCACTGGCATCACCAGCACTGTAGCTATTTTTGGCCACCCCATTCATCCAATTATTGTCATTTTTCCGGTCGCATTTCTCAGCGGCGTGGCCGGCACTGATTTGGGCTACTGGCTAACCAAAGGTGAGTTTTGGGCTCAGGCCTCGATTTGGCTATTGGGTGTCGGGATACTGTCTGGAGTTGCCGCTGCCATAACCGGTATGTTTGACTTCGTCCGCATTCCCAGAGCGCGCAAGCGTCAGGCGGGCTGGTTGCACATGGGGCTTAATGTAGCGGTGCTGGTGCTGAGCATCGGCAATTTTGCTCTACGGTTGGCCAACCCAGAGACAAGCATTTTGCCAACCGGACTAATCTTGTCCTGGGTGGTGTCAGTGCTGTTGCTGGCCAGCGGTTGGTTTGGTGGCGAGCTGATGTTTCGCCACAAGGTGGGGATTGTGGGTCCGGGTGAAACCCACGTTTCCTAAAAGCGTATTGATTTGATTTCGAGCTTAGTTTGACTGCCCCCAAACCTGTTGGGGCAAACCCCGTTTGGTTTGATAACGTTGCCTCTTTTGACGTTGGGGGTGGTTGACTTCAAGATTTTGTCCGAGGCCCTAACTTAAGGATTTTAGAGATTTTTCATGGAGCTTAAACCACTTAATCAGCAGGTTGTCGTTGTAGTGGGGGCCTCTAGCGGTATCGGTCGCGATGCCGCTCTGAAATTGAGCCAGCGAGGCGCCAAAGTCGTCGTAGCCGCACGCAACGAGAGCGGCTTAGCGTCGCTGGTAAAAGAAATTCAGCAGCTGGGCGGAGAGGCAATCGCCGTCACAGCCGATGTCTCCCAATTTGAGCAGGTCAGCGCGATCGCCGATGCTGCGATCGCTAGTTTTGGCCGCATCGACACCTGGGTGCACTGCGCCGCCGCCGGCATCCTCGCCCCCTTCGAGACCATGACCATTGAAGAATTTCGTCGGGTGATTGACGTTACCCTGATGGGTCAGGTCTACGGGGCCAAGGTGGCCCTGCCCCACCTTAAACAAGCGGGACGAGGTTCGTTGATTGCGATTTCGTCCATGGAAGGGCGGCGGGCTCTGCCGTTGCAGAGCGCCTATTCAACGGCTAAACACGGGCTAGAGGGCTTTCTCGAATCGCTGCGGGTAGAGCTAGAGCACGAGGGGTCTACCATCAATGTCACCAGCATTAAGCCAGCGGTGATCAACACCCCCTTCTACAACCACATGCGCACCAAAGTCGGCGTTAAGCCCACAGGCATTCCGCCCTACTACGACCCGAGCCTAGTCACCGATGCCATTCTCTACGCTGCTGAGCACCCAATCCGCGACTACATTGTCGGGGATGTGGGTCGCCTGCTCGACTGGGGCCAGCGGTTGTCGCCGGGGCTGATGGATGTTGCCCTCAACTTGGTTGGCTTTCGCGGCCAGCGCACCGATGACCTGAAGACTCCCCAGGCTCCAGACGGTCTGTTTGAGCCGATGCCAGGCTATGAGCAGGTAAAGGGAGACTTTGACAACCTCACTGTGCCCAGCCTATCGGATTGGCTGCTCAAACTCATATTTGGGCAACGAACCTAATTACCGGCCTACCTGTCCCTCAGCGTTACCTCGGAGGGGCGGGTAGACCGGCTGGCATAATTTGAACCCGCCCTCAGACCAAGTTTTGCGGGGGTTCTGCTGATAACCCAGCTTCGTTAGTCCAGAGACGCTGACGGTTAAAGCTGACAACTAGCCCAGTCAGCTCAAGCCCAGGGTTCCAAATTTTGTCTCAACTCGATTGATGAAGGAGATTAAAGATGAAATATCGGCAGCTGGGGGATAGCGACCTCACCGTCTCGGAACTAGCTCTGGGGTCGTGGTTGACCTACGGCGGCGGGGTAGAGCGGCAACAAGCGGAAGCCTGTGTACACAAAGCCTTTGATGTCGGCATCAACTTTATCGACACGGCCAATGTCTACGGACGCGGAGCCGCTGAGTCATTTTTAGGAGAGGTATTGCGGGGGCGCGATCGCAGCTCCTACGTGCTGGCTACCAAGGTCTTTTTCCCCATGTCGCCAAGCGATCAGGGGCTATCGGCGGCGCAAATTCACAAACAGATTGACGCCTCGCTGCAGCGCCTGGGCACTGACTATGTCGATCTCTACCAGTGCCATCGCTACGACCCCAACACGCCTTTAGAGGAAACCATGGCCGCCCTCACAGAGGTAGTGCAGCAGGGCAAGGCTCGCTATATCGGCTTTAGCGAATGGAAGCCCGCCCAGATTCAGGCGGCGCTGGGCCTGCCCAACGTAGAGAAGTTTGTCTCTAGCCAGCCCCAATACTCTATGCTGTGGCGACAGCCTGAGGCCGAGGTGTTTCCCCTTTGTGCTGATCACGGTATTGGGCAGATTGTCTGGTCGCCTTTGGCCCAAGGAGTGCTCACCGGTAAGTACAAGCCGGGGGCCACACCACCCGCCGACTCCCGCGCCGCCAATGACAAAATGAATGGGTTTATGAGCGAGCTGAGGAGCGATCGCGTTCTCAGCGCCGTGCAGAACCTTCAGCCCATCGCCCAAGGACTCAACCTTTCCATGGCCCAGCTGGCCCTCGCCTGGATTCTGCGCGATCGGCGGGTGACATCGGCCATTATCGGCGCCAGCCGTCCCGAACAGGTGGCCGACAATGCCGCCGCTTCTGGGGTTGAGCTCAGTTCTGAAGTATTGCAAGAGATCGACCGAGTTCTGGCTCCTGCCCTGCCGCAGGCGGCAAGGCAGTAAAGCTCTTAGTTTGACTGCAATCTCCCGAAGCCTCATTACCCTGCGAGGAATCGTAAATTCCTACCAAAGGCTGACGGCGACGACGAAAAAAGCTGGAACAATTTGTCGATAGATGAGGCTTTCTAAGCCTCCAAAAAAGTTTTATGCAGTCTAAAACCTGGCCTTAAAATGCACGAGAGCTGGATGATCATTGGCGGAATAACCTTCGTCATTGCCCTAGGCAGCAGTTTTATTAGACCCCGAGACATCTCCTGGGGAAAGCGCCTCGATCGCCCTAGGTGGCTCTTCTTCGAGCCTGCCATCCCGCTGATTTGGACGGTGATTTTTGCCTGCGGAGCGCTCTCGGCTACCTTCGTTTGGCAAGACGATCCTGGTAGCTCTAAAACCTGGCTGCTGATGGGTCTCTATCTATTGGTGGAAGTCATTACTGTTGCCTACATTCCTGCCACACTGTGGTTTAGAAGCCTGAAAGTAGGCACCGTGCTGGGTGGGCTAGGGGTGGTTTTAGGCGTTCTGCTCACGCTCATTGTTTCTCCTATCTCTGGGTATGCTGCCCTGCTCCTTCTTCCCTACGTCATCTGGAGCCCAGTTGGCACCTACACCACCGGCCAGATGATAGACCTCAACCCCAATGCTGGCTAGTCGAGTAGCCCTTTATACCTACAGCATTACTTGAGCTAGAGCTTCATTTCTGAAGCTCTGCCTGAAAAGTGAGCATTAAGCCTGCTGAGACGTTGGAATCTCAGCAGGCTCTTTTGCAAGAATCGCTGCTGTAGAGCATGGGGTGATACAGCCCCAACCTGCTGCCAGAGGCGAGTCAAGGGCGATCGCCCTGATCCCTATGAACAGCCTTACTATCGCCTACCCAACACGGTTCCCATCGTTTCAGTAAAATTTTGGTAGGCCAGTGGCAGGCACACGTTATAAAAGTTGATGCAGTTGGGTAAGCTAAACCAACCGTTTGTCAACTACCGAAATGTTTATTCAACGCGAAAAAAATGTCATGCTGTGGGGCACTACCCTAGCGATCTCGGTCGGTATCCTCTTAGGCGGGGGCGCAGCGCGTGCCAAAAACCAGGCCTGTAGCCAATCCCAAGCACTACCTGGGTATTGCCTCAACGAATCCCCCAAGATGCGGGTGGCTCAGGGCATGCTAGGCGGTGCTTTTGCCAGTGGTGGGGCGCTGCTCATGATCGAGCTGGGGAAAATTTCAAAGCGCTAAATGGTCAGCATATTTATGATTATAAGAACCCTGGCTGTTTGGTAGCAGGCGAGCCGACGACAGAGCCGCACTCAACGCGGTTGCCGTTAGTTACCGCGAAGACAGTAGCTACCATGGCTGAAACCCTTGCAGGACAAGGTGTTTCCCTAATATTAACTGAGGTGCGCCCCAACCTACTGGGTCGAGGCGCACTCTGCTGATTTATGTAATCAGTAGCCAGAGGCGTTGACTCAACCTAGAAGGAAGAGATGATCGCTATGAATGTGATTGGGAGTCGCAGTGAAATTCGCTAACCTGGTCAACCGCACGGCCCAGTAGGTCTATAGGTTGGACCAAAGGCTAAAAGGCGTTGCCAAATCCAGGTATGAACCTACCCAATTCACCCTTAACCTTATTCTTTTCGCAGGCACCCACCGGTAGGGGGTGTCAAGATCGTCTAATGCTGTGGTACACCTGTGGGAATGCCTAGGCTGTGGTCAAATGGATCTGCGATGAATCGAATCACAAATACGCTCCGCAGCCTTGGCTTGCCAATCTTTTCATGCGATCGCCTCAGTAGCAGTTTGCACGCTCGCCGGTTGAGATTATCACCCAGTTGAGCGTTTCAGCGCAGAGCACAAATCGTTGAAGAGAGGGATAAATCCAGCTGTTACCTGTGGCCCTAAAGCAATCTAAGCCTAAGCGAAACGATAGGGGCGACCGCGGCCTAGATCCATCAATCAAATATTGCTCAAGCTGAGGACAGAGACGCTATGATTGACTGCCCCCCAAGTCACTCTGTTCTGGCTAACCATGGGTTACCCCAAAAGCGTACTTCAGTGTTCACCGAAGCAGATGTTTTAATCACCGCAGCGCTAGCAGATCGAGCAGCCAGACAGCCAGATCTAGGAGCTGAAAACCAAGCCTTTGCTACGCTCGCTCAACAGCTGACCGGCGACCCGCAGTCAAGGCTCGAAATCCTGGTGCAGACTATTAAAGAGCTTTGCCCAGCCGATACGGTGGGCGTGAGCTTGCAGGAAACCCTCGCCGATGGCTCCCTGGGGTTTCGATGGGTGGCGATCGCTGGTGCTCTAGGGGCTGGGGCACAAACGGCAGCGCTTAGCAACTTCAGCCCCTGGGGGATGGCGGCGCGTTGTGGGCAACCACAACTCTATGCCCATCCCGAACGCTATTTTGCCGACCTGGGGCAGTCGCCGATTCCCATCGTTGAGGCGCTGCTAGTGCCGATCTGCGGGCAGAATCAGCCGCTTGGCACCCTGTGGCTGCTCACACACACCGAGCAGCGACCGTTTGATCGTGAAGATCTGCGCTTAGCGACAAGTCTGGCAGGGTTTGCGGCGGCGGCGTTGCAGAGTATGCATCTCTGTCAGGAGGCAGGGCTAGCCTTGCAGTCTCAGCAAGCCCTGAAGGAGAGCGAAGCGTTTAACCACAAGATTTTTGAGAGCAGTGCTGACTGTATCAAAGTTCTCGATCTCAACGGCTGCCTGCTCTCGATGAATGGTCCAGGGCGGTGTCTGATGGAGGTTGAAGACTGTACTCCTTTAGTTGGCACCGTTTGGGTTAAGTTTTGGCAAGTCTCCGATCGACCGAAGGCTGCTCAGGCTGTAACAACGGCGCAGGCCGGGGGAACAGGTCAGTTTAGTGGATATTGCCCCACCTTGAAGGGAACCCCGAAATGGTGGGAGGTGGTGGTGACCCCCATTTTGGATGGTTCGGGCCAGCCGAAGCAGTTGCTGGTTGTTTCACGAGATGTTAGCGATCGCAAACAGGCAGAGCAAATACTGCGTCAGAGCGAGGAGCAGAGCCGGAACATTTTGGCGAGTATCAGTGATGCTTTTGTTGCCCTGGATCAAAACTGGCAGTTTATCTATGTCAATCCAACGGCTGAAACGCTTCTAGGATATGCTCCTGGCGATTTGACTGGGAAAGATTTTTGGGAAGAATTTCCGGGTTTGGCGGGCAGCCAACTAGAGGAGATGCATCGGCGCGTGATGCGCGATCGCGTGGCTGAATCACTCACAGCGTTTTACCCTGACCACGATCGCTGGTACCACGTTCGCTCCTACCCAGCCGCCAATGGGATCACCATCTATTTCACAAATGTCACCGAGCAAATTCAAACTGCCGCTGCCCTGCGCCAATCTGAGGAACGCTATCGGACGCTGTTTGAGTCGATCGATGAAGGCTTTTGTGTGGTTGAAGTTCTGCTCGATGCTCACGGCACGCCGAGCGACTACCGCGTTTTAGAAGTCAACCCAATGTTTGAACAACAAACCGGACTACAACACGCCGTCGGGAAAACAGCGCGTCAGCTCAATCTAGAAGAGCACTGGATTGAGATTTACGGTCGAGTTGCGCTGACAGGTGAAGCCACTCGGTTTGAAAATAGCTCTAAAACCCTCGGCAATCGCTGGTTTGATGTGTATGCCTGCCGCATGGGCGAGCCAGAAGCGCGAAAAGTGGCGATCATCTTCAAAAATATTAGCGATCGCAAACAGGCCGAAGCACTTTTCCAACGCACCGCCGCGTTTGATGCTTTCCGGGTTTCTCTTACCGACGGGCTCCGCCCCCTGGCCGACCCAGTCGAGGTGCAGGCTACTGCCAGCTATTTGCTGGGCGAACACCTGGGCGCAAACCGCGTTGCCTATTTTGAGGTGTGCGGGGCCGATTATGTAGTTGAGCAAGACTATGTCAACGGTGTTGCCGCCCTAGCCGGATGCTACCCCATTGATTCCTTTGGGCCAAAGCTGCTGGCGGCCTACCGCGCCGGTCGCACCGTGGCCGTGGCCGATGTGCAGGCCGACCCTCACCTGTCTGCAACTCAGCGATCGGCCTATGCGGCCATCCAAATTGGGGCCTATATCGGCATTCCCCTGATTAAGCACGGCGAGTTTGTGGCGGGGCTGGCCATTCACGCCACCGAGCCACGAGTATGGACCCCGGATGAGATAGCTCTGGTGGAAGAAGTTGCCGAGCGCACCTGGGCCGCTGTTGAGCGCGTTCGCGCCGAGGTCGCTCTACAGCAAACCTCCGCCGAGCTAGAGCGACAGCTGCACCGGTTTGATGCGATCGCCACCTCTATCCCCGATTTCATTTACACCTTCGATCGCGCAGGACGCTTCACCTACTTTAATCCGCAGCTGCTCGACCTTTTCCAAAAAAAACCTGCTGAGGTGCTGGGCAAAACCCTCTTTGAAATAGACGGCTATCCGACCGATCTAGCCACCAAAATCCACGCTCAGATTCAACAGGTGATCGAGACCAACCAGCCCGTTAAGGATGAAGCAGCCTTCACCGGCGCGGCGGGGCCAGGCCACTATGAATATGTTTTTGTGCCGCTTTTCGACGCGGACGGTGCAGTCGAAGCCGTCGCTGGCGTGTCCCGAGATATCACCCATCGCAAACAGGCAGAACAGGCCCTGCGCCAGAGCGAAGAGCGTTTTCAAGCGTTTATGAATTACAGCCCGACGGCCGCCTGGATCACCGATCGCGACGGTCGAGTGCTTTACCTGAGCCAGACCTACTTCCGAATATTTCAGCTTTCTACCCAAGATGCGATCGGAAAAACCGTTTTTGATCTCTATTCAGCGGAGATTGCTCAACAGTTTTTAGACAACATTCGCCAAGCAGCAGATACCCAGACAGTAGTAGAAACGACGGAGACTGCGCCTCGCTCCGATGGCACAATGGGCGATTTCTTAGTTTACAAATTTCCCATTGCTGAAAAATCTGAGAACTCTTTGATTGGTGGGGTTGCTGTTGATATTACCGATCGCAAACAGGCAGAGAAAAACTTGCGGGAGAGTGAAGAACGCTTTCGGATGCTAGCTGATCAGATGTCGCAGTTTGCTTGGATGGCAGACCAAACCGGCTCAATCTTTTGGTACAACCGCCGCTGGTTTGAGTATACCGGTACCACCCTTGAATCAATGCAGGGTTGGGGTTGGCAACAGGTTCATCATCCAGAACACGTCGATCGCGTGGTCGAGCATTTCCGCCACTGCATTGAAACTGGCAAAGAATGGGAGGACACCTTCCCACTGCGCAGCCAAGACGGCACCTACGGCTGGTTTCTGTCGCGCGCCGTCCCCGTTAGAGATGCAGCAGGGAACATTTTGCGCTGGTTTGGCACCAACACAGACATTACTGAGCGCCTGCAAGTCGAGCAAGAACGGGAGCAACTGCTAGAGCAAGAACAAGCCGCCCGTGAAGCAGCCGAACGGACAAACCGACTTAAAGATGAATTTTTAGCTGTGCTTTCCCATGAACTCAGGTCGCCGCTCAACCCGATTCTGGGCTGGGCCAGACTGCTGCGCGGTGGCAAGCTAGACCCGGTAAGGACGGCTGAAGCTTTGGCCACGATCGAGCGCAACGCCAAACTTCAGTGCCAACTCATCGACGACCTGCTCGACATTTCTCGCATCATGCAGGGCAAGCTGGTGCTGAATGCGGCTCCGGTGAGTTTGGCGTTTGTCATTTCGTCGGCGATCGAAACCGTACAGCTAGCGGCAGATGCCAGACGCGTTGCCATTGAAGTTTACAGTGAACCCAACGTTGGGCAAGTCGCTGGCGATGCAGGCCGCCTGCAACAGGTGGTGTGGAACCTCCTGACCAACGCCGTGAAATTTACGCCCGCTGGCGGTAAGGTTGACGTTCGCCTCACCCAGGTCAACCATCAGGCTCAGCTCCAAGTGAGCGATACCGGCAAAGGCATCACCCCAGAATTTTTGCCCTACGTCTTTGAGCATTTCAGGCAGGAGGATGGAGCGACAACCCGCAAGTTTGGCGGGTTGGGGTTAGGGCTGGCGATCGCCAAACAAATTGTCACCCTCCACGGCGGCAAAATCTGGGTCGAGAGCCCAGGCGAAGACCAGGGCGCCACCTTCACAGTCGAACTGCCTTGCCTACAAACGGTGCCAGTTGAGGACGTGACCAACCCCATCCAGGTTGAGGCCGACCATCTTCCCCTAGCCCGCCTGCGCGTGCTGATCGTTGATGATGACGCTGATTCTCGCGAGTTTGTGGTGTTTGTCGTAGAACAAGCCGGAGCCGAAGTAACCGCCGTCAGTTCAGCGAGCCAGGCCTTGCAACAACTAGCAACCGCATCCTTCGATTTGCTCCTCAGCGACATTGGCATGCCAGAGATGGATGGCTATGAGCTAATGCGTCAGGTTTCTCAGCTTCAAGAATCAGGGGGACAAACCCCGGCGGCTCAAGCGTTGCTAGTGCCCAAGGCGATCGCCCTCACGGCCTATGCTGGAGAGCTAAATCAACAGCAAGCCCTAGCCGCTGGCTTTCAAGGGCACATTACCAAGCCCGTAGAACCGGATGATCTAATTAAGACGATTGTGGCCGTGATTAGCAGCAAGTAAGCGTTGAGAAAAAACTCTTGTTCAGAAATTTCCCAATCGCTTAGTTCTGCGACTAGGCATAAGGGGGTTAGCTAATACGCCTAAGCGGTTGTTTAAAGATTGAAGAAAATAGCGAAAAAAAACTCCCAGCCATAGGGCGGGAGTT
The DNA here is from genome assembly GCF_039962255.1 of Leptolyngbya subtilissima AS-A7. Taxonomy (NCBI): domain Bacteria; kingdom Bacillati; phylum Cyanobacteriota; class Cyanophyceae; order Leptolyngbyales; family Leptolyngbyaceae; genus Leptolyngbya; species Leptolyngbya subtilissima. Next base: position 866,232 of record NZ_JAMPKY010000001.1, on the reverse strand, counting down.
TTTTGCTTCGTCGTGCAAGGGAAGAGTGCGATCGCACCCTTCCTCTGCACAACTTATGCGGGCATTAGTACGGTGTCGATAATGTGGATAACACCATTATCAGCAGCCACATCGGCGGTGGTCACCGTTGAATCGTTGATTTTAACGCCGCTAGAAGCATCGATTTTAACATCGGTACCTTGGACGGTAGTGGCGTTCTTGAGCTCGGAAACATCCGCAGCCATCACCTTGCCGGAGACGACATGGTAGGTGAGAATTTCCTTCAGCTTGGGCACGTCTTGGAGCAGCCCGTCGACGGTACCTTCTGGCAGTTTGGCAAAGGCTTCATCAGTGGGGGCAAAGACGGTGAATGGGCCTGCACCTTTAAGAGTGTCGACTAAGCCAGCAGCTTTAACAGCAGCTACTAGAGTATTAAATGAACCGGCGCTTACGGCAGTATCTACAATGTCAGCCATGGGGTTTTTCCTAGATTTATTACTAGTTAACTAAGGTCATCCGTCACAAATGAGCGGCTAACACTTTGAACTATAACAGATCTAGTTTTAACGTGCCGTGGATTCATTATTTAGATTTTAATTTAGAGAAATTGCCTGACTCAACTGAGGTCTAAAACAGCGCAATAGTGCGCGATTGCTGTACCCGCTCCAGGGCCTACTAGTGAACAGGGCGAGTATAAATATATTGCAAAATTAAGGTCTCCTTATCTTCCATCAAAAGGGATAAAGAGACCTTAACTTTTTTAGGGAGTAGGGGGAATTTTGAGGTGCCTAAAGCTACAACAAGCCGCTCTCCAAACACCCTTTAGAAGAAAGCTGAGCAGCGATTACTTGTCAATCAAACAGGCCCTCTACAGTCTGGCGAAAGACAACGAGAGCGTGGGTCTCTTGAAGAGGTTTCAGGGCTTCGAACAGCTGATCGGAGATGTCAGCGGTGACGAGGGTTTTAAGCTCAATGTTGGTGTTGTAGCCGGCAATATCGCCCATGCGTCTGCCGTGGCTACCAGCGCCTTGGGCGGGCACCAGGGTGTAGCCCGAGACCTTAAGCTCCGTAAGCAAGCTAATCAGCCGATTTTGCAGCACGGCTTCACCAATGATGGTGACGAGGGTGCCTTTGGTTAAAGAAGATGACATATTGACCTCTTAAAGTATGGTGTTTTGGAGTTGGAGTAGCAAGTTGGAGGGCGAACCCCGATGCAACCCACTGAATGGCTATTAAGCTGGCCTGGCTTGGTCAAGTAGATGGTGCAATGTCTGACCTTCGATCGCTTCGGTTTCCAGCAGCTGCATGGTGATGGTCTCCATCAGGTCGCGGTTGTGGCGAATGGCGTCTAAGGCTTGCTGGTGAGCGGTTTCGACAATGTCTTTGACCTCGCGATCGATCGCCTGGGCAGTCTCTTCGCTCATAGTGCGGCGACCGCTGGCTCCCTGGTCGAGAAACATCGGTCGTGCCCCCTGCTGATAGGCCAGCGGCCCCAGCACCTTGCTCATACCGAAGGCAGTTACCATCTGCTCAGCCAAATCTGTCGCCCGCTGCAAATCGTTAGAGGCCCCAGTGGTGATGCTGTTGAAGACAATTTCTTCCGCCGATCGCCCCCCCAGCAGGGTAGCAATCTGCCCGCGCAACTCAGCTTCATCCATCAAAAAGCGGTCTTCGGTAGGCAGTTGCAGGGTATAGCCCAGGGCTGCCATACCCCGCGACACAATGGAGATTTTCTCGACTTTGCCGCTGCCCGCCATGAGGGAACCCACTAGGGCGTGGCCGACTTCGTGGTAGGCAACAATTTTTTTCTCTTCGTCGTTGAGCACGCGGCTCTTTTTCTCTAGGCCGGCGACTACTCGCTCGATCGCCTCGGAAAAGTCAGCCTGAGCTACAGCTGGGCGATAGTTGCGGGCGGCCAGCAGGGCGGCTTCGTTGACCAAGTTGGCCAAGTCGGCTCCAGCAAAGCCGGGGGTGCGGGTGGCGATCGCCTTCAAATCCACATCTTCCCCCAGCTTCACCGTCTGGGCGTGGATGCCGAGAATGGCCTCACGCCCCGAAAGGGCGGGGCGATCGACTAGCACCTGGCGGTCAAACCGACCGGGGCGCAAGAGAGCTGGGTCGAGAATTTCGGGCCGGTTGGTAGCCGCCAGCACAATCACCGTGGCGCCCTCAGCAGCAAAGCCGTCCATCTCGGAGAGCAATTGGTTGAGGGTTTGCTCGCGTTCGTCGTTGCCGCCGTACATGCCGTTGCTGCTGCGCGACTTGCCGATCGCATCTAGCTCATCGATAAACACGATGCAGGGAGCCTGCTTCTGGGCCTGCTCAAACAGGTCACGCACCCGCGATGAGCCCACCCCCACAAACATCTCCACAAACTCAGAGCCTGAAATGCTGAAGAAGGGCACCCCGGCTTCCCCGGCCACGGCTTTGGCCAGCAGGGTCTTGCCGGTGCCCGGTGGCCCAACCAAAAGAACACCCTTGGGAATATGCGCTCCAATCTGGGTGTAGCGCTCCGGCGTTTTAAGAAAATCGACGATCTCCACCAGCTCGGTCTTGGCTTCGTCTACCCCGGCTACATCAGCAAAGGTGATCTTGGCGGCGTCACCCTCTACATAGACTTTGGCCTTGCTCTTGCCAATGGAAAGCATGCCCTGGGGGCCGCCGCCACCGCTGCGACGGAGGAAAAACTGCCAGATGCCCACAAAAATCAGCGGCGGAATCACCCAGCTCAGCAGGCTGCCCACCCAGCGGTTTTTGGGCGGAGCCGTAGCCGCAAACTCGACGCCGTTGGCCTCAAGGGTGTTGGGCAGACTCAAGTCAAAAATCGGAGTAGTAGAGAAAACCTGCCCAGCCTCCTCGTCACTCACGGGCTTAAGCTGATACTGAATCTGGTTTTCGCTCACCTGCACTCGCGCCACCTCGCCCTCCTGCACCTGGTGAATAAACAGGCTGTAGGGCACCCCCGGAATCTTCGGCCCGAGGATGCTGGGCAAGATGAAGCTGGCCGCCAGAAACACGACGCCAAGAATTAAAAAAATATTGTTGAAGAGGCGAAACTTTGGCGTCGTCGGTTTATCTTTGATGGGCATTTTGGTAACCTGAGAATGGGGCAGAGGGTTCTTTTAGAATGACGGTCTGAGGTTTGATTTCGAGTTTGAATTGATGAAGAGTGACACTAAAGTTTAGGCACCCAAAAAATCATCGCCTCGGAGGTTAGAGCGATGGAAGCATGGAAACCTTTAGTGTTGCTCAGCTGTGTAATCTTTCTTTGTTGCCTTAGAGGTAGGGTGGGCACTGCCCACCGCTAGAAAATAGGGTTGTAAAATCCTGCACCAAATAGCAGACTAGATAACCAAATACTCGTCCCAACTAGTTTTAAGGCTGAGCTAGGCGAGGGCGACAAGTTCATCTGTCAAAAGAGTGAGATAACGCCGACTACAAAAACTTATGCAGAAGAGTCACAGCGTTTAGAATCTTTTTTATACTTCTCAACCCCGCTAGAATCCGCCTTCGGTTTCTCTATTGCCTTTCTTTTCCTTACCCACAACCATTACCTAATTTAAAGACTTAAACATCACTATCCAGATTGATATTTGAAATTTCCACAGGTTCTTGCCCTCACCGGGCAAAGGCCAACCCTACAGAATTTTGCAATTCACTTAAAAGCGCATGGAATTTAACGTGGTGTTAAAACCTAGTTCGGCACCTACGCCGGTTGCCTCGCAACGGGTGGCGTTGTCGCTAGATGGCTTCGGTCTAGTTGGTATTGACTAGCTTTAACCGATCGCCGAGTAATCATTGAGAAACGCCAGACCTCAAACCTCTCGCTCCAAGGTGCTGGCTGAGCGGGATCGTAGGTGCACCCGCGATCGCCCACACAGACCCTACACCAGGGACGCAGATCCAGGCCCAGGTAAGCAAAATCGCGGTATATAGAGGGGGTTGAGCCGTCATACTAATCTAGACCGGCCCAGCGCAGTTATTAGACCGCAGCCCACCCCAGGTATGTCTCCCCAGCCACCCTCCCCCGTCGATGATGCTCCCCCAGCATCCCAGCCAGAGAAGATGTTTCCGGTAGTGGCCATTGGGGCGTCGGCGGGGGGGCTAGAGGCCTTTACCGAACTGCTGAGCCATTTGCCCACCACCACGGGCATGGCCTTTGTGCTGTTGCAGCATTTAGACCCCAGCCAGCCCAGCCTGCTGAGCGAGATTATGGGCCGCACCACCGAGATGCCGGTGATGGAGGTGGTCGATGGAGTGGCGATCGCTCCTAACCATGTCTACGTCATCCCCTCCAATACAGCGATGACCATTGTGGGGAGCGAGCTGCGGCTGCAACCTCGACCGCGATCGCGCACCGGCAGCCACCTCATCGACGGTTTCTTTAGCGTCCTGGCCCAGGAGCGGGGCACCAAAGCCATTGGCGTGGTGCTCTCGGGGGCCGATGCCGACGGCACCCTGGGTTTAGAGGCGATCAAGGCGGCGGGGGGCATCACCTTTTCGCAGTCAGAGACATCGGCAAAATTTAGCGGCATGCCCCACATGGCGATCGCCACCGGGCAGGTCGATTTCATTCAAACGCCAGAAGAAATTGCCAAAACCCTGGCTGGCCTCAGTGCCCACCCCTACATCACCAGCCCTAGCCCAGCAGAACTTGTAGCCCAGGAGCAAGCCCCAAGCGACACTGGGCTAAACACCATTCTCACCCTGCTGAAGCGGGCCACCAAAATTGACTTTGCCCAGTACAAGCCCAACACCGTCAAGCGGCGCATCTCTCGCCGCATGGCCCTGCACCACCTAGAGAGCTTAGAGAGCTACAGTCAGTACCTCCAGGCCAACCCCGAGGAGGTGCAGGCCCTGCACCAGGAAATTTTGATTGGTGTGACTGGCTTCTTTCGCGATGGCGACGTGTTTGTGGCCCTAGAGCAGACCGTGTTTCCGGCGCTGCTTCGTCAACGGCAGGTCCAAGCGGGCCAAGGCAACCCCGAACTGCCCCTGCGCATCTGGGTGGCAGGCTGCTCGACTGGCGAAGAGGCCTATTCCATCGCCATTTGCCTGCTGGAGTATCTGAGCCGCCACAGCGTCAGCCCGCCGATTCAAATTTTTGCCACCGATGTCAGCAAGCTGGCCATTGAGGTAGCTCGCTCGGGCTGGTACTCGCCCACACAGGTGAGCGACGTGTCACCAGAGCGGTTGCAGCGGTTTTTTGTGCCCACCGACGGCGGCTACCAGGTCAACAAAGTGGTGCGAGAGCTGTGCATCTTTGCCTGCCAAAATCTGATCACTGACCCGCCCCTTTCGCGCCTAGATTTAATCAGCTGCCGCAATGTGTTGATTTACTTCAGGGTGTCCTTGCAGAGCAAGGTGCTGCCCATGTTTCACTACAGCCTCAAGCCCGACGGTTTTTTGCTGCTGGGGTCGTCGGAGACGACGGGGGAGTTTGGTCACCTGTTTTCGCTGATTGACAGCCGCTACAAGCTCTACGCCAAGCAGTCGTCGTCGCTGCCTTTAAACTTTGACTTTGACCCCACCACCTACACCCCCAGCCCCCAGCCCCCTCGGCCCGCGCCACCCCGAGAGCGCTTCTCAGAAACCGATCTCTATGACCTAGCTAACCAGACGGTGCTCGCCCGCTACGGTCCAGTGGGGGTGTTGGTGAATGACCGGCTGGAGATCTTGCAGTTTCGCGGGCAGACAGGGCCTTATTTGGAGCCGGCGCCCGGTCGCGCCAGCCTCAATGTGCTCACCATGGCCAAGGAGGTGCTGCGGCTTGACCTGCGCACGGCCCTCTACCAAGCGCAGCAAACCAGCGAGGCGGTGCAGCGGCGATCGCTGCTGATCGAAGCGGGCGATCGCCGTCCCGTGCAAATTGAGGTTGTGCCCCTCAATCCCCAGCCTGCTGACAAGGCCTACTACCTGGTGTTCTTCACCGATTTAGCACCAGACGGCACCGCCTCCCAGGCCGCTGTCCCCGCCGCCGACCTAGAGAATCAGTACCGACAGGAAAACCTTGCCCTCCAGCAGGATCTCGACACCACCCGATCGCACCTGCAATCGATCATCCAAGAGCAGGAGGCCACCAACCAGGATCTGCGGGCCGCCAACGAAGAAATTCTCTCTAGCAACGAAGAGCTCCAGAGCACCAACGAAGAGCTGCAAACCGCCAAAGAAGAAATTCAGGCCACCAACGAAGAGCTCAGCACGATTAACGACGAGCTCTACCGGCGCAACTCCGAAACCACCCACATCAGCAACGACTTCCAAAACCTGCTCAGCAGCATCCACATTCCCATTCTGATGTTGGAGGACGACCTCAGAATTCGCCGCTTTACTCCCACCGCAGCGGCCCTGTTCAACCTGATTCCTGGCGACGTGGGCCGGCCCCTGGGCGACATCAACCACCGCCTGGCAATCGCCGACCTCGAGGCCCGCATCCTAGCGGTGATCAATACCCTAGAGCAGAGCAGCCAGGAGGTGCAGGATCAGGAGGGCCGCTGGTACGACCTGCGCATTCGCCCCTACCGCACCCTCGACAACCGCATCGATGGGGCAGTAGTGGTGCTGGTGGATATTGACAGCCTCAAGCGCAGCGCCGACCAGCTGCGCCAGGCCCGCGACTACGCCGATGCCATTGTGCAGACCGTGCGCGAGGCCTTGGTGGTGCTCACCCACGACCTGCGGGTGGTGACGGCAAATCGGCAGTTTTATCAGACCTTTCAAGTCAGCCCCGGCGACACCGAGGGGCAATTGATCTTTGATCTGGGCAACGGCCAGTGGGATATCCCTCAGCTGCGATCGCTGCTTCACGACCTGCTGCCCCAAAACATGCAGATCGACGACTTTGAAGTGGTGCATAATTTTGAGACCATTGGCCCCCAAACTATGTGGCTCAACGCCCGCAAGATGACCCAGGTCAATGGTAACGATTTAGTTTTGCTAGCGATTGAAACCGTGCTTGAGCGCGCCGCCAATGGAGACTAGATGAAAATGGTCTGATTAAAGGTATGAAATGTATAGGTAAATCGCTAATAGAGCTCGAATGACAGCAAAATCCAACCTGCAATATCTAGTCGACAGTAAAGTCCGCAAGGGTGGGCTGCGCCCTGAGAGCAGTATTTCTTCAGAGAAAATTAGACCTAATCCAGGCCCAGAAATGGAGTTTTTCCTAAGAGAAATCTACAGCTCCCGAACTAGGCTGGCGATTGTAGAAAGACTGTCACGAACGCCTGACCTTATCCTTGCTGAAGAAGGCAAACTCAGTCCACCGGAGATTATACCCAGCAAAACATTTTGGTATGATATCTCTCGACAGCAAGCGCTTTTTAGACTGAAATTAAACCTCTGAGGAAGGTGCCGCCAGCTACACTTTTTGGGATGACCAACCATCCTTAGGGAGACTGACCCATGAGCATCTCTCACCAAATCAAGGCAGTCTACCAACGCGCCCTTCGGCTGCGTGAGCAGGCCACCACCAACCCCATTGACCCCGCCCTGCTAGAGCTAGCCCTCAAAGATCTCTACCTTGTGCTTGAAGAGCTCCAGGCCGTAGATGCGGAGCTGCACGAGCAAAACCAGATACTCAACGACACTCGTTATCAGGCTGACCTTGAGCGCCAGCGCTACCGCACCCTGTTTGAGCTGGCCCCCGATGGCTACCTGGTCACCGATGCTAAAGGGAAAATCTACCACGCTAACCGAGCAGCAGAAGTCCTGTTTGCGCTGCCCCAGGCGGGGCTGGTGGGCAAACCCCTAATGGTGCTGATTGATCAGGGCGACTGGTCAGACTTTGAGCAGCGGCTAGCCCACCCTCATCCTGTCGCCACTGAGCCCTGGGAGGTCACCCTCAAATCGCGGCAGGGGGATCCGGTTATAGTGGCAATCGCCACCAACTTCCTCAAAGACAGCCGCTTAGGCGGCACCACCATTCTTTGGTCGCTGCGAGATATTTCTCAGCAGCGTCGTGTAGAGCAGCAGCTCCAGGCGGCCCACGTCGATCTCGAAGATCTCATTGCCGTCCGCACCGCAGACCTCATGCAGGCCAACGCCCAACTGCTTCAAGATCTCAACGACTACCATCAGGGTAGGCTGCAGTGAATCTCATGTTTAAGCGCATTGATGCCGTACAGCAGCGGGCACTACTGCTGCACCAGCACGCCAGCGCGTCGCCTATTCAGCCCGAGCTGCTGGCCCTGGCCCTAGACGACCTCAGCCTAGTGCTCGAAGAGCTGCGCACCGCCCACGAAGAGTTAATTCAGCAAAATCAAGCCTTGGCTGACTATCGCCAGCAGCTGGAAATCGAGCGCCAGCGTTACCAAGACCTCTTTAACCTCGCCCCCGATGGTTACCTGGTAACTGATACCAAGGGCATTATCCAGGCGGGCAATGTGGCGATCGCAGCCATGCTGTGCCAGCCCCAGGAGTCGCTGGTGGGCAAACCCATGGTGCTGTTTCTACCGATTAAGCACCGCCGCGCCTTCTACGCCATGTTGGCCCAGCTCAGCCGCGCCGCCCAGGCGTTGCCTAAAAAAGCTTGGGAAACCAAGCTTTTGCCTCGGGAGGGCCCGGATATCGATGTGGCCATTACTGTCTCCATCAGCCGCGAGGGCCGCGAATCACACCTGCGCTGGCTGGTGCGAGACATTACTGAAAAAAAGCAGGCCGAGGCCAGAATTCACTACCAGGCCTTCTACGACCGGCTCACCGGCCTACCCAACCGCGCCTTTCTCGACACTTACCTGCCCAAGGTGCTGGCCCAGGCCGATCGCCAACAGACTCAGGTGGCGGTGGCCTTTTTAGACCTCGACAAATTCAAAGACGTCAACGACAGCCTGGGCCACGAGGTGGGCGACCAAATGCTGCACCGGGTGGCCGAGCGCTTGGCCCAATGCCTGCGCAGCGAAGACCTGCTGGTGCGCTGGGGTGGTGATGAGTTTGTTTTGGTGCTCTCTCGGCTCACTGCGGCAGACTCGGTAGGGCGCACCTGCGATCGCATTTTAGAAAGCTTGGAACTCGCCTTCGAAATTGATGACCACCAGCTGCACATTGGCACCAGCATCGGCATCGCCCTCTTTCCCCAAGATGGCACCGACCCCACCACCCTGCTGCGCCACGCCGACCATGCCCTCTACCAAGCCAAAAACCAGGGCCGCAATACCTACCGTTTTTACCAACCGGGGTTGACCATCAAATGCCTTGACGATGGTGAACAAAGCCAGGGAAGCCAGTAGTTGTAGCGGCCCTAAATCCACAGACGTTTGCAACAGCTAGAGCTATTGCTTTATCCCTCACTTACTTGAAATGTTCTGCACTCAGAGCGAGTTATTCGAGCCCCATTGGGAGAAGGCGAATGAATTTCTAGGTAAGATTCTGAAGAAGCCTCGAACAAAACTCTCTCCTCTGGAAAGACAATGCGTTCGAAACGGTATATCGCCTCACTTACCACCCGAATAATTTGTATATCTGTCGTGTCATTAATGTAATAACAAAGGATGGACGAAGAAACTTCGCCTCTTAACTGATTAGGCAGTTTGGACTTTAACAAAGAAAGTATATAAGACATAGCTTCTAGAAAATCATATTGAATGTAGATGATTACCCATAAGCTTTCCACTAGGCTGTTTAAGTAAACGCATGTTTTGTTTGATAATGTAGCTAACTTTTACATTTAAGCAAACAATTTAGTTAAACTCAGCCAGCTTAAAACGCAGGGAGTTTTTTCACCCTAATATCCCTCTTTTGGGAGAAGATTTTGGAGGCTTCTTTGCTTTTCTTTTTCTTGACCAAAAGGGCTAAGGGTCACAGTTGGCTTTGCTCCCCTCAGGAGCACATTATCTACGGCTACACATTAGCAGTAATAAGCTGCTTTGCACTATCTTTATGTTTGATAACTCAATTTTGAATGCTAGCTTTTTCGGTTGACTTTGCTAGACGAACTAAACTCGAAACTTCGTCAACCAATTTCTCAACATCGATAGGTTTGAGCAAGTAGTCTTCAACTACTGGAAACATTTCTTGGACAAATTTGGCCAGATAATAAGCAGAAACTACAAGAATGGGGATCGTCTGCTCTCGGTCTAAAGCCACGGCTTTAATTCTTTGAACCAGCGATAATGTATCTTCATTAAAAAAACTAGATTCACAGATTAGAATATCGGGGACCAAATCGTCTAAAAGAGCTATGGCGTCGGCGATCGATTCAACAGGCGTTACCTGTGCACCGCAGATCTCAAACAAAACTTCGTAAAGATATCGGCTGTCAGCATCATTGTCAACGACAAGTATCTGAACATCCTTGAGTAGACCAGGATTTGAAAGAGCTTGGCTCGAATCAGACATGCTATTGCCCTCTGTAATAAATAGCCAAAGTGCAAAAATTGCCGAAAAATGCTGATTGACCTAGACCGTAAACGCTACCGTATCTCCCAATAAAGGCATAGCTTGATGGCAATGGCTACAGCGCCAATACACCTGGTTCGATCGGGCATGGCGAAGCGGTGTATTTGAGCAGCAGGAGCACGATTGTCTAACCCCCACAGATCGCCTTTGAGCGATCGCGCTGACTTTCTCCAGAGTAGAAACCGATTGAGCAAGGGGGGTAGTCATAAATTATCTGTTCTAGTGAGTAAGCCTACTCAAAGACCCGAATCAGGTAGTCGAAATAAGCGCCAACCTCACTGCTATCTTCAGCTGATAGGAGTGCGATCGCGACGGTTTTCATAGCGCGAATACTCTCAGCTATCCCTTCCATGGGGGTGCCGAGGGAATTGTACATTTGGCGTACGCCAATCACGCCAATCTCTTCTAGGGGAGTGGTGTCTCCGGCAGCGACCCCGTAGGTGACCAAACGCAGGTAATAGTCCATATCGCGTAGGCAGGTGGCGGTCATGTCTTTGCCGTAGGCGTTGCCGCCAGGAGCAACTAAGTCGGGGCGGTTTTGAAGGAGTTGGTTAGCCGCCTGTTTAACGATGCGATCGCGGCCATCGGCCAACGCCTTCACCAGCCGCACTCGCCGGGCACCGCTAGCGACAAAAATTTTGATCTGCTCCGCTTCCCCTGGGGTGAGGTAGCGGCATTCGGCATCGGCATTAATAATTAATGTTTTAACAATGCTCACTTAATTACCCTCTTAATCTGCTTAACCACGGACAGCTTGATCTTGCGACAGCTCAATATGGACGTATCTAATAATTGAGGGATGAAGCTGACATGGAAGTGCGGGAAAGCTCGTCGGAACCTCTCTTACAATCGTGGTAGACAGAGGTTTTATTTCATGTGTGAATTGATTGAGACTAGGAGCTGGGCAAAAACTTCAGTAAGCTTAGATTGCTTGAGGTATAAATTTGTTATTAATACGCATAAAGCTGTAGCGGGTGAAATCTGGAGTAAAGGCGACCAAAATTTCAGGGTTCAATCCTACCAAGCATTTTTTCGCTTTTCTATTCTCCAGCCTTATCCAACCTTGCGGGCATTGTCCAACTGCCCCCTACGGCGCGGTAGAGGTTGTCTAAAATGCCTATGGCAGCAGCGGCATCGGCGATTTCACGGGTGATGGGCTGCCCCTCTAGCGCAAACAAGCCGCCCCTCAGAGTGAGCACCTCACGATGGGGAACTTTGCCGGTGACAAAAGCCTTTTGCGCCGCTGGGTCAAGGATGGCACTGGTCAGGGCGATCGCTGTGGTACGGCCCAAGCCATGCAGAGGCTGGCTGGTGATTTCGCTGGCATAGTGACCTAGGTGCTGAAGGCGCTCGTTGGTAAGCTGAGCGGTTTCGTTTTTTTCTCCAGCGTCGTAGGAGACGATAGTTTTGTCGATCATGTCTCTACTTTTAAACATGGTGTAGAAGTCCTTTCTTGAAGGGGTATTAATTAAACGAAACCTGTTCCCCTCTTTAGGGAGGGTTAATAGCCAAAACTTTTGCCGAGAAAAGGAGGGAATCAGACCTACTCGCGACAAAACGTACCTACTGCTGAGATGTTGATTCCCTGCCCATACAAGAAGGAGGTTAATAGGATTGGGCGTTCTAGACGCGATCGCTAATTCCCAAAGCCAGGCATAACCTTAATCACGCCGAGACCTTCTAAAGACCCAGCTGCGGCGATCGCCAGGACCAAAACCAGCTTCACACACAAGTCGCTATTTGACTGTTTGCCAATCGAGCGTGGCATGGCCAATCTTTTCACGGTTTTGCGGTTGATGTAGCGGTTGTCTAAATTATGTCGCAGCCGTGATTGAACTACCGTTTAAGCCCTGTTTCAATCGTTTGATTTAATCAAAAATGTATCTAATTCTCGCAATTTCCCTACCGCCTTCCCCATCTCCCCCACCCTTCCTCATCTTCCTCATCCCCTCACTTTTCTCAACAACCCATCTACCCTTCCACTCATCTACCCATCCACCCCCCACCCCCTACTCCCTCTGCCACTCCCGCTCCTCCAACTCCTTCTGAGGTAGCAGCAGCGTCGCTTCAATCTCCTGCCGAATAGTTTCGGTCACTTCACAGTTGCTGTTCAAACAATCCACCAGCAGCTGGTTGGCATCGTAGTAGCGCTTTAGCACCTGTTCTTGCTCAGGACTAAACTGCCAGGGGTGGTGAATATTGCGGTATTCAGCGATCGAGCGTTTAATCTGCTCGACCCAGGCTGGGTAGTTGTCTTGCCACCAGGCTTGTAACCGCTCCTGGCTCTGGTGCGAGGCGGGCAGTTGATCTTTCAACTGCTGGAGCGACTTATAAAATCCGGCATCGAGCACCATGACCATAATATTGCTGAGCGCCTCGCTACAGGCGTGTACATAGGCAAAATCTTGACTGCGATCGACGGCAAACTCCACCAGCAGGTTTTCTAGGGCAGCATCTAAAAAAATACCCTGGTCGAGGGTGCTGGCCAGGGCAAACTGGTCGGCGGTGTGTGGGCTTTGGGCCATGGCCAAATAAAAGGCGCGGGTAGTGGCCAGCTTGGGCTTAGGGGGAATAGTCTGAGATTTCCGGCTAGCCCACATCAAAAAATCTTGCAGGTGGGGGTCTTGGGCCACCAGGGCATCGATCTCCTGTTTCATAAGCTGCACCAGCGAGTCGGCGCTGCGCAGCATGGCAGCGGTGAGCAAAAACACCTCATGCCAGTGGGGATCGGTAATGTGACTGACCAGCCCCCCCAGCGCCTGCTCCAGCGCCCGCAAATTATGGGTGGCGACGATTTTGCGCGCCGTCAGATATTCTTGAAACGCCAGATACGAGAACGAAAAAATGCCCCGCGCCCGCTCGATCAGCAGCCCGTGCTGGGCCTCGATCGCCTTCAGCATCGCCTCGCTTTCGAGCTGGAGTTCTTCAGGTTCGAGGGCATTTCCAGGGAGGTTTTGCAGGTAGTCTTCGATGTATTGCTCGATGGTGCGCTGCTCAAAAAAGTATTGCCCCTGCTCAAAGGTGACAGCGGCCAGCTGACTCAGCAGCTTCATTTTTTGGGGCAGCAAAAACTCCCGGTAAATACCGTCGCGCTCAACGCCTTTGGTCTCATCCCACTTGCCCAACAGTAGGTCGAGGCCCTGTTTATAAAAGGCCGTGCGCTTGCTGGGAAACTGCCCTTCCCCCTGAAACACCCAACAGGCCAAGTGCAAAAATAGGGGCGTCACCACTAGCTGGCGAAACTGCCAGTTTTCGGGCTGCTCAAGCTTGGTAACAAATGCCATTGCCCTGGCTTCGCCTTGGGGGGTGGCCGCTTTACCCAGGGCGACAAACCACTTTTGGGCAAAAGTGGCAATCTGCGCCTGGCTGAAGGGGGCAATTTCTACATCGGTAAAGCCGTGCAGGGCCAGCTTTTGAGCCGCCGTGCGGCACGACACCACATACCGATTGCGGTGGTACCGGTCTGAAAAAGTGCGAATCTCTCGAATAACGGCGTTGATGTCCTGATTCAGCACCTCATCTATGCCGTCCATTAGCATCAGCACTCGCCCCTCGGTAAGCAGCATTTCGAGCTGGGCAGGGTCGGCAATGCCAGCGGTGAGCAGGGTTTGGTGAATGTAGCTGAATAAACTAAAGTCGGCCTGGCGTTTGGCGGCCTCGGCAAACTCCCGCAAGACAATAAACAGGGGCATCTGCTCAGGGGCAAACTCGCCCTGGTTACACTGCACGGCCAGGTGCTGCAAAAAGGTGGTTTTGCCCACCCCCGGCTTCCCCAGCACCCGCAGCTTGCCGTGGGTTTTAACCGCTTCCACACCAGAAATTTGGGGTTGGTCAATAGCTCCTAGGCCCACCCGGTCAAACTCGGTGGGGGCCAGACTATTGAGCTCAGCAATCTCTAGCCACTGCTGGTTAGCGACGGCTTGGAGAATGTTGACTTCGACATAGATGTCATCAATGTTGACCGGATGGCCAATATCGAGCAATTGCAGAATGCCGCACTGGTGCTGAATCGTGTCGTAGTGCTGCGATCGCACCTCTGCCACCAGCTCGTCCACCGTCAGCGGGCGCGGCCCCAGCGACTCTCCTGGCTCCGAAAAATCGGCGGGCGGATCGGTAGCAACCTCTCGCCAGTCGAGGTCCAAAACCTGACAAACTTCCACAAAAATCTGGCGATCGACCGGACGACCAGTAAAAAACCGCCAGATCGGCTGCCGAGTTTTGAGGTTCACCTCCCCGGCCAAATTTTCCTGAGTCCACCCCTTGAGCGCAAACGCCCGCTTAGCCCGCTGAATGCCAGCGGGGGAGGCCTTTAGCGATCGCTTGGCCATACCGTAAAAAGAGAATCCTAAATTGTGAATTTAAATAGAAGAAAAAAGCAGTTGTCTTATATGAGGCTCATACTAACGCCTTTTTCCGAGACTTTTGGCCCAGCAGCACCCCATAGCGCATCTAAATCCCCAAGTCCCATTCATCCCTAATACTTTGTAGGAGCATTTGCACGTTAAAATTTATGCCGCACAGACAGGGTTTTTTTGCGCACAACCGTGTCGTTCTAGGCTTAACCTATTAAAAATTTTAGCAAAGCTGTCTTTCGGCTATTGAAGACCGCAACCAACTAAAACGCGACGCCAATCTGTTAACGACGACAACTAAATCGTTTGTACGTTCGCACGCTAAATGTCGCGATTCGCAGATTAGCTTCCCTAACATCTAATTACTTCAAAACCAATTACAGCAAGGCTTTTAGCGACATGCCCATGAATTTAACGACCTTTTCTTGATTCGCATAGACGATGTCGTAAAGTCTACTTTCGCAAAATAAAAGTCGTTTGCTCCTTGACCTGCTCTTCTCAAATTAAATGTCGTTTTCTTAAAAAGAATTGCTCAACTAATACCAATTCCTTAAATTCCTGCTACGCAAAGGGCGTCAATCAGCCAACCCCACTGCGTCAAAGAACGAACCTGAGCCGGTGAGAGTCGAGCTAACCACTGGCTAATCGCCTGCTGTAGCTCGTGGAGAGAATCAAAGTGCCTCCAGGCTAGAACCCGCTTCAACTCCTGCCACAAACGCTCAATAGGATTAACCTCTGGGCAGTACGGCGGTTGAAACAGCAAAATGATGTTGTCAGGCACTTGCAGTGCGTGGGCTCGATGGGCTGGAGCATTGTCCAGTTGAATCAGGTGCAAGTCATTCGGGTAGGCTTGCGCTAAAGCGGTCAGAAACGTCTCAAAGCAAAGGCTGTCGAGGTGGGAGAACTCCAGCATGAAGGTTTTGCCAGTGGCTGGTTCAATCACGCCATAAAGCCAGCGGTACAGGAATTGCCACTGTACCTCTCCGACCGGTTTGACACCCAAGGCCGTTAACTTTCGATGCTGTACGGTCAACAGACCCACCCGGCACTCGTCCTGGCACCAGTAGCGGATTCGGCTGCCATACCGTTGTCGCTGCTCGTCGCTCAGAGACCTATCAATGGTTAGTCCAACGTTTTTTTGAACGCCTCAACGGCTCCTGGTGCTTGCTTGGGTGAGACGGGGCGTGGTCGTTTGAGCTTGGCTTTGAGGCGGTAGCGCACCGTTCCATGAACTGTTTTGTAGGCCACCTTTACCCCACAGACGGCCTGCAGCCAGTGCTGCACTTCCTTGTAACTGCCGAACCCTTCGGGGTCCTGTAATTCTCGCTCCAAGCGCTGCCGAATCGCCCCCCGAATCTTAGGAGGGCGACCGGGTTTAGGCTGCACGGCCAACAGAACCTCTAACCCACCCTGGCGATAGGCTGAAAGCCACCTTGAAACAGTTGTGCGATGATAGCCACTCATCTGAGCCAGGGCGTTGACGCTACTTAACTGCCCTGTCTTAATCCACCACAACACTTGCACCTTGCTCCGGCTGACAGCATCCCGCTGCTCGTCCAGCAGAGTTTTGAGTGTCTCTACCGATTCCTCGACCCCAATCCTCAGTACGCCTGCCATTTCCACATCTCTTTTGAGCTACCCTCCTTTACTTGTAGCTCTATATTTCAGATTTGGTATAAGAAGCCAATCGGCATGAGGTTGTGACAAAGTGCTTGCTGCCGTTGACCGAGGCGAGAAAAAAGCCACGTCAGCCAGATGCTCAATATCAGCTGTAACACCCTTAATCTCTGGCTTAAGCGTCAGAGCGTGTACCGAACTGAATAATAGATACCGCTTTCCTGTAAACCGTTTTTCTCTTCAGCAAGCGGCACAAGCGGAATGCCCAGATCGAATCGCATCGATAGGTTGTCGCCCTGCTGCCACAACAGACCTAGCCCGGTGCCGATCAATGCATTGGGGCCAGTCGGTAAGTTTGCGTTCGCGTTCCAAGCCACTCCGGCATCCAGAAAAGGGATCAGTTGCAGAGTTCCATCTAGTTCTGGAACGCGGGCAATGGGCGATCGCAGCTCTGCCGAGAGCAGCAATCCGTTGTCGCGCAGCAGGGCGTCTTGTCGATAGCCACGTACGCTCAGGGCACCGCCCAAACTAAATTCTTCCTGAGACAGCAGATCGTCGGTTGTCAGCTGAGCGTCGCCCCGTAGCAGTAAGACGGTATTGGCACCTAAGCGTTGTAGCCATTGCCCCTGTCCACGCCAGGCTAAGAATTGACTGTCGGGGCCAGTTTCATTCACAGTGGCATTGAGGAGATCGAGACCCAGGCTAATTTGAGACCGAAAGGCTAGTACATGGCTCTGGCTACGCTGGCTCCATTCTTGAGAGAACCGCAGAGCCGTTACCTGGCTAACGCCCTGACTGTTGGCACCGGGTGACAGCGGGAAGGGGCCAATGTTGTCTAAACCTAGGAAAGTTTGGTTTCGCTGATGAGAGAGAGTGATCCCTAGGGCGAGTTCTTCTGTAGGGGTTTCAATCAGGGAATGACGATAGCCGAATTCGTAGTAGAAATTATCAGAGGAAATATCTAGCACATCAAAATCAGCATCGATGACTCGGCTATTTGAATAGCCGGCCCTGAAGCGTAAGGCATCGTTGTTTGGGCTGACGGGCAGGGTGTAGCTGACATCAACTTCATTGCTGCCGTCGGTGTTTTCGTACTCCAGCGCGATGCGATCGCCCAGCCCCGTCAAATTGCCTTCTCTCAAAAGCAAGCGTCGCTGTCCGGTTCCAACATTGGGAGAACCGTAGTTATCAAGACTTAGATCGACGACAAACGAGTCTGCTTCGGTCGCGTTGACAACTAGTACGCTAGTATTCGGTCTACTGCCAGCTTGCAAGTCAGCGGACAAGGTTTCAATTAGGGGATCAAGCTGTAGGCGCTGCAACCCAGTCAACAGGCGATCGACGTTGAGCGGAGGGGTGCTGACCAGACCAATACGACTACGTACATAGGCAGGGTTTAGACGATTCATCCCTGTGACCACAATGTCTTCGAGTTCTCCTTCAATAACTTGAATGGTGACCGTGTCATCAACCAAGGTTTGCGGTGGAATGATCGCTCCTGAAGTGACGTATCCGGCTGCAACGTATCGTTCGGTAATGGCAGAGCGCAGGTCTAACAGGTTGCTAAAGCTGACCTGACGGTTTATGTAGGGAGCAACCAGATCAGCAAAATCTGCCTCAGAAAAAACAGTGCTTCCTGTAATCTCGATCGTTCTTACAAAGAAGGAGTCTTCTGTTTCGTCAAAGCGAGACTCAGGAATCTGGGGCTCGACCAACGGGAGCAGTTCCTCAGGCGGCGGCAGGATTGGCAGCGGTTGATCGGGTAAGGGTGTCTCTGGAATTGGCTGGTTTGGCAGTCGGGGTAACCCCGGAGGCACTTGGGATAATGACTGAGCAGATGGATAGGCCATTTCGGAACGAACAATCGTCTTGGCCTTGGCTGGGGGAACAGACGCCAGAATCTGAAAAATAGCTGGACAGACGAGAACAATGCCAGCCCAATAGCAACGGTACAGCAATTGAGTCAACGCAGATTTTCAGGAAACTGTGATAATGGCGATCGCATTATAGGGCTATAGCCAGTTCCCAACCAGCACATAGGCCGACCAGTAGGCGGGGTGGCGGTAGTCAGGGTGGTTAAGTAATGCCAGTTGGGCCTGTCGCAGGGCGGCAGCTTTTGTCGCTTGGGGCTGGGCTAGGGCTTGATAAAATTGGCTGACGAAGTACGCTCCTGAAGCGTCGTCTAAATTCCATAGCGAAGCCAGGGTGCTACGGGCACCGGCCTGCAGCGAGATACCGGCCAGTCCCAGGGCAGCTCGATTATCTCCGGTGGCCGTTTCACAGGCGCTGAGGACCAGCAGCTCGATGGGCTCTAGACGGTTTTGGTCACCGGTTCTTAACAAACTACTCAACTCATCTAAGGGAATGGGGCGATCCCAGGCCAGGATAAACGTGTCTTCGAGGTTTGAGCTGTACTGAGCGTGTGTGGCCAGATGCACAATCGGCCGCTCGGAATTGGTTACCTGCTGGACCAAGGCAGTGGTGGTAAAACCTTGGTTCAGCAACACGCGACTATCCAACAGCGCTTGAATAGTCTGAATTTCGTCATTCACGCTGAACAATGCGCTAAATCCGTGCCGGGGCTCCGTGAGCCCGGCTAGTAAGGCCGCCATCTGAGTTTCTTGCAGGGGGCGTGGGCCGAGGAGTTGTAGCCCTGGGGAGAGGGCGATCGCATAGTCTTCTACCAAGTAGCGATCGCCGTCATACAGGGCGGCCATAGGAGTATTCCGCAATGCTCCGTCCAACACAAAGACCAGCGTTTGGGGGTGGGTTTCTACCAGGGCATTCTGCATAGGGGCAATTAGCCAGCGGTAAAGCTGCTGACCCAGGGCTTTGCCTTCCGGGGCGGTGAACCGCTTCTCTGAATTTTGTCGCCAGGTAAGCAGGGTTTGCTCCAGATCTGCCTGGGGCACAGCGCTAGTAAATTGCCGCAGGGGTTGCCCCGGCAGACTGGCAATTATTTCTAGCCGATCCGGCAGAATAATTGGATAGATGATAGCGGTGGTACTTTGGCTTATCTCCTCAAGATTGACCTGCTGAGCCTCCAGGCAGGCGGTTCTGAAAAAGTTGTTGAGTTCGGCAATCTGCAACGCCTCTAAAACAGATCGGGCTTCGGTTAGGCGTGCAGAAAGGGGAGGTGAAGAAATGGGGAGACCTGCTTGAGGTTCAGGTTGCAGCAGTAGATCGATCAACTCTCGGTAGACTGGCTCTACACTGTCTTGAAATGAGAACTGCAAGTCATCGCTGAGGGCAACTAAATCTTGCCTAAGTGATTGGAGTGCCTCGAAAGCAGCTCGGTAGGCCGACAAAGCCAATTCTTTCTGCCCCTGCTGTTTGAGCAGGCGACCTCGCTGCCACTGCCACTGATAAACAGTATCGGTAGCGTTGAGGGATTGTGATAGGGTCAGGGCCTGCTCGGTCAACTGCTGGGCCTCATTCCACTGCTGGGAGATTTCGTAGGCGTGCCCCAGATAGCCTCTGGCATAAGCTTCGGCGCGAGTATCCTGCAAAGCTTGGCTACGTTGAATTGCTTGGGCCAGCAGGCGGACAGCGGTCTCAGTTTCAGCACGAGTTTTAAGCTGTAGTAGGCTCTGGGCAGCGTTGATATAGGCATAGATTTGACTACGTCCCGGCGGCAGTTGGCCCAGGTCAGCTGGCAGGGCGGCAGCGAGATTGCGGGCGGCATCGGGATTCTGCTGGACGAATAACTTGAGTTGGTTCAGCTGGGCTTTAAGGCGAATCTCGGCATCGTTGGACCGTGAGGCTTGTTGGTAAATGGCGATCGCGCCCTCCCAGTCTCCCTGTCCCTGTGCTACGTTCGCTAGCTCTAGCAAAATGCCCCCCGGCGCCAAGTTTCCCTGCTGCGCTAAATTCAAAGCCGTTTGCAGATGCGCTTGGGCGATCGCTAGGTCGCCCAGCAAGCGGTAGGTCTGCCCCAACCGCTGATAGCCGAGCACTTGCAACGGCGGCGACTGGGCTGGTAAGCGCTGCTCTAGGCCAGTGAGAGTTCGCCGTGCTGCCTGGTAATATCCCAAGGACTGCTGGGCCTGCACCTGGTTTAAGCGACAGTTGAAGTAGCGAGCTTCATCTTCGGTTTGGGCATAGAGGTCAGCAGCGGTTTGCCAGGTGGCTAGCGCGGCCTGGGTCTGCCCTCGCGCAAATTGCAAGCTGCCGAGGGTGTTGTGGATTTGGGCGCTAACTGCCAGTTTCTGAGCCGAGTCAGGAACGGTGACGAGCCGTTCTAAGCTTTGGGTGATGCTGCGGTCGGCAATCTCCCACTGGCTGAGCTGCTGGTAAGCAGCGGTTAGGTAGCTGAGGGCCAGCGCTTGCTGAAGGGGTTGCTGTGAGAATAACGTAACTGCCTCTTCCCAGGCAGCTACGGCGTCGCTGAAGCGCTGAGCCGCATAAGCCTGACGGCCCTGGTCTAGTAAGTTTTCGGTTGGGGTAGCTGCGATCGCAGGAAAAGTACTGCCGATTCCTCTAGAGGGGAAAATGCTGTGACCAATTGCCGACGCGCTGACAAGGATTACCCCCAGCAGCAGGCAAAGGCCTAACCTGAGAAAGCGAAACCAGAAAGAGCGGAATCTTTGAACCATGGACAATGGCTAGGCTTTAAGTCGGGTTAGAGCTTACGCTGCGATGCTCCTGATTTTACGCTAATGCTTCAGCCCGAATTGGGACCATTCAGAGTAAATGCTAAACAAATCCTAAAGTTGTCGATGTGATTGGCCATGCCTTCTCTGGTTCCTAGTATAAATACTTGCCTGGAGCACCCTAGCCTTTGAGCAGGAGTTCATTGCTGGACAAAATGCTCATTGACATAATCCCTGACATAGTTGCCTGGTAAGGACGGCAAGACGGTGTTGGTAGATGCCTTTTCAAGGAGCGATCGCGACCTAAGAAAATTTAAGACACTTAACATACTGGTTGTTGAAATCGAAGGTGAAACTTGCGATCGCAACTCTGAAAATGAACGGGGCATCGCTTGACTGGCAAGAGCGCCTATCACTGCTTTTTCCGCCTCTGATAGCAATCCAAATTGCTGATCTATAAGCTCACAAATATCGTCAAGTAGTGGAGCTTCGCACGTCATAAAGTCAGCAACCCTACCACCAAAAAGTTGCTGAATTGTAGTTGCAATCGTTTCTAAAATAAACGGATTCCCACCGTAATAATTCACCAGGTGATGCCACTCATCGGCACTCCCTTGAAAACAACCCTTCGCGTCAAACATCTGTTTTATATCCAGAGTCTTCAGACCACCGAGGGGAAATAGCCGAATCTGGCGATCTTCTCCCGATAATGGTTGCAGCTGATTCGGCTCTTCGCGGCTTGTCAAAATTAAACAGCTTTGGTGCCGCCCTTGCCCAATCAGACGAAATAACTCGTCATAGGCTTCGTAGCCGACCTGACACCTACTTGTAAAGTTCCCTTCAGCAGAGTCACCTGAGCGAGCCCTGGTCAGAACTGACTCAATATTGTCTAAAACTAATAAACAGGGCCTTTTTTGCAGGCAGTCTATCAGTTGTAGGATTTTGGCATGGGTCGTTTCTGAAATAAGGGATTCTGAGGGGGAAACTAAATGTCTCAGCCAGTCGTCGAGCAATTCATTCACAGTCACAAGGGGTTGCGTTCTAGATATGGGGCGCAAGCTGCGCCAAATGATGACATCAAAGGCTGTCTGTATTTGCTCCAAAAGCTTGACGGATAACCAAGTTTTGCCAACGCCGCCCATACCTGAAAGGGTGATGAGGCGACACTGATGCTCTAAAATCCAGGCTTGTAGGGTGGCTAGTTCAACAGTGCGACCGCAGAATCTCGAAACGTCAGGTGCGGTACCCCAGTTCACCAGAGAAATGGGTGACAGCAATGACCCACTAGGCTTTTCGCTGGATAGAGTAATCTGCTCGGGTTTAACGTTTTCTTCCGTTTTCTCGACTGATATATAGTCACTCGCTTCCAAGGTCAAACCAAAGGCACTGAAGTAGCGCACTAAAGTCCGCAGATCAACTCCTGCTTTCCTAGCATGGACTTTGCTTAAAGTGTGGCTTGAGAGCCCCGTTCGCTCGCTTAAAGTTTCTAAAGTGCAGGTTTTCGTGTATTCATCCCAAATGTCAGACTGTGACTTTGCGGTCTGAACTTTCTGAAACCCTGATTCAGTAAGAACAATAACCTTTCTATGCCGGGGACGCGCTTGAGGAGTCAATGCCATAAGCCGGAAGCATGTACGTTTAACAGGTTGGACACAGCTTTGACCGTTTCGGTCAGGCCAAGGGTTATTACGGTCAACCTCATCAGAATATGCAGATACAGACAGAGTCAGGACGCTTGCAATTGTTCGAAAGGCTTGTGAAATCTCAGCTAGAAGGATTGTTAAGAAACATGTAAAACTTTCGAGTTAAAGTCATCACTACACAAGTCGTAACTCATGCTCATTCCGGCCCGTCTTCATCACCATACTTTCAAAATGCTTAGTGCCCGTATAAAGACTGCTCAATATCCTATTGAGAGATAAAGTGCTTTGGTAATAGAACGCCACTATCTCAATACCTTAAGTTTGCTCCTTAAAGTTGCAAAATTTGATTGAGCTATTTGTGCTAAGAGAATTTAATTGGCTCAATTACTTAAAGCACGCTAAGGAGATTCCTTATGCCTACACCTCCTATCTTCCAACTAAGTCTTGGAGAAAGCCCGAATCTTCGCCCGAATCCTCGCTACTTAAATCCAGAAATGGATCGAGAACGCTTCGGCCGAGAGGATAATCTATGGTTTCAAAGCTTTAGAAATTTTGCGGAAAAGGAGTTTTCGCTAGAAAATTTGGATTTTTTTGCAAAAACAATTGGGCTAGAAAAACTATTTCAAGATCCATCTACAAGGAGCATGGCAGTAGCAAAGTTAAACAGCATTATCGATGAGTTTGTTGGAAACACAGCTCCCCGTCAAGTTAATTTTTCTGCCCAAGTTATGGCTGAGTTTAGAAATGCTGATTCAATTGATAAAAAAGTGCATGCTATCGTAGCCATGAAGGATGAGGTAGGTAGATTGATTAAAAATGACACACTCAACAGATATTTGTTATCTGAAGACTATAAGCAAGCTGCCAGACGCGTAGATGCTGTGATGGGCACCCACTATTCATCTCCATGATTTCCTTTAGATGCTGCTCTTTAAACATTAGTCTCCAAAGAGATGATGGAAGTATATGGCCTTTGTAGGTCAGTATTAATAGGTAATAATACTCCCAAAACAACTTTGACACTGTTCTCAGCAATAGCTTGGGCACTTTTTGGAAAGTGCTAAAACTCTTAATTCCTCGTTGGCTAGGCTAACGTGTAAGAGAGCTAAAACCTTCATTCCGCCGTTGCTGCTCAAAAACTGTCCGGAGTGTTACTTCAAATTTTGTGGGGGCTGACACCAGAAGCAGCCGTTCGTAATGGGGCTATATATCTGCGTAGGTAGAATGCCCCCTTTCTTGTAGGCGTAGTTAAGAGAGACTCAAGAGGTTGATTAGATCTACTTATTACGAGAGTTTTACCGATGCCAAAGATGATTTTGCCAGGCACCTACGTTGGAGTACGAGATGAGGGTTTAATTCGTGCTGGGTGCATTTCAACAGAGAATATTGGAATTGTAGGAACCGCTTCCCAGGGAGCGGAGTTAGGGGCAGTCTTGGTCGGTAGTCTGAGCGAAGCTCGCGAGAAGTTTGGCGGCGCTAGTGATGGGTCGACCTTGATGCGATCGCCAGATCAACACTTCGAGCAAAAAAAATGCTTTTCAAGCTAGACCATATGTCACTCAAAGTATTTAAATCAACGTCAGTCCGCAAGCTAATTTTGATTTAAAGAGCTATCGCTAGAGTGTTTACTTCATATGATTTTCAGCTTCGTTGCTAAATCTGTCCAGACTATTGCTAATAAAGAGTTCGGGTAGAGAGAAGCCTATGAGCCGCCTTCAGCGCTTACGGTATCCGCCTCAGGCAAATACTGCAAAGGATAATTATGTTCAATTTTCAAGCATTTACTACGGCGCTTCAACTAGATAATCCCACCTACGAACGGGTCAAGAGGAGCGATCTTCATGACCTAGTCGCGCTGATGTCAAGCGGCAACTTTACAGCTCCCCAGGTAGCCGCGGAAATGAAGCGCATCTCTGGTGACAAATGGAAAAAGTACGCTTGCACCCGTGCTTATCTGATTGCCGAGGTGCCATCGCTTGCAGCGTTAGTGAAAGCGAGTCTCGTGAACTTCAGAACCCAGACGTTGACCGCGCTCCCAGGAGGTCACATCAAGCATGACGCTATTTGGGATAGCGATTCCGGCAATCTGCAGAATCTGGACCACATTTTCGTTCGGGAAAGGGTGAGTTGGGGTGCCGCTTCGTTGCAAGCCATTAATTACCTCGATCCGGCATACCGCAACCCAGGTCAGCACTTCGGTGTCGGTAATGCCGTGACCTCGTCAGGTAGCGCCGGAAATATGAGTGACACCCACGATGTAAAAGGGGCTTGGAGCCCGACTATCTTTGACTTTGCCGGTCCAGAAAAGGTCTCGTATCTCTGTAGCCAAGTGTACCAATACTCGGATGATAATCGTGCCACTTGGCACGACATTCCAAACAGCACCTACGAAATCTTGAGAACGGTGTCTGTGGAAAGAGGGAAAATTAAGCTGGAAATTCTCAAGCAAAGCGTGTCGCCCAGTAACCGCCACGAGAACCTGTCGAATTCCCTGTTGCTATAAATTATATGCAACTCCTCCCGGGAAATAACAGCGTACGACGGCCGGCACAGCACACAGCCTCTGATGCTGAGCGTTAGTTAACTGCGTCTTGATCTAGATATTCTTGGGAAATTTAATGCTCCTTATCACGAGAATGTGACCAATGCCAGAAATGATTTTGCCAGGTACCTATGTTGAGGTACGAGATGAGGGGTTAATTAGTGCTGGGCGCATCTCAACAGGAAATATTGGGATTGTAGGAACTGCCTCTCAGGGATCAGAGTTGGGAGTAGTTTTGATCGGTAGCCTAAGCGAAGCGCGCGCGAAGTTTGGCGGTGCTAGTGATGGGTTGACCTTGATACGATCGCTAGAGTTGGTCTACCAAAATGGCGGCAAAAATGTCTATGCAGTTTGCACTGGAACTTGTAGTGAATGCACCCTGAATACCACTATCACCGAAAACGATAAGGAAGTAATAGTAGGTGGGATTACGCTTCAAGCCAACCATCCGGGTAAACAGGGTGACGCGTTGACAGTAAAAGTCGCAGAGGGAAGTGCCGAAGCCATTCGTCTGGTAGAACTTAAGCAAGGCAAAATAACTGAGTCATATCCAGTCAGTAGTCTA
Source organism: Leptolyngbya subtilissima AS-A7 (assembly GCF_039962255.1). Taxonomy (NCBI): domain Bacteria; kingdom Bacillati; phylum Cyanobacteriota; class Cyanophyceae; order Leptolyngbyales; family Leptolyngbyaceae; genus Leptolyngbya; species Leptolyngbya subtilissima. The sequence goes on along the minus strand of NZ_JAMPKY010000001.1, from coordinate 840,547 downwards.
GCCGACTTGGAAAAAGCGGTTACGGCCAAATCTCAGCTGGTGCGAGTGGCAAAAATAAATGCGGACTATAAAGATAACCTCCCTAATTTGTTGACGGCAGGAAACTTTAAAGGCGGTGTTGATCCGAACTATAAGCAAGGCTTAGAAGCTTTGGAGAAGGATGCCGTCAACATTGTGGTTTTGGCCGGGCAGCATACTGGCGATAGTGAAATGCTGACCCATTTGGTCGGTCATCTTACCCAAACGGCTGGAATTAGACGAGAGCGTATTGGAATCATGGGTCTGGGCTTTGCCATGGGCAAAAAAGGCCCCGTCCCCGACGATGTGCCCGTCAATGACCGCTTGATTTTAGTCGCCCCTGGCGTAGCTATGAAGGAAAAGCCCGACTCGGAGGAGCAATCTCCCGCGTCGGGCTACTTAGCCGCAGCAGTGGCGGGGTTAATTTCGTCTTTGCCCGTTCATACCAGCCCTACCAACAAAACCTTGGCTGTCGATGGGCTAACGGACATTTACAACAGCGCTACTCTGGAACAACTGGTGCAAAAGCGGTTGTTAGCGGTAGAACAGCGAGATGGGTTTCGCATTGTGAAAGGTATTACTACCCACGATGGGGCCTGGCGGCAAATTACCACCCGTCGCATTGTGGATTACGCCATTTATGGGGTGCGATCGAGCTGCAACCCATACATAGGCAAACTGAACAATGTGCGGGTGCGCGGGGCGATGAAAGCTACCCTAAACGGCTTTTTGAGCCGCATGGTGGAGGATGAGGCTTTGGTGGGATACCAACTGGAGGTTTCAGCCACCCGGGATCAGGAGGTAGCGGGGGAGGCAATTGTCGCTATGACTCTCCAGCCTACCTTCAGCATCGATTTTGTCAAAGTCACCATGTCCCTCAGCTAAGGGAAGGTTTTACCCATGCCGAATACCAACGTGTTTCGAGGTTCTGATGCCTCCCTGGTGCTGGCCGTAGACGATAGCGCCTCGGAGGAGGGCAAGCTGGCGGATGCGCTGATTGGCGAATATGCCCTGTCTAGTATTGTGGGGCGGCTGCAAAATGTGCAGGTCAAGGTGGAAAACGAACTGCGACCCTACCATGAAATTGGCAAGCGCTTTGCTAGTGAACTAAGACCAGGCAATATCAATGTCTCCGGCTTTGTAGAGCGCGCCCACATCAATGGAGCAATGCTACGGCTGTTATTAGGCGATGGATCGACCAGTCCACCGCCGACGGGGTCAATTCCCCAGCCTTCATTCAACATTGTGATCAACTTTACCAACCCCGCCATTCCCGAAAATAGCAGCATTCTTACGGTTTTTGGGGTGAAGTTTGATAGCTGGAGCTTTGGTCTGCCCGAAGACGATTTTGTTATGGAAGCTATCACCTTTCGGGCATTACGTGTCAGTGCCGAAGACGTAGGCGGTTAATGCTCGCGCCCATGCACAGCCCGGCTTTAGCCAGCCAACTATTCCTGATACCCGAAACCAGCCCCTGGAACCCTCAGGGAAGTTGCCCTATTTCTACCAGCTAGTACCAGTCTTTCTTGTCCTCTCTCCCCCTTGCCACCAACACCTGTGCCCCTTTCCACCCCTGCCCCTACCCTCACTCTTACTGCCGATGATCTGTTGGCTGGTGCTTCCCTGGTCTTTGAGGTGGCAGTGCCGCCCCAGCTTTTGCACTCCGGCGAGGCGGGCGATCGCACCTCTGCTAACCCTTTGGTCGTGCAGCTGCGACCGCTAACTATTGGCACCCTGCAACTAATTATGAAAGCCAGTCGACAGGATCCAGGTCTGATTCCGCTGTTGATGATTAAGGAATCCTTAGTGAATCCGGCCCTCTCCCTAGATCAGGTACGGGCGATGCCACTGGGGTTGGTGAACTTTTTCATTACCCAAATTCGTCACCTCAGCGGCTTGGAGGAAAAAAAAACATGACGGGCACCCCTACACCGTCCTTAACCTGGGTCAGTTTTCGCTTTGCTCAAGCCTTTGGCTGGACGCCCCAGCAGGTGCAGGCTCTAACCATGGGGCAGGCAGTGCTTTACCTCAGTTGCCTGGACAGGGAGGCTGATGTGTATGGGGTTTGATGCGCGATCTGAGTCATTAACGACCTTGGGGCGATTGCTTCAGCAAGATCTTGCCCCCGTTCTCGGTAATATGGACTGGCTCTTGCCCAGCGCCGCTTGGAACGATCTGCCTGTGCTGGATGCGGTGGCAGCGGATTGGGCTGTGAGCGCGATCGTGTCCAACGATCTTGCCCACCTCTACGCTTGGTTGACCGCAGGACTGCTGGGGGAAAGAACAGAGTCAGGAAGTCGGGGAATTGACGTTGAGACTTTGGCTTCCCCCCAGGTTGGAATGCTGGGGGAGGCTACGGTATCCGCGCTCAGCAATGCCGCTCAGGGGACTTTGGGTAACCAGAAATTGGTATCAGCACCAGCGGATCCCATGGCGAATCAAAGCGTAGGTGCGGTGGGCGATGCTCACCCTATGGGGGTTGAGGCTGACGCTCCATCGCTCGGCAGTAGGAAGGGTAAGCCGCCGATTGTCCAACCTGATCAGCTCAAGGAAAGGGCAATGGCATCTACTCCAGCTGCTGTTACGGCTCCCATCGTCGGTGGTTTTGCAGAGTTGACGGCTCGGCTAGCTGACCCTGATGGGCTACTAGCGGTGCATCACGCTGGAGCAGTACGGGCTGCTGGCGTAGAGAATGTGGACGTGGCCGATGCTCACCCTACGGGGATTGATTCGTTGCAGGGCGTTACCCGTTTAGAACAGGCCACGATGGTGGACATGGCAATAATCAACGGGGCTGATAGGGGGCAATGGAAAGATCCTAGGGTCCCTACCGAGACGAGCGATCGCTCTGGAACAGAGAATTTAGCCAGTTACGATACAGACGCATTCATGCACCAGAACACGGTACATCGTGACATGGATGGGGCCGGTATGCCCCTATTCACGCAGAGTTTACTGAGTTCAGAATCTACCCCCTGGGACCAGAACGCAAGTCGACAGCACCACAATAGCCAGCCTTTCTCCGCAGCTGCACCATCGTCTACAACGGCACAACACAGCGACTTAAGCCTCAAATCTGAGGTTGTAGAACCGCTGAACTGGGCTGGGTCGCTTGAGGTGAAATCCCAAGCGTTGAGTTCCCAAATCGTGAAGCCTCAGGACAAATCTAGTGATGGGCTGGTACCCTTCCTCCCAGAGCAATCATTGACCTGGACGAATGAGCGATCGCCCAGTGCACGACCGCCGGATGAAGTTGATTTGGAGGAGGTCATGGACGCGATCGCCCGTACTATCAACCGCGACTATCGACGCTTCTATGGCCCTTAAACTCCAGACCTCATTCATTAATCTCCCTATCCGACTGATGTTATGCCTATCGAAATCGCCAACATTGCCCTCACCCGCATCCATCACCTCGCCACCCTAGAGCAAGCCAATTGGGTGGCCCACCATATCCCAGGTCGAGAAGGTACCGTGACTCAAGATTTGGGGCGCGCCTCGGTGCGGCTGGATGTGCGCGGCATTTGCTACGGCTCCAAAGCCCAGGATGATCTCGAACGGCTGCGGCAAGCATACAAACAGCGGCAGGCCGTAGATTTTTTAGCCGAAATTGTGGGGCAAGCCTACTTCAGCCGGGTCATCATCGAGCAATTTGAGGTGATGCAGCAGGCAGCAGCACCCGGAGAATACAGCTATCGGCTGATTGTGGCAGAGGCGGTGCCCACACAAGCCAAGTCGAGTCCGGCGGCGGTGCAGCCCAAAATCAAAGTTAAAGCCGCCAGTTTCATGAAGGCAACCCTCTTACCCGATGCCCTAAAGATGGGAACCCTGCCCGAAATTTCTAACCCTATTGAGCCAATTCGCAAATCCATTCGTCCCATCCAAGACGCGACCCAAAGTATTCATGCCGATACCAAAGGGTTACGAGAAATTCTAGGGATTTAGCTTACTGACGCTAAGTGCAGCATTTTTTAGAAACCTCTCTGAATTCGCCCCATTCTCCTAAACAACCATGACCCTCACCGCCATTATTGACCAGCTACAAAGCCTAGAACTAGATGCAAAAAGCACTTTTGCAGACGATCCTTTCACCTCAGCTAGAGCTTTATTGAGCCAAAATAAGCCAGAGCCAGTCAATGCCAGCTTAGGATCTGATTTGATTGCGGATTTGGAGGGCGACAGCTATGCGATAGAGGATATTCCCCAACCTTCAATCGGGGCGACAGAACTGGAAACTCAAGTGACAGGGCAACTAGAGGGGCTACATCAGATTAATATTGATTCCTTAGCCGCAGCCATTCCTCAAAATCCAGGAGCAGATGCCTTCAGCGCTCAAGAGCTGACAGGAATTCAAAATTCGATGGGAGGCTTAACAGCCTCCATCGTTGGCAATGCTAACTTTGGTGGCCTCAATATCCCTTCCTCAGGAACATCAATCTCTGCAGAATTCGATGCTTTTCTAAGGGGGGCCTCTGCTTTTCCATCTCGGCTGTTGAATGCCTTGATTAAAGCCTTTAGGGCCCTTCTAGAAAAATTTAAAAATCCTGATGCTTGGCTAGAAGAACTCAGCGAAACTGCCCTTACCAACGTTTTTATCGAACAGATTAAGGGGGTAGCCGCTAGTCTACCGCCGGAGGCCATGCGGCAGGGGGCAAAAGCTATCACAAACCGCAGCATTCAAGCAGAAAAACTGGCGCAGATGATCAAGGGGTTGAATCGGCAGACCGCTACCGAAGCTGACCTGGAACATCAGCGGGAGGAAGCTCGCAGGATGGAGCTAATTTTAGATGACTGCGATCGCATTCTCGTCAATGCTACCCTGCGGATTGATGGCTTCAAGGCCAAAGATTTTATTAAGCTACTCAAAAACTTACCCAACGATAAGGGGGAAAAAATTCAGGTATTAAGCCAAATCTTCAATCCTATTACCAATTTTGTGACCGGGCTAGACGAGCGCATTACAGACATTACAAATCAGCTAACAGACTTGATGGACAAGGTCAAAGCTCTGCTAGAGACGGGAATCAGCAAAGTTCAGGAGATTACCGATAAGATCGTTGGGTTTATTAAGGATAAGCTATCTGCTGCTCGGCAAGCTTTAGAAAAAATGGAGGCCTACATTAGTCAGGCGATTGGTACCATTCAAGAGTTTATTGAAAAAGCAGGAAGCCAAGTCGAGAGCATTGTTGTCAAGGCCAAGCAAGCGTTGAGCCAGATGGCGACAACCGCAGAAGCAGGAATAAGAAGCCTAGCCGAAACGGTGAAAGCGCAGACTGACAAGGTCAAACAGGCAATTGAAAAAATCAACGATGGCATTGACAAAAACTTAAATGATCAAGCCTTACAGCAAAAAATTCGTGATCTTCTCGGCAAAGTCACAATCCAGCTAGAGCGCCAAGAGGTTAAGGATGCTATTAGAGCAGCAGATAGCGGCATCGACAAAATGGCTAAGGCGTTGGAGCAAATTACGCTAAAGTCTACTTTCGATTTAGCCGTGACCAAATCCAAAACTCTAGAGAGTGATCTGCGAAAAATAAATGTGGCCAGTCTAGGAACAGCCCAAAAAACGGCGCTTGGGGTTGGTAAAAAGGTCTTGGAAAGTGTAGATGTGCCGGGGATTGTGAATCCGGAGTTGAAACAAGCCTTTGAGGAGATTCTAGCACCTGTGCTTAACATCGTGGATCAGGTGCAGCGGGAGGTTGATCAAGTCAAAGCACAAGTCACAAGCTTTGAGCCAGGAAAGCTTTTGGAGGACTTTCTACAGCCACACATTGACAGCTTCGTGAAGGAGCTGAATCAATATCGGCCTTCAGAATTGCTCAAGTCTGTCAAGGAGCTGTATGATAAAATTTTGCATAATCTCAATAAGCTTGACCCCAATCAACTGGTGGTCATGCTAGAAGGGCTGTACCAAAAAATTGTCAACATAGCCCAAGTCCTGTCTCCCGAAGGGTTGATCAAGCTGCTGGAGGAGCAGAAAACGAAAGTTCAAGATCTTTTGAATGTATTACCTGTTGACAACTTGATTGATCGCATTAAGTCAGCATTAGGCAGCGTTGAGAAACTTTTTGCTGGCCTAGGTCTAGATGAGATTATGAATTCTGATTTTTGGAATGACCTAAAGGAACTCTTTAGTCTCGATCTGGATGAACCGTTGCAAAAGCTGAAACAGATTCAAACCACAATCAACGAGCGTGTCAGCAACATTGACGAGGAAAAACTAAGGCTTGAGCTGGATGATTTAAGGAAAGCTATTAATACATTCGCAGACAATCCAAAGGCAGATTACTTGGAAGCAAAGAGCAAATTGAACACTGCGTGGGAAGCTCATAATAAGGGATTAAAGGAGCTGAAGCAAGAAAAGTTTGAAGGGCTAAATTTAGAGTTTCAGCCTGTCACAAAGACAGACTTTTACTACGAAGATGTCGTACGCCGTATAAATGTTCTATATCAGCGCTTAATCGGTGCAGATAAGACCCAAGATTTAGAGAAAACATATCATGATTGGCTAAAAAAAGTTGCTCTAACTGCCGAAGAGGATAGGATTGCTTTAACTGCCGAAGAAGATGGAGATGATTCGGCAATGAAGCGGTTGATTCCAAGTGCTTCTGATATTAACGTAATAAAAACATCTTTGAAAAGCAGCGATGAGTTAGTAGCTAAGTTTAAGAATGTGCTTCCTGATCAGCTTGAGAGTCAGTTTGTAGAGCCAATTCGCAATATTTTAACAATACTGAATGAGGTTCTAAAAAAGCCTAGAGCAATTACTGACAAGATTGAGGAAGTGCTTCAAGCTTTACGAAATGCACCGCCCAAGATTCTTCAAATTTTGGTCGGCCAAACGGAGCGGTTGAGAAATGATCTGACCAATACAATCGCAACCCTGAGTGCAGCTGTAGGTCAAGTTGTCAACAAGGTTTCCGATACCTTAAGGCTCGCATATCAACTAGTGGAGAGAACCCTGCGATCGCTTCGGCCAACCACCTTGCTGAATACCTTTAACGTCAGCGATCTAAAGTTAGAGGGGTTAACGTTTCTGTTGCAAAAGCTTAAGGCCGGCAGTCGAGATCCTATTTCTAATCTGCTGTGGAATCAACTCGATGTGAACCAGCAGTTGTTATTAAAGGCTGATCAACTGAAAGATGAGAATGAGGTTATTGTAGTAGCCCTCAACGGTCTATTAGCTAATAAAAACCTATATACAGAGGGCGGATTTCGCGATATTGAATTGCCTGACCACGGGCAGTTGTTAGCCGATAAGTTATCCACCCTTACAGAGGATCAGCGACTACGACTGAATCGTATTCTTTTAGAAACTGTCTATGGCGACGCTTTAGTGCTGAGTGCGCAGTCTATTTTCCCCTTCTTTATGGAAACCCTAAAGGGCTTTTATCCTGAGGATGTTATTCAGGAGTTGGACAAGACTCACGCCAAGATTGTAGACGTAGTTCGCGAGCTGCCTAGAAATGTGGCGGCGGCGGTACAGGATGCCTACGATGCCTTGATGGAGAAGTTTGAGGAATTGATTGGCATCCGCATTGACCGGATTTTTCTAGAGCTCAAGAAACCCCTGTGGCGATTGCAGCGGGATTTGAACATTGGTCTAGAAGACATCAGCGGGGGCTACCGGCAGCTACTAAGTGCCGTACCCGTTTAATGCTCTTTATCTAAAGGATGGGCACGGCCCGCGACTGAAGAAATCACCTTCCAGAAATCGCCTAAATCCACCCTTTACGATCCTGTAGTTGGCTCCGTTTTATGCCCACTTTCCAGTACCAAATTACGGTGGGTAGTACCACCCTTACTCCTACTAGCGAGGCCGCCTTGGTCAGCCTGATCGCCGAGGCGGATCTGGCAGTTCCTGTTAATAGTTGTCGCCTAGTGTTAGCCAACCCGCCAACTCTAACGGTAGGCGATGCTGTAGAGGTGAAGCTGGGGTATGACAGCGCCCCTCAATCGGTGTTTAAGGGCGAGATTGCTCACCTACACTGGGTTTTGGATGGGCTGGAAGTGGAGGCCGTTAGCCAGTTGCGGCGGCTGACCACTACCTACCTCAATTTGCTGTTTGAAAAGTCTACCGCCAAGGCGATCGCGACGGATGTGGCTAAGCGCTGTCGAGTATCGATGGGCAAAGCCGAGGCGGGAATTCAGTTTCCGGCCTATGCTCTGGGTGATCAGACCTCGGCCTATGGCCATCTGCACCACCTGGCGGAGCAGTGCGGCTTCGACATCTATGGCGATTGCGCCGACAAGCTGGTATTTGCCCCCTACAAGCCCAGCCAGACCCATGATTTTTCCTACGGGGTGAACATTTTGGCCTATAGCTGGAGCGAGCGACCAAGCCCGCTAACCGGAGTGGAGGTGTATGGCGAAAGTCCAGCCAGCCAGGGCCAGGGTGACCAAGCCTATAGCTGGTTATCCAAAAAGGAGGTGAAGGGCAGCAGCGGCAAACGCAGCGGCACCACGCTGCATCGGGTGGAGCCAACGGCCCGCACCCAAGCGATCGCAGGCAACATCGCCACCGCCCTGCTGAAGGCCCATCAGGTACAGCGACAGGGCTGGGTCAAGGGTTTGGGCAATCCGGCGGTGGGGTTGGGCGATCGCCTTTCCCTGGCCAAGCTGCCCATTGCCGCCCACAGCGGTCGCTACAAAATTACTGGGGTGCGCCACTGCCTCAGCCAGCGGCGAGGATTTTGCACCACTCTACAATGGCAGGAGGAACCCTGATGGACTCTATCGTCGGCGTTATGAAAAAGGTGGCGGAGCAGGAGATGCGCCGCATTTACACCACCGAGTTGGGCATTGTCACCGCCATTTTTCCCCATGAGTCGGAAAACGACAAAAACAATTACCAATGCTCAGTGAAACTGAAAAACAAAAAGCAGCCCAACGGCAAAGACTTTGAACTGCGGCAGGTGCCCGTGGCCACCCCCCACCTCGGCCAAGCCAACATTCCCAACGTTGATGACCTGGTGCTGATCACCTTTGTCGGTGGCGACCTGAATGCACCAATCATCATTGGTCGACTCTACAACGACCAAGATCAGCCGCCTCTGAGCAAGGATAAAGAGTTTGTGCTGCAACACAGCCTCAAGGCCGGAAGCTGCCTCAAAATTGACGCCGAAGGCACCCTAACCCTGACCAGCAAAGACAAAAAAACTATCCTTACTGTCACCGACAAAACCGTGGAGGCCACCAACGAGAAGTGCACCCTTACCCTAAAGGACGGAGACATCACCGCTAAAAATCAGCAGTGCGAAGTCGCCCTAAAGGGGGGCAACATCACCATCAGCAACGGCACCTGCAAATTCACCATCGAAGGGGGCGGCATCACCCTGGATGCGGCCAGCGGCAACGTCACCATTAAGAGCATGGGCAGCATCAAACTTGGCGATGCCACCACAGGCGGGGTGCAGTTGGGGGGGCGGGCACCGGGCAACGCCGTCGCCGACAACGACGACATCATTCTGTCTAGCCACACCCATGTGGGCAACCTGGGTGCCCCCTGCCCGGTGATGGTGCCGATGGAAAAAATCAACTCGATTCAGGCCAAAGCACGTAATACCAAGGTGGGATAGACCAATGGTGAGAATCAAAGGAGCCAACAGCGACTACACCTACATGGGTACCCCCGCTGAAGCGCCCATTCGCGAAAACAAGCGGGCCAGTCCGCTGTATCTAGAAATTTTTCTGTGCCCCAACGATATGCCTAGCTCAGTGGAAGCGCCCCACAACGGTCACTGGTGCCAGGGCACCGATGGCGATTGCCCCGCTGAAGAGCACCGCCAAACTGGCCACGCCAAAATTCGCCTGGATCAGCACACCGGTATCACCCTATCGGCCAAGAATACTCCCGCCCTAAGAGTGTCCGATCAACGCATTACCGCTGCGATCGCCATTGACGACCAGCCTGAAGTCATCCACCTTGCCATCACCCCTGAGGGCATTCACCTGCAAACTCCAGAGGGAGCTAGCATCCAGCTCAACAGCAGCGCCATCACCCTTACCCCCGGCCCCAGCAGTCACGTCACGATCAACGGCAGCCTCACTGTCAATGGCGACATCTCCCTCTCCGGCCACCTCCATCCGTTCCCAACCCCTGTCCCTCTACCTTCCCCACCTACCCATGCCCAGCGATCTCCAGCTCACCCATCAGCGTCAACCCCCGCTCGACAACGTCAACCGAGCCACCCGCGATGCCGTTGATCTCGCCGTCAATCCGCGCAGTTTGTTCAACACGGTCAGCGATCGCGCCAATTTGGTGCAGGCCATTCTCAATCGGCTGCACACCCACCAGGGCACCCTGGCGGAGCTGGGCCACCCCGACTATGGTTCGCGGCTCCATGAGCTGGTAGGAGAACTGAACAACGATCGCACCCGACGGTTGGCAGAACTCTATATTCGCCAGTGCCTTGCCCAGGAGGGGCGCATTGCCCAAGTGCTAGAAGTTGTCTTTGTCACCTCTCAGCTCGATCGCGAGGGCCGCAGTACCCTTGTCGCCCAGGTGAGTCTGCGCCCGGTGGACGATCTGGCGGCGCTCGTCCTAGATCTAACCCTGACCCTGTGAGGCCCCATGAGCTTTGCCCCCAAGCCCTTCGAGGCTATCTATGATGAGTTGGTAAAGTCTACCCAAACTCGCCTCCGGGCAGAGGGTGTCGATCTAACCGTGGGCAGCGTCGTTCGTACCCTTTACGAATCCTTTGCCTACGAAATGGCGCTGCTCTACGAGCAGATGGATCAGGTCTACCATTCCGCCTTTATTGATACGGCCAGTGGCCTACAGCTGGAGATGGTGGCGGCGATTTTGGGTATTCGGCGGGGCCTGCCTGACTATGCCGAGGGTGTCGTCACCTTTATGCGAGATGTCGGCCAAGAGGATATCGAGATCCCCATCAGTACGTTGGTGACAACGGAGGACAGCGATCGCACCCCCCGCATATCCTACGCAACCATCGAAACCAAGCTATTCCCTGCTACCGACACCGAAATCACTGTGAAAGTGCAGGCAGTGGAGCGGGGGGAAGACCAGGTGGTGGCGGCCAATAGCATCACGGTGATGCCCCTACCCGTGGCGGGGGTAAAAGCCGTTCGCAACGATGAAGCCACCCAGTTTTTGGGCAAGCGCCTGGAAACCGATAACGAATTGCGCCAGCGAGCCAAAAGCGCCCTCCTGGCCTCCGGCAAAGCTTCCCTCACGGCTATTGAAACGGCCCTGCTGAGTATGCCAGGAGTGCGCGAGGTGAAGGTGGTGGAGCCGGGAGCCGTGGAGACGAGCCCTCGTAGATCTATTGGCCCTGGTCAAAATGCGACGGCGACTGAAGAGACAAGACAAACCTACGGCGTGCTGGATATCTACATCGACGATCGCGATCTGGAAACTATGCCCCCCCACGGCTGGCTGCCCCAGCCCCTGTTGCCCAACAATTCGACCTCCACCAGCGTCCCTGGCCAGCGTGTAGAACCTCCGCCCTCAACCCTTGATCCCGCAGAGTGGCAACGCCAACTGAGTCGGGTCGCCACGTTGCGACAGAAGGTCGATGAGGTGCGGGCGGCGGGGGTGTATGTGCGGCTGCACGGTGCGGAACTGGCGAGGCTAGACGGCACGGTGCTGGTTGAAGTGGAGGCCACGGCTGATCCAGAGACCGTGACGGCGGCGGTTAAAACGGCGATCGCTACCCACCTGGCTTGGTTGCCCCTGGGCAAACCGCTGCTGTTTCCGCCCCTTGTGCAGGCTATGCTCGCGGTGCCGGGAGTGGCCAATATGGAAGAGTTTGCCCTGGTGCCCCACTGGCCCAATCAACCCCAAGACCCCAATCAGCCCCAAGACCCCGTGTTGAGCAGTGCCAAGCGCCTTGATCCCAGCACTCAGGGGTTATTAGCCAGCAAGTTTCGCCTGAACGACTTCCGAGTGATGAGCCAGCCCCAGGATACTCCTGTGCGGGTAGCATTCTGGGTTGAGTTATCAACCCCAGAGGCAGAACCCACGACAACCCCAGAAGGAGAGCAGACGACAACCCCAGAAGGAGAACCCGCGACAACCTCAGAGGTAGAAGAGGCGGTACTCAAAGCCCTCAAGACCTGGTTCCAAGCTACCCTTCAACCCGGAACGCCGCTGGTAAAGGCCGCTCTCCTTGCCGAGCTACCTGCTTCGGTCAGACCACTTCTCCATAACCTGAGCCTCACCCCCCAAAATCTGTCGCCCCTGGTGCGACAGAATGAGACAGCTCTAATCCCCGGCTTTGCGGAGCGCTTTGTGCTGGCGGAACCGCTGGCGATCTATGACCGAAATCTGGGTCTAGTAGGAGCCTTGCGGGTGACGTTGCCAAAGCCACTCACCTCCGACGAGCGGGAGCGGAAATGGGATGAGATACGAGCACATCTGCAACAATTTCTTGATCGTTTGCCTCCTCGACAGAATCTTTCCCTAAACAAACTGCAAGAAGTTGCCAACGAATTTCTACCTCTGACAGAACTCAAAGTCCAGGACTTTCAGGTGGCGGATCGGCTGGACGCTGAGAATCGGGCTATACGGGTGGAACCTTATGAACGGCTACAGATTTCCCATCTGCTGATTAGCGATCGCACCGAAGCTATCACTGTCACCATTACGGCCCTCGCACTCAACACTCGATGGCTAGCCGATAACATTCCCTCGCCGCCAACGGTAGTGCGGATTCGATCTAATCCCCAGGAGCCTGCTACTCCAGAGGTATCCACCGGTTCACTCAATGCCACAGATAGCGCAGGGAATGACGAGAATGCGGCTCCAGTGAGTGATCGGGACACCCTAACCGCTGCTTTAAAGGCCACCCTGAGAAACGCTGTAACCACCTTCCCGGCCCAGCCCCCTGGTCAGGATCTAGACCTGGCAATCCTGCACCAACACCTGGAAGCCACCCCCGATCGCAGCGGTCAGTTTCGGAACCTGGAATTCACCATTACAGGGCTAACGGTTATAGCCACCAGCCTTGATGGGCGATCGCAAACGGCGGAGTTTGTTGTCCCCCAATCCGCCACCAACCGCACCCATCTGCCCACTATCCATGTCCGTTCCCTAGAACAATTGTCTACTATTACCCTTCAGCCCAGCCCCGACCCCATCACCATCACTCCACTCACCGCCTAACCCATGCCCCCTAACGGTAAAACCCTCAGCCTGCTCAGCCGTCTCCCCGACTTCTACGCCACCGGAGAAGGGAGCGCGCTGCATACTCTGGCGGCGGCCCTAGGAGATGCCCTGGAGGGAGCCGAGACGGATCTGATTCGGGTGCTGCGATCGCGCTTTGTCGATACGGCGAGCAACAGTAGCACGCACAGCCCCAACTCAGCGCATCAGGGTGATCTAGATCGGCTGTTTGCCCTATACCTAGAGCGGCTGGGTGGCACTTCCCAACTGGTGCAGGTGAACAATCAGTTTCAACCCAGGGATTTGTTAGAACTGGAAACGTTGGTGACAGCGATTGTTCGGCCCCAAACCGCCCTGGGTTATGACCTACAAGCCGTAGGGCGCACTCAGTCCCCTGACCACTTTACCCAGCTAGCCCGCTACGACGTTGACCCAGCCCATCGCCGCGACCTAGTACACATCACCCCGGCAACCTGGCTCCAGCCCGCCAATCTACTAACCCGACTGTTGATTGGTCGCGATCCGCTGCTGCAATACCTGCAAAGCCGCCTCTCAGACGCTACCCAAGTCGCCCTCAACCGCTATACCGGAACCAACGAGGTGCCCACCGATCTACTGGAGGCCTTCACCGCCGACCTAAACCGCCTGCTGTCGGAGCGTGCCTTTACCCAAGCCATGTACCACCGACTCGACTATCTGCGCCTAGGGCAAGCCCTGCAATCGGCCTGGTTCACGGCCCGCGATCGCCTCACCCAAGACCCAGCTTTCTCCTTTACCACCGATGACCTGCCCCAAGCCCTCGCCCGCTACCTGCGCAAAAAACTGCCCCTGCCTCTGCAAAAGCAAATTTTTTGGCAACAGCTAGAGGATGGTTTCTCCCCTAACGAACTGTCCGATCTGGTAACTCGGCTACAGCCCGACCTCAGCAGCAGTTTGCCCCATGCTGCGGTTTGGCAACCCCTGCTGGATGTTGCCCAAAACCAGGCCACCGTGACCCCTGCCCCCGACAATATGCGTCTGTCTCTGGTAGTGGTGACGGCGTTGCTTCAAGCTGCCACCCAGGCCATGCTAATCCATGTCGTCGGCCCAGATGGGCAGTTCCCCACCCTGCAGGCCGATGCCCTAGCCCAACTGGCCCGTTATGCCCCTGCGACTCCTAGCGATCGCATTCGCCACAATCGTCTATGCCTAGAGGCTAGCTATCCCAGCGAAATCTCCTGTAGCGGCATTCCCACCGAAGCGTCAGTGCGTGAAACGCTAACAACTTTTCTAAATCAGGTTATTTTGCCTGATGCTGAGCTTTATCCACGTAACAAAAACTTTTTTAAGCTCCTCCTCCTCGATCTGGAAACCCAGGACTTAATCCAAGCCAGCGAAGCCAAACCACCTCTAGACGCTCGTCTCCAACGACGGCTGAATCGGCTGCTGCTGGAATCTGCTTTTCCTACGGCCTTACAAAAAAGCTATGTGCCCTATCGGGAACGGCTGCGGGATCTGATTCAGGTACTAATGCGCGGAGCCTCGACCCAGCAAGGCATTTTAGACATTGTGGCCGCCAATCTGGGCATCTTTGCCGACAGCGAGGCTGCTCTGGAAGCCCGCAAAGCTATCACCATCCAGGAGTACCAGCCCACCCTCGAGTCTAAACAAGTCATTGCCTTCACCCCTTTGGTTAAGGATGTGCCAGACTTGTCGAGGTCTGGGGCATCGTTGCCAAATCGGTTTACCCTAAGCAACCTAAACGTTGAGCCAACGGCAATTACCCTTCACCTGGAACTCACGGACCAGCGCCCTATCCGCGAGACTTCCCTGGCCCCCCTCAGCCAGTTGACCCTGGTAAATGCCGCTACCGACCAGCCCTACTTCACCTATGGTCATGGGCTGCGAGTTGGAGATAGGCTGCTGCTGTTAACCAATGGTCGCCTCTTTCGTAACGGAATCAGCATGAGTTCGCTCCCGGCCTTGGTGCTACCTGTGGGCGAATCGCAATGGTACATCACGGCCCGTATAGGAGCATGGCCCGGTCGGCTAGATGGGGGGCAGTTTGACTCCTCCCGATTTGAGCAAGAGGAAAGCACAGTCGAAACCCTGACTGCCGAGCAGGGCAGCAACTACGGGTTCACCATTGGCTACGATCAGGTCAAACTGACTCCTGGATTTTTCCAGGTTAATGTGCCTTGGGATATTCCGGGCTTTACCGATCGCTTCGACGACAATACTGACCATCCTAGGCGTCAGATTCCTAGCATCATCAACCGGGTACGGGCAGCTGGCACCCACTTTGCGATCGCGTACACCAAAACCTTTCGAGAGAATCACGCTGTTCAAACCCAGCTTTCCCTCCTTGGCCACAAGATCCTAAAAGAATCTCATGCCCTTAATACCCGGCCCAGCCCCGCTTTTATCACAAGCTTTCAAGAGCACCATGGGCTGCAAAATTGGCTTACCCTGGCCCCTACCTTTCTAGAGCACAACAATGTTCGGTCTTGGTTAACGGTTATTCCTGCTGACCGCACTTCCCATCCGTTGTTTGACCAATTAACAATCCAATCGCGCGATCGCCCTCCCCACTTTGTTGAGGAACAATCTATGGGCGAAACCTTGAAAACTGAGGTTGATCAATCCCCAACCACTTTAGAACACGCCATGAATGACCGCCTTCTATTCTCTGGTATGTTTGACTACACAGAATTCGATTCTGGTAATACCTTTGCCTAGTTTGCCTACTGCTATTTAGGAGATTCCTATGTTCTCAGAAGATGGTTTAGCGATGAAAGGACGACTACATATCCAACAGTTTGATCGCTATGGACGGCTGACAGAAGGAATCGCGGCGGATAATGCGATCGTTTTTAGCGGGCGGCAGTTAGTAGCCCAAATGTTCCACGACAAAAACACAGAGCGGATCAGCTATCTGGCTATAGGCACCGGAAGTAAGCCCGTTCACCCCGACCAAGACACTACATTAGAAACCGAAGTCTTCCGCAAAAAATTAAAGGATTTTGACATCAACCAAGACCTTACAGAAGTTGAGATTGAGGACCCTACAGGCGAGAAGAAACGCCGCAGCTGCATTCGACTAAGCGCTGACCTAGATTTTCAAGAGCCAG
Source organism: Leptolyngbya subtilissima AS-A7 (assembly GCF_039962255.1). Taxonomy (NCBI): domain Bacteria; kingdom Bacillati; phylum Cyanobacteriota; class Cyanophyceae; order Leptolyngbyales; family Leptolyngbyaceae; genus Leptolyngbya; species Leptolyngbya subtilissima. The sequence goes on along the minus strand of NZ_JAMPKY010000001.1, from coordinate 824,293 downwards.
ATCCAAAGAAAAACAGTGATCAGCCCTATGTTTTACAAGAGGCTGGTCTCTTTACTAAACCTGGCGAAAACATAGGAGTTATGTATAACCGAGTTGTGTTTCCGCCTATCAGCAAAACACCAGATTTCAAACTCACTCTAGTTTGGGAAATCATTTTTTAGGTTAAAGCAAGCATTAATAACCCAGAACAAAGAACAAGCAAAGCGAAGCCAACGAAAACCTGTGCCTCAACGCAATTAGCCCTTCTGGAGCCTAACCTATGACCGAGACAAACGGCAATTCTCCCTTCACTCATACCGACAAAAAACCTGGTGATATCATTCGGTCTGAAGACTGGAACAATGCCATGAATGAGGTTCTTCGGCTCGATACAGATAAGGTAAACCGCAAGGGAACAGATAAGATTCAGGGTCCTCTCACCATCGAAGCCGCCCTCACCATTAACGATAAGGTTGGCATTGGTACCGCCCCTGGCACCGAGCAGCTAAAAGTACAAGGAGCCGTCACGATCGCAGGTAATCTCTCCGTTACAGGTGACAACAAACTGGGAATTGGCACAACAACTCCAACAGAAAAATTGGAGATTCAGATAACAGGAGGAGATGACCAAAAAACTAATTTCCTCTCACTTTTTAATAACGGGACTGGTGCAACACAGGAGAGCCGTATTGTTTGGAAAAACGGGCCCGCAGATAATAGTAAGCTTGCCGCTGCGATCGCTTCTCGCCCAGGTGGTAGCTACAACGCCGGCGACTTGCGGTTCCAAACCGCCATAAGCGGCAGTTTGGAAAATCGTATGATTATTACCTCTGACGGTAATGTAGGGATTGGCACGGCAACTCCAACTGACAAGCTATCTGTAAATGGAAATACTCAGATCGCAGGCTTCCTTTCTACCACAGGTACCGACGGTAATCTGACCGTTGCAGGTACTAGCACGTTGAATGGAAATACGGCGATCGCAGGCTCTCTTTCTATCGGAGTGCAGGACTATACCATCGAAGTAACTGGTTCATCAAATGCTGCTTCTGCAAATAACAAAACTTCTTTAAAAGTTAAAAATATTTCCATCCACCAGCTAGCTAATGGAGACGGTATTAATACCGTTATTTTAAAGCCGGATGGAAGTGTTAGAACGGGGGAGCTTTCCCACAATGTTTGGTCAAGCCAAACATTGTGGGAAACTTGGGCAAATTTGGTAGGCAACGCTTCTGATGGGGATGTGGTGGTAGTTGCCAGTAGTGGTGGAGTGAAACCTGTTCTTCAAACAAGCTCAAGAGCTAAAGAATTGCTTGCGTTCATTGGTGCAAGTAATCCATTAGGTAATGAGTTTATTGGTAGCGTTTCATATGCATTGGCATTTGTGAAAGGCAAAAAAGATAGTGCACGAGAATTGTTTAAAGCTTTTGATAAAGGCGATGCAGTACTCACAACAAGCTACTGGGCGCTATCTTCAGCTTTAGATGTAATTGGAAATGCTGCGATCGCAGGCAAGATTACAGCAACAGCTTTTGAAGGTGTCGGAGCAATAGTGAAAGGAATGATAGTTATGTGGGGTGGTAATGCTAACAATGTTCCTACAGGTTGGGCGCTTTGCAATGGCGACAGTGGAACGCCTAATTTGAGTGGCAAGTTTATTCTGGGCAATTCTGCAAGTTATACAGTAGGGACAACAGGTGGAAACATAGGAGTAACGCTAGCAACTAGCAACATACCATCTCATACCCATGAGATAACAGTTAACTCAGCTGGAGAACATTCTCATAAATATGAAAAACCATTGTTTACACCACAAGGAGTTAGTGGCAGTACTCAACGCCCTCAATTCTTTAGTGACTGGACAACCCCACCTCCAGACACGCACACTGCTGGGACGCACACACATACCGCTAGTGCGACCACTGTGGGAAGCACCTCTCCTACAGCCATTGATATTATGCCTCCTTTTTACGTTTTAGCTTACATTCAGTACGTGGGAGTATAGCCCTAACACTTTTTCATTGAGACAACGTTACGTTAATACTTAATGAAAGAAATAGATTCATGTTTAAGTGGCTCAATATTAAGCTTTGGTTTATACTTCTAAAAATAGTTAATTAGCATGCAGGAAAAGATCCGACAACGTCTCCAATCTCTCAAGACTGAGTACGAAGCCGGACAAAGAATGCTGGCAGGACTCGAAGCCAAGCAGGCTAACCTGCGCGATACCTTGCTGCGAATTAGTGGTGCCATTCAGGTTCTAGAAGAACTAGCCAATGCTGAGGATAGCCCCTCGGTCATCCCGGCTGAGGCGAAGCCTGTTCAGACCGTCGTTGAAGCTGATCGATCCTGATGTTATGACCTGTTGATGCTGTGATCAATCCACTGATCGACCTAATTAAAATCCAGCTACAAAATGACTTGGTAAAAGTAGTGCCCAAGGCACAGTGGCATGGCATGCCCCTAGAGCAGGTTGAAAACCTTAAAGTGCCCTGTGTGGCTATCTACGGTGGCGACATCACGTTTTTGCCCATCCACCAAAATAGGTCTCGGGATCAAGACTGCCGCGAGTTTCAGCAAGAACTTTGGATTGACCTGATGGGGAAGAGTAACGCTCAGGTGGAACAGCTCACCTCGCTGATTATGGGATTAATCAGCCTGAATCAACAGATCTGGCTGGCAGATTGTAACCAACTGCTCAGCGATAGTGCCCATCACTACAGCAGTTCCACCATCTCCACCCGCCATCGTTTTCGCCAGATTCAGATAGTGAGTGCAAGCCCTAAACATGATGGGGACAAGGTGCGATCGCGGCTTCGGTTCTGTGCGATCGGTCAGCTTGAAATGACCCAACTTGCCCCTGATCAAGCTACCCTAATAAAAACTATTATTGCAACTGGGACGATCGGACAAGTTCAAAATAGCCAAACCAAGTCTGATCAGATTACCGGGTGGAAAACAGATATTGATAGTAACGGCAATGAGGAAAGCTCCAACGATGAAAATTAGTAAAAGGAAGCTAGTGTTGTCAAAATCAGGGTCAATCTACTCTATAAAGTACAACAGTTGAATAGCCTATGAGACGAGCGAAGTAAAATCACTCGTCTCACGTCAAACTAAAAAAGAACTCAATTAATCAAGATGCCCTATAGAAGCTCACCCTCGAGGTGATATAGCCAAGCACGGGGCGTCGTTATAACGAAGTATACCCTTGGATTGAACCCAACTATTGAGTTGGGTCATGTTATCGAACTGTTGTCCCCAACTGTAAATTGTGGTGCCTTTGCGATAGATATAGTGACGTACTGTTTCACTTGTCCCTCTAGAAAGGCCTAGCACCAGTTCATTCTTGCTCAACGAATCGGCACTTAGCGGTAATCTCTTTGCGTTGGGAAACCCAATGTAATTTAGATAAGCTACAACCGCATCTGGCGGCATCGCTATGGAAAAATCGCCGAAATTTCCATCCGTAACCTTTACTGCATCGTTGATGCGCTTAATGTAATTGGTTATAGTAAAATCCTCGTAATTTGGAAAGGTTTTAGTGAAGGTCTCAATTTCATTCAGCATCTCCGTTCTACGATCAGCCTGCAACTGCCGTAAGAAAGATTTGATCTCAGCGATCATGCGGGTTTTGGTTGGTGCGGCACTCGATAACCTGTTCTGCTCCAATGTGGGCCTATTCTCGTGAAGAGCATACAGTGCGCCTGTGAACCCACACACGCCCCATTTATTGTTAAGTTCACCTATTGCATCAATGGTCATATTCTGTATTCCTTAATTAGCTTTGTGTTGGCACTTGTACTCATTGCTAGAGATGATTAAAACCACCTTTGGCATAACAAACACCGATGAAAAAGTGCAGAGCGGCCTAGCGCGGTTGCCGAATTGGGAGACAAGGTGCGATCGCAGGAGCTAGCGACTTCCCCCACGACGTAGCTTCCCTCCTAACGGCACACCGCTAATTGAGATATACGGTTGACCCGAACCATATATGCAGCTCTCAGCCTTGCATTTGAACTTTTTTTGGATGCTTTTGGTACGACAAGGCAGTGGTGCTGGAGTTGCGATCGCACCAGCACTGTATTACTGCCTTGCTTTTCGCTCATTCACCCGAACAATTTACCCGTGGCACAAAATAATCTGGCGATGCCGTAGCGTTAGCCAGCAGCGTGATCGTGCCGTCCTCAGCCCGAGTCCAACTTTGGGCTTCAACCATAAGGGCATCAGGAGCGGTCATGGCAGGCATAGGGGCATCAAAGGAGCGATCGGTATTGCTCTCACCAATAGAAATTGGGGCCAAATCTTGCCAGACGGCATCGGCGCTGAGCAGGTCAGCGGGGTTTGTAGGTAATCCCCCACGTCCAGTAACAACAAAGCTACCCGCTTGCGCTCCCTGAGCGCGACAGCCTTGGGCCAAGGCGGTGGGGGCTGTTTCAGTGGGGAGCGCTACCTCATCCTGGGCAACATCGGGGGCAAGTTCATTGATAGTGACCGTGCCGCTGTTGCCAAAACGAGAACTGGCTGTGATGTCGCTCAGCGGTGTATCGAGCACATCGGGCCGAAACGAAATGCCCAACAGATTCTGGGCTGTGATCGTGACGCTGCCGCCGTCACCCTCGAAAGCATTGGCACGAATGTCGCTATTTTCAATCGGCACAGCCACGATGAAGCCGTTGGGCAGGTTGAGGTTAATGTTGCCGCCGTTACCTCCGGCCCCGGCGGTACCAGCTTCGGTCGAAATCAGGCCGCCATTTCTCAGCAGGAGAAAATCTCGAAGATTAAAGGTCAGGTTGCCACCATCGCCCCTTTCGGAACTCGCGGTAATGCTGCTGTTGTCTAAAGTCAGAGTGTTGGCGGTGAGCGTGATATTGCCTCCTCTGTCGGAGGTTGTCGTGGCGGTCAGTCTGCCATTGTTAGCTAGACGGATAGCATTAGCAGTAATGGCAAGGTTACCGGCCTCCCCTGAGCCAAAACTGCCGACTGTGACCTCAGCGGTGTCTTGCACGGTTAGCGTGTTTGCCTTAATCGTGATGGCTCCCCCTGCTCCGCTCGCGGGTACAGACTCAACCGCCCCGGTGTTGAAGGAAACCAGGAGTTCAGTCCCTGAATTGGCAAAAATACCGCTGATGCTATCGGCGTCTTCGCTGGCAGCGCCTGAGACAAATATATTTTCGGCATCGATAGTAATGGCACCGCCTGCCCCTTCATTTAGAGTGGCGCTGGTCACTTGCCCTCCGTCTCGCAAAGTCAGATTGGGGGTGGTGATTTGGACACTGCCAGCTGGTGCATCAGTAAAGGTTCTAGATCGAACCGTGCTTGACAATAGACTCGCGCCTAGGGGTTGACTGCCAATGATATCGACCGATTCAGTGGCGGTAATGGTGACATTGCCTGCGGGGCCACCCAACGGAATGATTCCAGCCACGGTTCTAACCCCTGAGTCGGCAAACATCAAGGCTCCATCCAGCAGTGCTAGACGCCCGGTGGTGATTTGAATATCCCCTGCGGCCCCGCTACCCCCTAGGGAGATTGTGGTGATCTGGGTCGGGAAGATATAGGGCTCGACGCTGCCGCCTTGCAAGGTCACCGACTCCGTGGCGTTAATCACAAGATTGCCCGAGTCTTGATCGCTTTGGGTGCCGACTCCAATGGCACCGTTACCGGCAATGGTGAGTCGAGCTGTGTTGATATTGATATTGCCCCCGCTACCGGCGGGGATGCCGCCGGTAGCGAGTCCACTGGGGGTGCCTTCGAGGGTGAGTACGGGAATTCCGGACACTCGACTGCCCCCCAACAGCCCAGACCCCGTCAGGCTGAGCGACTCTGTTGCCGTAATGTCAATATCGCCGCCGTTACCTGTGCCAAACGACTCCGTTGAGACCAAAACGCCTTCATCGATCAGGATGTTTCGAGCATTCAGGGAAATGTCTCCGGCTCGCCCCGCGGCTACCGTTGTGGCAGCAATACCGCCAATCTCCCGATCGCTGATTTGCCTGGCGCCCAGAAAAATCTTAAACTCTACAAGTTTGTAGTTCGCGATCGCAGTCCCAACAATTTCAATATCGTTAGCCGTAACGTCAATACTGCTACCCGCTCCGCTGCCTGAGGTAGCCGCGCCGATGTAGGAGCTATCCAGTAATCGGAACTGGTCGGCGACAATTTGAACTCCACGACCATCTTGGTCTCCCAGCGTATCGGAAAGGAGGGCTGACTGGTTCGCCAAAGTAATTGCTTGTCCCTGGAGTGCGATCGCACCCCCACCCCTGCCGCTAGCATTTAGGACCGACCGATTAGACAGTTGAATATTGCCAGCCCTGCTGATCCCACCAAAGTTCACCTCAAATCCTGACCGATCAACTGTGAGGCCTAACTCACTGGCCTGTTGCCCACTGCCAATTTGCAGCCGTCCACCAGGAGCCGCTAACTGGGCTCCCGTTAAAGAGACTTCACCGCCTACTAGCGCCAGAGTTTGGTCGGCAGCAACGGATAGGTTTGCCCCGACCACCGCTATATTCCCTAGAGCATTGCTCAGGTTGAGACCGATGGGAGCGCTGATGGTCAACAGCGGCGGCACCTCAGGATTGGCAGTACTGTAGACAAATCCATTCTCAAACTGCAGCCCTTCCCCCGTGCTAGCCAAAAAAGAGCCGCCAATATCCAAACGGGCATTGGGTCCGAACACCATACCTGCCGGATTGATTAAAAACAGGTTGGCGTTACCCCCCGCCTGAATCGTACCCTGAAGATCTGACGGGGTACTGCCCGTGACGCGACTGAGGATGTTGGCGATGTTGTCAGCGTTAACAAACACCGCTGTAGTGCCAGCGGGCACCGAAAACTGCTCAAAACTGTGGAATAGGTTGCTGCCCCTGGTCGCCCCCCCAGTGATCTGATAGGTGGTGCCGTCAGAGGTAACGGTGGAGCCCTCTAATGGTAGGGTAGCGTCTGGAGTCACCTGAGCCTGCACTAGAGGGGGACTCAAAACCATTGCTAGAAGCACAAACCCTGCCCCTGTGACCAAAGGACAAATGGTGCGAATCACATCTAGTTGATAAATTCCCATCACCTCGTCCCCCTAGGTCCCTTGGGGGAGGCTTCGCCAGTACCCCTTAGTGCTATCCATATCACTCAGGCACCTCATATACCAAGGCCGCTGGCGAGAGGTCTGCTAGTCCAGCCAACTCTAGCAGAGACGTTAAGGTAGCTAGATAGTCGGCATTGTTGGGCTCGGCCACTGATAGAGTCAGCCCCATGGCCTCGTGCCAGAGCCCGGCGGCGGCATACTGCTGGGCCAACTTGAGCGGCTGAGTGGAGGGTGATGTATCCGACAGGGGCACAGCAGCGTCAGCGACCCGCCGAATGGTGCCAAAGACAGACACCGCCGCTGAGGGACGGGCCAGATCGCAGTAAATTGAGAACGTCCAGGAGTAGGTTTCCCCAGGCATCAAACCAGCCCCCTCGGAGGTCAACGGTATGGTAAGGATGCCAGATGGGGCATCGACAGAGAACTGTCGATGAAATAGATAGTTATCGTTGCTATCTTGCACCACCAGTTCTAGAGGAATGTCGGCGGTGAGAGCTTTTGGCACATGGAAGAAAAACTTGGGGTTAGGGCTATGGGTCTGGCTCCAGACGATGCCATCTACCACCGGTACCAGGGCTGTGAGGCCTTGATAGTCTGCACAGTCGCCTCGAGACGCGCCGCCCCGCTGTCGACCAGACGGTGCACCCTGGTCTGGAGGCGTGGGCATCGCTCGGGCTAGGGTGGCTAGGGGCAACCAGATGGTAGCGGCTAACCCCAATACGGCAATGGCAGATAATAGGGGCGATCGCTTTACGCCGCATCTTGCTGTCATTCTGTCACCCTCCCTAAGAAGTGTTTTCCAAGTATGGAGGACAAGGGCCAAGAATTGTCGCTTTTGTAACGTAAAGACTCTATGAAGCAAAGCTAAGGCTTAGCGTTAGGCTTTTTCTCAGCGCTCAGCAACTATGAAGTGAGTCGTCCCCCTCAAAAGCTGAGGCTAAATCTGCCAACAGCCGCCTCAAGCCAGGACCTCACATAGTTGTCCTGCCTCCTTAGAACGGCGATCTCTATTTCCATCCGCAGGTACTCGTTGGCAATAACCCTATAGCAAAAGTAGGCGAACAAAAAAAGGAGTTCACTCTAGCGTCCGGGTGACCCATGCGCTGCCATTTAGAGCTAGTAAGGTCGGCAACAGGGGTAGCCAGCCCCCCGTTAACAGGGTTACCCAAGCGATCGCGATTAACGCGATTGCTGTCACCACACAAGCCAGCGCCAGCTTGGCCGATTTCCACTGCCAGGCGAGCAAACTACCGGCGATCACCCCCAGCGCAATACACAGCGTTTCAGCCCACTGTGGCCAGACCCAGATCAGAGGCCGACCGTCCTCCACAGCGCTGATTAGTTGGCTGATCATCTGAGCCTGCATGAACACGCCCGCCGTGCGCGTCTGGCCCTGGGCACCGTAGGGGGTTGACCAGTAGTCGCCACCGCTGGGAGCAGTGATGCCGATTAAGACAATGCGATCGCGCAGCCGCTCTAGATTCACCTGACCACCCAGAAGCTCTTGAAGTGAGATCGTCACCGCAATTTGCTTTGGGGTCGACAGGGCGCGGTAATTAAGCAACAGCTGGTTGCCACCATTGTCCATGCGTTGCAGCCCGCCCGTGCGCTGGTTTAGTCGGGGGAAAACCACATTTCCAATTTGCAAATCGCCTTGGGCCGTAAACCTGGGTTGCACCCCCTCTGCTTGCAAATAGTGAATGGCGACCAATGTGGCAAAGCCGTAAGGCGAGGTGCAGGGCGAAACCGGATCTGGGGTCAGGGTCAGCAGCTGCCGCCTGACAAGGCCGTCAGGCTCTTCAATGAAATCACTGAAGCCAACCTGGGAGTTGGGCAATTCTGGGGGCGGACTGATGCCAACCGAGCCTGCGGTCACATCCCGACTTTTGCATAACCCCACCAGGTTAGGCTGCCCCAGCGCTGCCATCAACGCCGGATCACGGGCCGGAAAGTCGCGGTACAGGTCAAGGCCAATGGTCCGAGGTTCTCCCTCAGCCAAAATGGTCAGGGCTTGGTGCAGAATCTCATCGGCCACCGAACCGCGTCGGTCTGAGGAAGTTTGGGATTGGATGTCGTTTTCGTCGACCGTCACCACCACCAGGCGAGAGTCAGGAGTTTCGGTTGGGCGCAACCGCATCAAGGTGTCGTAGGTCCACAGCTCGATCGGTTGCAGAATGCCTGCCCAACGCAGGGCTAAAATCGTGACTGTGACGGCCAGGCTGCCCAGTCCCAGTCGACGCCGAGCAGGCTTTGGCTGAGGCAGCATCATCGGAGTGGGAACTTCCACGGGCTGACTCGCTAGCTGGGACCAGGTGGGGGGCACTTCTGCCGGATTTTGCACAATTACCGGCAGCCAGGCGGCACAGATTCCTAGTTCGCTTAGGCCGTGGAGCTTTTCCCGAGCTTCGCGCACAGCATTGTAGAGCGGCTGGCCGCTGGCGAACGAGGCCAAAAACCCTTTGAGGAACTGGTGCGCGATCGCATCGGGTACCGGCTCCCGCATCACAATCGTTTGGGGCAGGTGCAGGTCGGCCAGAGTCCAGGCCAGCCCTAGCCCGTCGCAGGAGTTCAAAATGGCCAGCTGCAAGCCATTCTGAATCGTGCGCCCCAGGGCGTATTTGAGCTGTTCAATGGACAGTGATTCTGTTTGGTTGACCTGTAGATAACCCTGGCCTTGACTGGTGCTGTGCCCGGCAAAAAACAGAATGTCCCAGCAGAATTCCCACAGCTGGTGTTGTAATTCGCTTAGGCTAGGCTGGGCCAAGAGTGTCACCTGGGCCTGGGGCAACTGGCTTAAAATCTGCCGATCCGTTTCTACATCGATATCGGTGTCGTTGCCCAGCACCGCCAGGATGCTGACCCCCCCGGTGGGGTTGCCTTGGGTCTGCTTGAGGGCGCGGTGATAGTCGGGCAGACTGAGGGAAAGTTCTGCTTTGGGATAGTCTTCAAACAGCTGCCACAGCCCCCATGGAAAGCGCAGCACCGATTTAGCTTGGGCGGTGAGCATCACTTGAATGGCCGCCTGAGCTGAGAGGTGGGTGCGCAGGCGGCGCTCGATGGGCGCAAAGGTGGTCGCCATTAACCACTGGTTTAGCTCGCTGTGCAGGGAAGTGCAGAGGGTTTCAAACTCGTGGTGCGAAACATTGGTGACCGTCGTCGACTCAAACTCAAACGGCGACGGAGCTCGTCGCCAGCGGCTTTGGCTACCGTAGATCGCTTCATAAAGCTGCTGCCAGCGCTGATACTGGGTGGCTAGGTGGGGGCACGGCGGCAAACTGCCCACAAACTGAATGGGGGGCAGCTCATTTTCCCAAAGCTGAGCAGTGACGCTGGCAAAGCCCGTGTGCCAATCCCCCTGGCCCAGATTGAGCAAAATGCGCTGTGCCATTGTCTCAGCTCTTAGCTGATGAAATCCTCTTGCACCATAGCATCCCCCAGCTGAACCCTGACCCGAAACTGTTGTCCCAGCGGACAGCGAAAACTCGGTAGCTGAATGTAATTGTCGCGATCGCCCGCTTGCACCGTTTGCAGCCGCGCTTCGGTTTCTGGCAGATCTAAAGCAAGGATGATGCCCCCTGGCAATATGTCCGCCGTGGATGGAAAAAGCTGGATGCTAATGCTCCGACGATCATCGTCCGCTATCTCCACCCGCACCCCCAGCACCAGATAGAAACCGGGGGGGTTAAGAAAAATGGCTTTGCCTCGACTGATCATCCCAGGGCTGATGCCCACAGAACGAAACCCTAACGCCGGGGTTTGGGGCAGCAGCGAGGCCAGCGATCGCCAACTCGGTGCAAATAGTTGTCTGACCCAGTCGCTTATGTCAACCGACGCTATGCCCTGCCGCTGCTGCCAGATCTGCCGCCGCCAGCGGGTATTCTTAAGCAGCGCCCCCCACTGCTCAAACGGCATATCTAGCCTTGGTTCGAGAGCCCCGGCTAGCCGCTCGATCAGCCGCTCAGCCTGGGCCTCTGAGAGAGGGGGAAGGTCGGGAAGTGCAATGGTTTGGGGTTGTTCGAGCTGTTGAGCTACCCAAAAAACAGAAAAATCTTGGATCAGGTCATTTGCGCTGAGGCTGTAGGTGCGATCGCGCGGCTCGTATTGCCCCTGGATTTTCACCTGGGCGTAGGTGCCATAGCCCCACAGTGCCAGCCGCTGCTCGTCAACATCCACCTGAGCCGCTACATAGTAGTCCGCTGCCCAATCCGGAATATCGACCCATTCCTGGGGCACCGCCAGCGATGTGGCATCGATCGCCTCACTCAAGATCACCACCAGGCGGCGATCACCCAGCACCAGGGCCAGCCCATCAACCCACTGCCAGAGATCAACCGCATCGGCGGGCCAGGGGTGAATTGACTGGTTAATTTCGTCCTGCGCCCAACCGCGCAGAGCCTCCAACCCCAACCGATGCAGATAGACCCGCCAGCGGGCCGCCGGATCTGTAATCGACTGGCACTGCTGCCACAGCGCTAGATCGGGCGACATCGCCAGTACGGGTTGCACCGGATTGTCAAACACCAAGCTCATCGAGATCCTCTGCTGTGTTCTGATAATGCCGCTGTAACCACTCGTGAATCGCGTCGCTCATACTGGCTAATACGGCGGAATCAAGGGTAATATGCAGGGTTTTTTGACTCCACTGGGCCACATTGACTAAGAGCTGCTGGCGCACCCGACTGAGCCGACGCGACACCTGATACTGCTGCATTTGCAGCTGTTGGGCGATCGCCGCTTGAGTTAGCCCCCCTCGATAATAAAGCTGCAGCAGGGTTTGATCGGCTAGAGTTAGCGCCGCGATCGCACCTCCCAACACGGCCTCCAGTTGCTGCACCCGCCGCTGCTGTTCGGCGTAGGCTTCATTCGCTAGCAGCCGGTTCATGGGACTATCGTCACTACTCAAGGTATCTAACTGCTCTTGACCAGCCTGGTCAAACTGGGACTGATTGAGCGATATGATCGGCGGTGCCAGGTAGGCACGAGCCGCCTGCACCACTTGCTGAAGACTCACTACCAGGTCTTCAGCCCCGAGCCGGGGGGGTATTGGGCTGAGCTGAACCCGTTGCTGGTTGTAGCGCTCAGCCATTTGGGCTATCTGGTCGGGAGTCGGCGGAGGTAAAGCCTTCACCGGTCGCTGGGGATCGGGCAGACAAACCGCTCTAAAGCATTGCCATATTAGGATGGCAGACTCCGTTTGGGGCACCCCTGCAAACCCCAACGATCGCTGGAGCTGTGCCTGGCTGAGGCGGCGCAGCAGGCCCCAATCGCTGCAAATATTGGCCTCATGCTGCTGCCGCAGATGATCACGAATGACGTTGCTAAACGCAGTCTGGGCATAGGTGCTTAGGCTACTGCCGTAGTCCGGTTTATAGCGCTTGAGAATACTGGGAGTATGGGCGATCGCCGTTTGAAACCCATCGGCCAAAGTCCATTGCCCCTGGACAAAGCGCTCTGTGATCCGTCGGGCTGCCCAGTAGCAGGGTTCTTGCAGATAAGCCTGGAGGTGAGCCTCTGCCTGACTAGATATGTCGGACTGCCAACGTTGATGCCAGTACAATGCCCAAAAATCTTCCGATTGTATCGCTTGGTCTGCCCGAGTCAGGTGATCTGCCATCCCCTTTTTCAGTCGCCAATCGCTGACCCAACCATCAAAACGATCGCCCGAGAACCGAATAAAGGTTGAAAAAAGTTCGATCACCGTGGTGCGTAGCTGCATTCCCAAACCCGCGAGTCTCAATCATAGGTATAGACAATCCTCAAAAGTATTGACGTAAGGTTGTCCAACCGGCACTCAAAAGACAGAACTCACCTCTCAGATGGCTTATTCTCAACCAAAAGCTCGCCCCACCGCAAATGTCTTAGCCGCACCGTTAACCACAAGATTCACTAAGCCAAGGGGCTATTCGAAGGCCCAAAGCCGCTAGCTATAATACTGATTAAGAGCTATGTAGACAACCCGTGCCATTTACCTAAAGCCCAGTACCCCTCTATCAATCAATCTATCGACGGCGAACTCGATAAATAGAATGCCGCTAACCACTGAACCCGATCGCTCCAAGTTGGTAGCATCCGCTGTGGTTGTCCCATCTGAAGTGTCTCAATAGCTTGCAGCTGAGTCATCGTCCCTCATGCATACTGCTCAATCGTTTGTGGGCCACTCTCTACACATTGTCCAGAAATCGGCATGTGTCCCGTGGTGCAGCAAAGCCGCTACAGACTCCCATGATTCACTTGCCTCCAACGCTGCCTGAATTACCTGTCTACTTTTTTGAGGTAAGGTCACTTCAGCCTACTGATGTTTTGGGCTGTTCTGTAACTCCAAAGGCATGGATTTGGAGCGATCGCTAGCAACTCGCCAGCAACTCTCCCTAGCCGTAAATCCGCTCGCACCACTGCTGAGCCAGCGTCGCTATCTCCTGACGTCTAGCCTCATTAGCCCACAACTCAGACCATTCTAGCTTCCACCGGCTCAGCAACCGTTGTAGATCAACTAAGTCCTTGGCAAACGCTATGTCTATCTTTAGATCAACGCCGAGCACTACCCACTCAGTGAAAAATTGACTCTTTTACCAGGTGTTGGGCCACCGACTCATCAGTGCCACTGCGGGCCAGCAGCTGAATACACGTCAAGTTCAGCGCCAGGTTGTCAAGCTAAGTCGCATAGTTGGCATACATGTATTGCGCCTTGAGAATATCCCGGTTTATTGCCATTGAATGTTTTCCTAGGGTGCAAATTCAAGCCCTCTTATAATTATGGGAAAAGCTACTTTTGGTCTTCTCAGAGAAACTTGACATCTAAAGGATTCGCAAAATTCTTGTCGCAAGACTAGCCATCCCCAAAACATGATGGTACCCTTGTACTGAATCGCTAGATATTGCGTACCCGCATGGATGGAAGTCAATTTGAAGTCACAGATCCTGACTCTCAATCTCTAGATGAAGTTCTTTTGAGCGATCAGGCCTTCAGCACGGATCCTTCTCGCGTCCTTGTTGAAACCTCGGATTCTCATCGGTTGCGCTATAGGTTGGCTGAGTGGTTGGCTGAGTCGCCTAACCGAAAGGTAAAGTCCGATAGGAAAAAGAAAGTAGCAGAAACACTTCAGATATCAATCCGCCAAGTTGAGCGATTACTGAATCATTACCTTGAAGATAAGCTTCAGGAAGATGGGGGAGTTCAGCGTGTCGACAAGGGAACTTATCGGGTTGACAAGTATTGGCAGGACTATATTTCGGGAGTGTATGAGAAAAGTCTGAAGGAGAAACATCCACTCAAACCTGCTGATATTGTGCGAGAGGTTCAAAGACATGCTTTAATCGACCAGAAAAAGGAAGAAGGTGATTATCCCCACCCAGCGACTGTTTACCGAATTTTGAAGCCTCTCATCGAGCAACAAAGAAGGAAAAAGAAAATCCGCAATCCTGGTTCTGGCTCTTGGCTTGTCGTTGAAACGCGAAATGGTCAGTCTCTTAGAGCTAACTTCAGTAACCAAATTATCCAATGCGATCATACCAAGTTAGACATTCGGATTATAGGGATTGATGGCATAACTCTACAGTGGAGGCCCTGGCTCACTACAGTTGTAGACACTTTTTCTGGCTGTTTGATTGGCTATCATCTATGGCACAAGCAGCCAGGGGCTTACGAGGTGGGACTTGCTCTTAGGAATGCTATCCTGCCTAAAGATTATCCTACAGAATATGAGCTAAAGAAGGAGTGGAATATTTATGGTCCTCCTCTACAATATTTCTTCACGGATGGCGGCAAAGACTTAAGTGCTTCAAAACATATTAAAGCTCTTGGGAAAAAATTGGGATTTCAGTGTGAATTGCGAGATAGGCCCAACCAAGGAGGAATTGTTGAGCGACTATTCAAAACGATTAATACGCAGTTCTTAGAGGCCTTGCCGGGATATCAACCAAACAGGGCAAACAAAGAGCAAATAGAGAAGGCAGAAAAAGCAGCTTGCTTGACCATAGATGATCTGGACAAAATGTTAGCAGGTTATTTTTGCGACGATTATAACCATCAGCCTTATCCTAACGACAAACGTGTTACTCGCTATGAACGTTGGTTCATAGGCATGGGAAACAAACTGCCAGATCCTCTCGATGAGCGAGAGCTTGATCTTTGTCTAATGAAGGAGGTACACGTAACTGTCCAGGAACACGGAACTGTTAGGTTCAAAAATTTCTTCTATCGTTGTGAGGAGTTAAGGTCGTGGGAGGGCAAATTCGTTACTCTCCATTATGATCCTGATCATGTGCTGACTATGCTTGTCTATAGCCCAGATGAGGAATTTATTGGTCATGCTCATGCTATCAACATGGATATGCAGGATTTGAGCTTGTACGAGTTAGAGCAGCTAAATGTAGAGAGGAATAAAGCTGAGCGCAGCCATTCAAATTATGATGCCTTACTAGCTTTAGACAAACGCAAAAATCTGGTTGAGGAACGAAAGCAGGATAAAAAACAGCAGCAGCGTTCAGAACAGAAAAAGTTAAGAGAAAAAGGAAAAAAGAATTCAAAAGTAGTTGAGCTAAGAAAGGCGCGCAAGACTAAGTCTTCTAACGCTGCAAGCCTGCCTGAGCTTCTGCCTGAACGCATTGATTATTCTCAGGATAAACCAGCTCAGGCTATGCAGACTTCTCAAGTCAATAAAACATCTGCCATCCCTGAGGCTAGTGAAAAAAGAGACATAAACGAAGGCAAGCGTCACAGACTAATTATTCCCAAAGATAAAAAGCTAAAGAAGATCTGGTAACATGACAAACTCGCAGCTCGTAACACATGTCCCTGTAGAGGTGCTGCCCTCAGCCCTCGATATAACCGATTTTCTTGCTAAGACTGCGGAGATTGAGGAGCTATTTAGAACGGCATTTATCCCCACACACCGAGCATCTCAATATTTCAGATGGCTCGATGAACTTCGCTTGGTCAAGCAATGTGGGCGGGTAATTGGCCCCCGGGATACAGGGAAAAGCCGCTCATCGTCGTGTTACCGAGAGGAAGATTACAAACGAGTCTCTTGCATTAAGGCATGGTCAAACTCAAGTTCTAAGAGATTATTCTCTCAGATATTGAAAGATGTTAATCATGCAGCCTCCAAAGGTAAACGGCAAGATTTGCGACCTCGGCTGGTAGGTTGTATTGAGCCTTTTGGCGTTGAGCTAATCATTATTGATAATGCAGAAAACTTGCAGAAAGAAGCTTTTTTAGATCTGAAGCAACTTCACGAGGAGTCGGGCGTCCCTATCGCTTTGGTCGGCAGTAGTGAGCTTGATAACAGTTTAGATTCATATGATCTCTTTTCTACTTTTCCATCTCTCTTTGAGTTTGATAAACTTGAAGAAGATGACTTTAAGATGACATTGCGCACTATAGAATTAGATATTCTCGCGTTACCTGAAGAATCTAACCTGGAAGGTGACTTATTTGCGACTCTGGCTTCTAGTACCGGAGCTAGAATGGGCTCTCTCATTAAAATTTTAACTAAGGCCGTTCTCCACTCTCTGAAAAGTGGGCACAGAAAAGTTGATCCAGAAATTTTGCTGAAAATAACTGAGCGATACGGAAAGAAGTATTTACTCTGAGAAGAGGGATAAGGTAGAGGTGGTAAGTTGACGAGATGCAGAGATTTTGATTCTTTACCAAGGCTGGTTCCTGTACAGCCCTACAAAAATGAAAGCATAAGCCATTTTCTTGGACGTCTTCGTCACCTTAAAGCTAATACTCTGCCATCGGGATATGCCCTCGGACAATTGATTGGGGTAGGTGCGGCTGTTTCCCGTTGGGAGAAGCTTTACTTTAATCCTTTTCCTGAAAACGAATCGCTGGAGATGCTTGCCGCTTTATGCAGAATGGATTTTACCCTACTGGAAGCAATGCTGCCTCAGAAAGGCAGATCTATGCAGCCTAGACCTATCTTGCTTTGTGGGGCTTGCTATTCCGAAGTTCCTTGCCATCGCATGGATTGGCAATATAAGGCAGAGACTCCAGTATGCGATCGCCACCACCTACAGCTTTTGAATAAGTGTCCTTGCTGCAAGAAACCTTTCCAAATCCCATCCCTTTGGAAGAAAGGTGAATGCCACCACTGTGGAATGCCCTTTAGGTCTATGGGCAAGAAGCAAAAGCGAGTTAAAACATTAGATTAGACAGCCCCAAAATACCGGTACGAGCGTCAGGTGGCTTTCTCCTTGAGAATAAGCACCTTGCTAATCAAGCTTTAGCGGTGCATCTTAAGCTGCAATGCTTTCTGCGAATGGTCGTGCCTTCAGTAACTTATCCACCTTAGTAAGGACTATGGATACTGGCGCTCATGTTTGTTTTTTTAACAACATGCATGAATATCCAGAATATGATGGTTTTCGATCCAGCCTGGATCCATTTACTACGGCTTTTGAATGCGCTCCTTTTTCGCCTCACTTTCTTGATGCAAAGTACTGTATATACTGTGCATCAGTAGAAGCGAATGTAGCTAAATGCTATATAGCTATACATACTTACCAAAGCTTTTGGTGGGTCATAACTAGCTTTTGGCTAATGCAGCAAGTGCCGCTTGAGCGACTGTTTCGGCCCGCTGTGACGTCACCTTTTGATAGCGCAGGGTTGTTTGAATGTTCTGGTGCCCCATTAACGCTCTCAATTCCTCGATGCTCATTAGGCCTACTCGCTCAGTAGCAAAGGTATGGCGCAGGTCATGCATCCGAATGCCCTCCAGCTTTGAACTTTGGGCGATTAAATCCGTCCAATCCTGGTGGGCCGTGCGATAGCTCATCCGGCTCACCTCCAGCGTGAAAGGCTGCTGGGCTGTAAATAGGGCTGAGCAACCCGAGTGTCGCTCGTATTTTAGGTATCGCTCCAGAACCCGAGCCGCGTCGTTACTGTAAAAACACCACCGCCGCTTATTGCCTTTGCCAACCACCTGAAACTTTCGCTGGTCCAGGTTCATGGTGTCCAGAACAAGGGTTAGTACCTCAGCGATCCTTGCCCCTGTTCGGTGCAGCAGATGAACCAGCGCATTCATCCGCAAACTTGACGCCACTACCTGATACAAGACCTTAAGCTACTCTGGTGTCAGGTAGCGGATCACAGCACGAAGCCTACGATCTTCGGGAAAAAGACGTTATTGACACTGCTACTCAGCTGCTAGGGCGCATAGGCGGTCATATACATCCGTCCCGCCAAGCGTCGGGTGGAGGCGATCGACAACCTATCCTCGCAAATCGCTTACTACGCGGCTGCTAACACTCCTGTCAACTTGATTGGCGTAGTCGCCGATGCAGGTTATGTTGCCCATGGTTGGCAACGGCTGGTAAATTAACCTAGCAACCCGGCTTGGGCAAATCGCTTCTTCCCAAAGTAGCCTCAGAAAAAACATGGCAGATTGGGCTTTTCACACAGAATTTGACTTAGAAGAATTCGTTTGGGCCAATCTAAAGCCACTACTTGACCTCAAACCCTTAGCCCGGCAGTACATCATTGAGGGCCAAATTTGTGACATCCTGGCCACTACTTCAAAACGGCAGCTCGTTGTTTTAGAACTCAAGAATGTAGAGGATCGCTATGTTGTGCAGCAGCTAACCCGCTACTACGCTAGCCTGCGCCATGCCCAACCCTTTGCCGACCAAGTAGACTACAGCCTGCCCATCCGCTTGATAGCGCTCTCCCCCACATTTCACGCCCATAACCACATCGACCGAGAGCATAGCCGCCTCGACTTTGAGTTCTACCAATTCACCATCGCTGGTGCTGACAACCGTTTCAATTTCCAGATTGCCAGTGCTGACTTAGCAGCAGAACTAGCAGTTGAGGTAGATCCTAAGTTCTATCCTTTCCTGCGGTCCACAGAAGGAGATCTAGAGCTGACTACATCAACGCGGGTCGTCGGGCGGCCACCCAAGTCCTTGCGGACGCAGCTTGAACAGATGACCCCGGAACGGGCAGAATTGGTTTCAGCGTTAAGGCTTCAAATCCTTGAGTTTGATGAACGCATGAGAGAGGTGGGCCGATCTACTCGCACGCAGTACGGCCTGGCCAAAGGCGAGAAAGATGTCTACAAAACCAAGCTGTGCGCCGAGTTCTTTCCCCCTGGAGGCTTCAACTTACCCGCACTGTACCTAATGCTGCCTTACGCAAAGAAAGAGTTTGGGGCACCAGGCCATAGATATAAACAAGAGAGGGTTAAAGGTTTGGCCTGGGCTGGTATCTCATTATGGTCCGAAGAAAAGACGGTCACCTTCTATCTAGGGAAAAGTCGGGCTGGTCTGACCCAGTACCATTTCACCTATGGAGGCTATGCTAAGCTCTGTGATCCACTGTTGGGCTATCGACCACAGTTTGAGTCCGTTGAAGATCTGGTTGCATTAGCCTTGGCGGAATGGAAGCAGGTAGTAGGAGAGTGAGTCTTCACCCTTGCCTACTGCGCCAGAAAGCTAAACATTTGCACCGCATAGATTTCAGTCCCTGTTGGTGATGCAACGATGCCATAGCCAAAGGTGGTGTAGTGGGGAGTCAGCAGGTTCTCCCGATGGCCAAGGCTCTCCATCCACCCCTGCTGGTATTCCTCCACCAATCCCAAGGACAGGGCCATCGGGATAGTCCCCTTCTGGTGCATGATATTTTCCCCGGCCCTAACCTGGCTACCCGCCGCTATAAAACGGGCTGAGGGGTCTTGACCGTCGGGGTTAACGTGGTCGTGAACTGGCGGGCCAGCATGTCTTCTGCGTGTTTCTGGGCCACTTGGGAGAGCAACGGGTCTTCTACTAGCGGCGGCAGAGCATTCGTTAGGCGATCGTGGTTCACCACCTCCAGCGCCAGCGCTCTAAGTTCGGGCAGCGGCTGATTGCCTAGGCGAAAGTTCCACTGAGCCTGAGGGTGTCCAATCGCCCAGCCGGGGTCACCCGCACCATTGCTTTGGAAAAATAATTGGTGAGTCTGAACCAGAGCATAGCTGCCAAACACCAGGGCAGAGAGAACCACTGCCCAATGGTGCTGGGCCGTAGGATGGCGGCGACTTACAGCTCGACTAGAACGATACTTTGACATCTGCTTCTCATCAAGAAGATATTAACGGAGCAGATTTCGATAGTAGGTATTCATGTGCTCGCGGGCTGCCGGATCAGATGGAAAACTACGGGTTGTGAAATCCATTCCTTGGCTCGATTTAATGCGTAGATAAACATCAGTAGCGTTAACTCGCCAAACTTCCATCGTGTATCTCACGTTGCCACGATTAGCCTGATTGTTAAAGATTCGGTTGCCATCGCTCCTAATAGTGCTGGTCAAATACTCGCAAGCTAGTCCATCACTATCGTCATCCACGGAAGATGGCGCAGTCCCCATGTAGTAATGCCACTGGGCCTCTGGATGGGTCGCAAAGGCAGAGCAGGTTGTGCCTGCATAAGGAGGCAGACTTTGAGCACTAACCGTAGTTCCACCTAATAGTAAGAAACAAATAGGAGAGAACTTTAGTGCTCGCAAGACTAGATTTTTCATTAGAAATAATTAAGGATTAAAGTAGATTCATAATTCCCCTTCTACCCAAACAAAACTTACATCATTGATCTGATTGGTGGGAAAAATATCCACACTTTATTTTCCATGCTATTACAGCATTAACACTTCATAATTATTCCGTCCCTACTATCGGCAAAATACCGTCATCAAGGGGATCAAAAAACAAAACCTCCAAGACCAGCGGTAGTCTCAGAGGTTGTAAATTTTGGGTGCAGATTGACTACGGGTAGTAATCCGCCGTTGTCCGCTGTGGGGCTATAGTGCCCAGGTGGAGGAAGGTACTCTCAGTTAGTGGATAAGTTATTGAGAAGTTGAATTATCGGCAACGTGTATGTCCACTTACACGAGTCCCATTTTTCCTGGTGTATTCGCCGACGTAACGCTAGAAGGTACGGCTCTCTTTTCTCCTGGGCTTCGCTGTAGAGGACATCTGACTTTGGAGTTTGCCCAATGATGTAGATTGCCTCTTGCCACCGGACAGCAATCACTTCCTAGTCAGAGGGTGATACAGCGGACTGGTTAATGTTCTGAGCGCTTTCAGTCTTTATAGCGGCGCTATCGATCACTTAGCTGTAGGCGCTCTGCTCAGAGGGTTGTGTATAGGCGATGGTGACTGGATAATTCAGTCCCTGTAGACGGACACGTTGCCCCAATTTGTGCAGTTGAAAAAGCCGCCGTCCATCGCTGAGTTTGCGATCATAGAGTATCCCGTAATCGCCTGTAGCTGAGCTTGCAGATGCCGTGGAGAAACTCCATACCGCCAAAGGCGGTATCAGTCAGCACTTTGGCTTTGAAAGCTCGGTTCAGCCGTTTGGGTAGTTGACGCACCAAGGTCAACTCTAGTTGTGCCGCTAGGGACTCTAAATTTTGAAAACACCGCCTCCAACAATGGCAACATTCAACATTTTGCTACCCCTAATCAAGTTAATCAATACCTTTCAGCGTCTGAGCAACAATGAAATCAACGACATCCTCTAAGCGTCCAGTACGCTGGTAAACTTCCCGCTGTCGCGCTGCGCCATTGCCTTGCTGCATCGTCTGTCGCACGAGCGACGAAACTTCGTCCCAGTCGCCATACTCCTCTAGCGACGGGCGCACGAAGGCTAGAAACTTTTCAACGAGTTCGTGTGCTGGAACAGCACGCATTGCCTCAACATCGATCAGCTCTGTATCTAATCCATAGCGTGCAGCACGCCAGTGCGCGGCGCGTATAACTTCGTGGCGCGTGGCTGGAAATGGTTTGTCTCCTTGAGCTTGTTCGTAACAAGTTCGCGCCAAAGAGCGCACTAGTCCTGCAACCATTACTGCCTCATCTACCGTCATGCAGACATCTGTAATGCGAAACTCTACGGTTGGGTAACGCTCTGATAGACGCGCATCCCAGTAAATCTTTGTCGCTTCTTCTACGGCTCCAGTTGCTACCAAATCTTCTACAAGATTTTGGTATTCGGCGTGTGAGGAGAAAATTAGCGGTGGGCCGGATATGGGCCATCGGCCCCAAATTTCCGTGCGATAGCTGGCATATCCCGTATCCGCACCAAACCAAAATGGCGAGGAAGCGGCAAGCGCCAGCAGCGGTGCCAGCCACATTCGCGAACGGTTCATAACCTGGATTGCCATCTCCGGATCGCTGATGCCAACGTGTACGTGACAGCCAAAGATCATGAGTTCGCGGGTCAGTTGCTGATAATCTCGCATCAGCCCTTGATAACGTTCTTTGGGGGTGACTTGCTGTTCTTTCCACTCGGAAAATGGGTGCGTTCCAGCGGCAGCAATTTGATTGCCGTCTTTGGCAGCGGCAGCAATAAGTTCTCGGCGCAAGCGGACAAGTTCTGCGCGTACTTCAGAAAGCGAGTGACAAACAGGCGTACCGATCTCTATCTGCGAAAGCTGAGCTTCCGGTTGTACTTCGTCACCAAGCGCTTTTTTGGCGATTGGTAGAATTTGCTGCTGACGCGATCGCAGTTCACGAGTCGCGGGATCGATAATTTGATATTCCTCTTCAACCCCAATAGTAAAGTCTTCTGTTGGAAGTGACATGGTTAATGTTCTTAGTAAGGTTTGGAGAATGTGTAATGACAAGCCATTTTCTGATTATTGCTGCAACAGCTTCAACGGGCTTCTAGATATTTAGCCTACGCTTCCTCCATCTACTCAGCCTTCACTAACTTATCCCACCGGATTCTAAACCTGGGTGATCGCCTCTTCCATCTCCACTGTGGACTACTTAAGCCACTGAAAGGCCCGCTCTAGCTCCGCCACCCCGCTCTCTGGAAACCAGCGACCGTGGGCCAAAATAATCTTCTCGGGTGCCCAGGCTAACATCTGTTTGTAGCCCTTTTTCGCCTGGGCTTTACGGCCCCAAAATGTCATTCTTAAATCCAAGGGAGCCTTGCCGTTGGGGTCGGCTATACCAGCCAGGTGAATTAACCAGCGAAAGGCTTTATCTATCTTGGTGGGTTCAACGTTTTCAATCAGGTCGGTCAAGATTAGCGTCTTGCTCTGCCGATGGAAGAACACCACTTCATCTAAGAACTGACTGCCGCGAACGATCGCTTGATCAATCTCGGCGGCCCACTGAGGCGGTGGCGTATCGTCCAGGTCAGCGTGAAAGGTTGTTGGAATGTGCTGGCTGTCAGCCCGCTCTCGCACCCCTGGGGATGCCCAGGCAATCGCCTCGGGGTAAGCATCTACCCAGCTTTGGATGTGGGCATAGTGAATCTTGTTGGGCGATACCAGATGTTCGACGGGGCCAAGGTCGTCGATCTCGGCTTTGAGAGTAGGCGTTAGTTCTGTGGGGGAATGGCACCACAGCCCGCCGTTGTCCAGGCGCACAACCGTCATTCGAGTGGTGAAGGGAATAGCCATGCCGTACATCGACATCTTGACGATAGAGCCATCCACGATCCAGATGCCGTCATCAACAGGCTTGAGGGTGTTTATGGGTTCGTACAGCGTCAGCAGGTCTTTGACCATGGCCAGTCAAGGAATAGCGGCCCTACCATTTTGAGGCCAGTCGCTAATTCTAGTAAAGACGACAGCGGCTGAAGTCAATCTCTGGCCCAGTGGAGCATTGCACTAAACCGCGACCTGCTGCCAGGGCAAATTCACAAGTGGGGTAGGTCTCGCCATCAGTCAGGGCAGACAACTCTGGAGTGATCACCCAGCAAAAATATCCTGTGGCACGGCAGCGGGTAACAGCCACAATCCAGTCAGAAACGGCGATGAGTTGAACTAAAGAGTCTTCCATATCTTGACCCTCCTTCCTTGATTCTGGACTGGAGGCTTAAATTCCAGTTATCCCCGATTGAGATAGATATCTACCTATTGCGATCTGGAACAAGTGTACTAAACTAAATCTCTGAAGACAACTGTTCTGGGGTTCAGGGGTCTTGTCCTACAGCACTGAGGCAACTATGGCGGCTAAGAAAGGCGGAAGCAAAGAGCAGACCGAAAAGGAAAAGGCGCTGACTCTGGTGCTCGGTCAAATTGAGCGCAACTTTGGCAAAGGGGCAATCATGCGCCTGGGCGATGCTTCCCGCATGAAGGTTGAAACCATTTCCACTGGGGCGCTGACCCTCGACCTAGCCCTGGGCGGTGGTTTACCCAAAGGGCGAGTGATTGAGATCTATGGCCCTGAGAGCTCGGGTAAAACAACGCTGGCTCTCCATGCCCTGGCTGAGGTACAAAAGCTGGGCGGTGTAGCTGCGATCGTTGATGCAGAACATGCCCTTGACCCTGTTTATGCCGCTGCCCTGGGGGTCAACGTCGATGAACTGCTGGTGTCCCAGCCCGACACTGGAGAGATGGGCCTGGAGGTGGTGGATCAGCTGGTGCGGTCTTCGGCTGTTGATCTAGTGGTCATAGACTCGGTTGCAGCGCTGGTGCCACGGGCCGAAATTGAGGGAGAAATGGGCGATGCCCACGTGGGCCTCCAAGCTCGATTGATGAGCCAAGCGCTGCGGAAGATCACCGGCAGTATTGGTAAGTCGCAGTGTACGGTCATCTTTTTGAACCAGCTGCGCCAGAAGATTGGTATTTCCTACGGCAACCCCGAAGTCACCACCGGGGGCAACGCGCTGAAGTTCTATGCCTCAGTACGCCTCGACATTCGCCGCATCCAAACGCTCAAAAAGGGCACCGAAGAGTACGGCATTCGCGCCAAGGTAAAGGTGGCTAAGAACAAGGTGGCCCCGCCCTTCCGCATTGGGGAATTTGACATTCTCTTTGGCCAAGGCATTTCTACGATGGGCTGTCTGGTTGACCTGGCCGAAGAGCATGGGGTGATTGTCCGCAAAGGGGCCTGGTACAGCTACGAGGGCAACAATGTTGGCCAGGGACGGGAGAACACTATTCAGCGCCTGCAAGAGGATGCTGAGTTTGCCCAGAAGGTAGAAGCTCAGGTGCGGGAGAAGCTAGAGATTGGTAGTCCTGCGGTGGAAGTCGCGGATGTAGAAATTGAGGTGGAGGCTGAAGAGGAAGCCTACCTAGCCGAGGACGAGTAGACGCAACTCAGCTTTAGTGTCTGGGGGAACATGCGATCGCGCATTAGGTTAAGGTCTAGCTGCACTAACCCGTTTCCCCTCTCTCTGTAGCTAGCTGCGAGGGAGGGTTAGCCCCGCGAAAAGCGCTCTGGCCGAAACGGTTTAGGTATAGGTGTTTGGGACGAACCTACAATCTGTTCAGCGATCGCCTTCCCTGCGGCAATAGCAACAGGCATTCCATGCCCTGTATACCCAGCTGAGATATACTCCCCCGGTCGGCCTGGTAGCTCTCCGATCAGAGGGTTCTCATCGGTAGTAAAGGCCATGATGCCTGTCCACTCGTACTCAATAGCGACATCTCTGAGAGATGGAAACGTGTCTCTCAGGAAGGCTTTAAGGCCCTCGCCTACTAAGGGTTCCAACCTGGAGTCATCCTCAATGCCAATTTCTTTGGTTGGTGACTTCCACCGCATTCCACCAAAGATGATTCGTCCATCCTGACGCTGAATAGCGTATCCAGTGTCATTGCTCAAATACCAGTCAAAATCGAATAATTGGGGTGTTGGAGCGGTGGCGATTACCTGACCCCGAACGGGCACGATGACTCCCTTGAGCGTTGGAATCAGATGATAGGTCAGGGCATTAGTGGCATAGACTACGGCCTTGGCCTGGATCCCTCCCTGATTAGTTGTGATCCTAAATCCTTCTGCCTGCCGGGTGACAGCCTGAACCTCTATCTGTGTTTGAATGTGAGCCTGTTGCTGTTGAGCGGCTTTGGCAAGACCTACAACCAATTTGGCAGGCCACAGTTGAGCATGATGAGGATCTAAAGCTGCTGCCGAAAAGTTTGAACATTGAGTATTTTGCTCAACCTCTTTCTTATCCCAATACGTTACAACCAAGCCATGAGACATCATGAGTTCACAGCTTTCCTGAAGTGATTGGGCCTCCGCAGGAGTTATAGCTAAGGAAACTAGCTGATTAAATCGAAGATCGCAGTCGATATCGTGCTGGTTCGTTAAGTCCTGCAAAAGTTGAGCACTCTGCCGCGTAAAGGCCCAGAGAGCAAGGGTTTCATCTAGACCCTGAGCTTCAACAGAATCCTTAAAGCTTTGATTTGTGCCAAAGACAAAGTGCCCACCGTTGCGACCTGTTGCTCCGCAAGATAGCTCCCCTCGCTCTAATACAACAGGATGTAGCCCCAGGTGACTTAACCAGTAGGCTGTGCTGATGCCCGTGATTCCGCCTCCGATGACAACTACATCAGCTAAGTGGGGTAGCTCTTGCTCAGACTGAAAGCAAAGTTCTTGAGGATTGAGCCAAAAGGAGACAGCACGACTCGTCATAGTTAGTGACCTAGAGGGCAGCGTTCTATCCTTTCTACCTCATGGTCGAGAAGAAAACCCCTGCTGTGGCTACTCAATAAGCTCTCAGCAGGGGCTTTTTAGTGATGCATCTACTTGGTTCAGGTTGCCCAGGGGAGGGGGTGCGATCGCCCAGCTACCCTCGTTCCCCCAGTAGCAGCATGTCTTGGGTCGTGAAGTGCAGCCACTGGATTGCTTCTTTCAATGGCTTGGGTTCCAGGTTATGAGCCACCATTGCAAAGCTAGTCACTAGCTCATCGTTGAGGCCAGATTGGATGTAGTCGCGCCAGTTAGCGCCCAAGCCTTCCTTGAAGTTCTCAATGGCCACACGTAGCGTGTGGTTCTGCGGTCGGTCAAAGTAAACCATCTTCATATCTAGAACAGGCTCAACGACTTCTTGAAAGCAAGCCAAGGAGTTATGAATGACTTTGATTCTGTCCTCTGTTGTGATGCTCATAGCGCCTCTCCACTCCATCAACTCCAATCACCCTGTTTACAGAAGGGCACGGATCGCCGCTGCTGCCGCCTCACCTGTTCGCACAGCACCATCAAAGAAACCAGGCCAGCGCTCAGCCATTTCTGTACCAGCCCAATAGATTCGCCCAACTGGGGCAACAAGGGCTTCACCGTAGCTAGTCCACACACCTGGGGGCATAAAGGCGGCATAGCCTCCCCCGGTCCACGGCTTACTAGGCCAATCAATTTCATCGTAGGAGACAGGCGAAAGGGCTTCATGCCCAAAGTAATTAGCAAGGTCGGCAAGGATGGCAGCCCGACGCTCGCCCTCCCCTAGAGACTGCCAAACTCCATAGCGATCGCCCACAACAAATGCAGCCATCACCCCAACGCCTGTTTCTGGGTCAGAGCCATCGGCACACAATTCAATCCACGGGCAGTTTCCTATGGCAAGACCCGCTAGCCCCTGCTTCCGCCAAAATGGACGGTCATAGGAAACTAGTACCTTAGCGCAGCAGCCCATCGGCACTCGTTGGGTCAACTGTGCCCGCATCGGTGGCATAGGAGGATCGTAATAAATGCGGCCGGCTAGATGTGGGGGCATGGCAACAACGGCATACTGTGCAGCGAAGCGACCCTTTGTGGTTTCAACCCCAATTCCGGTCTCATTTTGGTTGATTCGTAGGACAGGTTCCCCCAGGCGAATGTTCTCACCTAACTCAGCCGCAAGCTTGGCTGGCATCTGGCCCGCCCCACCACGGATAAGCTCGGCCTCTGGATACTCGGCCTGGGACGCGCAGATGTGTCCCCAGAGCACATGCAGAAGCGATACCTGGTTGGGCTCTGCGGGACCAAGGAAGCCGACCGTACGCGCCATATAGGAAAAGTACCAGTGCCCAAAAGCCGTTGTTGTATTCGATTCAATCCACTGGGCGAAGGTCTGACTGTCTAGCTTTTGCGTGTGCTCATTGCGGCTAGGATGGCCGGGGGGTAAGGTTTTAGCCAGAGCTTCAAACCGCTCCCAGGCCGTCATAGCATCTTGCCATTCTTCCTGGCTTACCTGAGGAGGCTCTCCTTCAGGAAAGCCCTCAAAGAATCCGTCAAACTCGTAACGGACGCCATCAAACAACAGCACTTTCTTGCCCTCAACAGGAAAGGGAAATCGACGGACACCATACTCGTCCAGCAACGCTAGAAACCGATCTTGCGTCGGCCCTACCCATTGTCCGCCAAAGTCAATCCACTGCCCCGATGGCAACAGCTTGCCAGTCATTCGACCGCCCAGGTTCTCTTGTGCTTCGATAACTAGAACACTGTGCCCAGCCCGGTGTAGATTGCGGGCCGCGACCAGTCCGGACAGCCCGGCCCCCACAACAATGCAATCATAGGCAGTTGGCATACTGGCATCCTTGCCTTTAGTAAGAACTCATCCTCAGCCAGAACGATTATTCCGCTGATAGTCTTAGGGCATCACAAGATTGAGCTAGTTCTGAAAGTTCAATCCCCGCTCTGGGCCTGTACTCAATCAAAGACTTTTAATGTGTTGTGCATCTGAATAATGGCATCTTCTGCGGCCTGATTCTCAGGACTATAGAAGCTGACAATATAAGCGACTTCTTGATCGTTGATGGGAACGTAAGTGATGAGAGTATTAGGAAAATCCCACCCCTCACTTTCTTCCCAAACCCTTAATCCAGATTGCCCATTGATTTCTACTAACTCAATCCGCTGGATATCCTCTGGATCATCACCAATGCCCAAAATAGCGTCTCGAAGCGAATGGGGCTGGATGGATACATCGGTCTTGATCAAGTACGGTGATGTTGCACCTGTTGTAGTCACACCAGCAGGGCGCTGGTTATAGATAATTACATAGTCATTGTCATTTTGAGTAACGCTCCAATGGTCTGGATAGTCCACGGAAAAACGTTGGGAGGTGACGGCTTCCTTCGTTCTGGAGGTAATGCTCTCGCCCTTGACTGGTTGGACAATCGCTTGCATAGCACAGGTTGGAACGACCATCAGCGATACACATAGGGCAAGAGATATTCGACTCAACATAGGAAATTTCTCAACCAGCGCTCTGATGCTAGGAACATCTAACTTATTCAATTGGTTCGGCAACCCATCCGGGTTGTTAAATAACGCTTGATGGAGCCATGTTTTTCCCTATTCAACCTTACCGATTGTTCCGCCGATAGTCCCACGGCATTACAGGATTGGACTGATTCCAAAAGTTCAACTGCTGCTGTTGAGCCTGAGTCTCGGCGGCCAGGAGAACATCATCAGTGTCGGGGCAGCTGCTCAAGAATTGTGTGTAAACTGCTGCATGGCCCTCGCTGACCAGCTTTAGATTGATGTTCTGACTACCCGCATAGACCTCGGCCACCATACGCCCATACTGGTCCGTGTCGGCCTGGCGAAACTGGATGGTTGAACCTTGGGGGGCAAGCTGGCGCAGGCGTTCGGTAGCCGCTGGTCCCCAAGGCGTTTGGGAAGTCTCTGGCGCGTCGATGCAGGCGAACCGGACTGTGACATTCTGGCCCTGATAGTTCATCCGCAGTGTGTCGCCGTCGCCCACCGAGACAACGGTGGCGGTGGGTAGGTTTTGGCTGGCCATTGAGTCAGTAATAGACCCCTGATCTTGAGGTATAGCCACAGTTCCAGAACATCCGCTAGCGATCGCCCCGAGGCCAACGGCCAAACTCAAGCACTGCCAAACCTTCATCTCCTGCTCCAATACCAGCGTTTTTAGGATACCCAGCAAAACTAAGGTGACAGCGATAGATGAGCTAGAAGGGGAGTGACTATCGCCAGGTAGAGAGGTACCGCAACGGAGATGAAGCTAATAACAAAGCGGGTGTCGAGATCGTTCTCTTGGGCAAAGAGTAGGGTTAGCAAGCTAGGGGGTAGGGCTGCTCCAGCGAGGACAGCGGCTTGCTCCACGCCCTGAAGCCCAAAGGCTTGGGTAACTGCCCAGCCTAAACTCAACCCACAGCCAATCTTGGTTAGCACCAGGATGGCATAACGCCCTACAGAGGCAAGTTGAACCTGAAACTCTATTCCCAGTAGCAGAAGCACCAGCAGCAAAAAATTCCCCTCGGCAATGTTTAGTAGGCCCAGAAGCATCTCATTCCTCCAGCCCAAAGCGTTGAGTAGTAGACCCAGCACCTAACTTAGCCGTGAAGAATGTAATTTTGAAGCTGCATACGTTTGATGCCAAGATACCAGACCATTAATTGCTATCCCCAGCAAAATAACGTAAAGAAGCGAGAGAAACCGCACCTCTTTAACGTAGTACAGCCCAATAGCGATGACATCGACCACAATCCAGTAGAGCCAGCTTTCTATCCGTTTAAGAGCCATTAATGCCATAGCGGTAAAGCTCATCACGGTTGTAACCGCATCAAGGATAGGAAAGGAAGCCGCTTCTGGGAACCACTGGGGCAGCCAGGTATGGATCTGTTCTATAAACCCACCAAGGGCTAGACCCGCACCCAATGTAATGCCTAACGTTAGCAATCCGTAGCGGCGGGGACTGTAAAGAAATCCTTCCGTGGCATCTTGAACTGAGCCTTTTTGACTCCACCACCACCAGCCACAGACACTAGCTACCAGGTAATAAATTTGCTCCAAAGCATCGGAGTAGAGCTGAATTTGGTAGAACAGGCTCATGTACAGCAGAACACTGATTATGCCTATAGGCCAGGTCAACATATTCTTTTGAGCAATTAGCCACACTGACCCTAGGTAAAGCAGGGTCCCAATCAGCTCGATGTAACTCATCGGATAACCGAGGATGGTAAAGGCGATAGTATTGATGCTGAGAAAATCAGCCATTGGCAACCTGAAAGTGTTCTAAAAGATTGTGGTATTTCTCAAATTGAGCGATTATGCCTGCCACATATCTTATTCGGGTTTGTAAGTCGCCCCTTACTCTAAAAAAGGGAATCTTACGCACTACTAGGTCACTGACGATTTGCTTCTGGAAGACGGCTCTATTGCCCTCTCCAGAGCGATCCCAAGTTTCGTCATAGGAAATGTCTGTCTCACATAAAAACACTAGGTCATAGCGCGAGGCACAGCAATCTGCGAGATGGGCCAGATGGGGCGAGGCGGTGCCGTGATAGTAAAGCGAGAAACGGTAGGTGGTAAGGGCATTGGTATCAGTGAAGAGGTACCGATTGGCCTGGGTCAGCTGCGCTTCTTCTCGTTCTCGGTGGCCTGTAGCAATCTCTTCAAGCTGCTCTAGGGATAAGCGCCGCTCTACTTGATGAGTTTCCCAATATTCCCTGCCGTACTCTGGCATCCAAAGGGTTTTATAGTGACGGGCTAAGGCTTCAGCCAAGGTGGTTTTACCAGTGGAGGGTGCCCCTAGAAAGACGACATGGGTGATTAAATCTCGGTAGACCAGAGGATCTAGAAACTGGCGGTGTTGGTAAGGGTTAGGGCGTACTTGCGTGGCTGAGATAGGAACAGTGGCGCGGTTGGTCCAGGTTGATTGAGGTGTCCAGTCTACAAGGCGGTTCACGGCTCCTAAGGCCTGGCTCACGTGCTCTCCATAAAACTCTCTAGAGTAAAAGTGAGTCACATTGAGGCCTTGGAGCCGTTGCAAGATGTAGGTTTCGTGCGCTTGCTTAATTTCAGGGGTATCGCCTATCTCGGTTGGTCCGTCCCAAGATTCAATGACATTTACCGTTGGATAAAGCTGACGAATCCAGTTAGCCCTGATGGACAGCGGTACAGCAGTTGTTTCTGGGCAATCATAGACCATGACAATCACTTCATCCATCTCTGCTAGGGCCGTTTCAATTAGGAACTGATGGCCTTTGTGGAGAGGGGCAAACTTACCGAGGGCGAGGCCAAGAGTTGGCATAATGGCTGAAGATTGATTAGAACCGCAATCAGGGTAAGGGGAAGGGGTTTAGGGCAGCAGTCTAGAACAGCGATTCCTGTTGAGGAACCTGCGGTACTTCATACCCTTCATCAATCGGTAGATTTAGCTGCTTGGCAGCCGCTACCGCCAAGCTATCGCAGCGTTCATTCTCCACATTGCCGCTGTGGCCCTTGACCCACTGAAACTCGACCTGGTGCTGTTCACAGAGACTAAGTAGCTGCTGCCATAGGTCGGCATTGACGGCTCTCTCGGTCTTGGTACGCATCCATCCTTTTGATCGCCAGCGCACTGCCCAGCCCTTCATCATGGCCTCAACAACGTACTTAGAATCTGAGTAGATGGTCACAGCGCACTTGTGCTTTAGTGCCTGTAGGCCAGCGATCGCTGCCATCATCTCCATGCGGTTGTTTGTGGTCAGTCGATAGCCGCTAGATAGCTCCTTGCGGTGTTCACCATAGAGCAGCACTGTTCCATAGCCGCCAGGGCCAGGATTGCCGGTGCAGGCTCCATCGGTGTAGATGATGACGGGTTTGAGAAGTTGGGACATGGATAGAGAGAAATGAACTAAGCGATCGCACCATCAGTCTTGACTGAGGCAGTAGATCTAGCTGCTGAAGTTATATCTACCGCATCACTTTTGCCTAATGCATTGACTACAGCAGCATTCCCCCCAGCTACCAGGTGCAACTCATCCTGTGCCCTAGTCATAGCCACATAGAGTTGTCGTCGCGCCAGCGATCGCGCATCCAAATTCTCATCAAAGCAGTCCTCAAACTGCTCAACCCACAGCAACAGCACCGCCTTAAACTCCAGGCCCAGAGAGGATAGCGTGGTGATGATTCTCACCCCCGGCTTACGGGCGCTGTAATCAACTTTGGTTTGCTGACTCTCAGTGACCCAATAGACCGGCAGGCTCAGATCTTGCAGGCGCTGGAGTAGGGAGTCGAATAGGGCGGTGTCCCTTTTAGGTTTGTAACGGTAGAGGATAGCGATATCTGAAGGGCTGTAGCCCAGCATCACCAAGCGTTGCACCTGCTCGACAGCAATATCTACAGCCTTAGCTTTGGTGTTCGCATGGTAGAGCATGGGTCGAGGCCCCTGGCGCAGGGCAGCTTCAGGCTCAACGGTGGGGAATGTGGCATCGTCCGTCAGGTCTTGATCTGTCTTCTTCACCACCGTCCAAGCGGCTTCTAGAATCTCTCTGGTGTTGCGGTAGTTTTGGGCCAGCTTCATCGTGCGGCCCTGGGCTTTAATCCCTACCGATCTCCAGGTGAACTTAGACCGCTGATAAAGGCTCTGGTTGCCGTCCGAAACAACCACTAGATCACCATTCTCTGGGTCTTTCAGTCCAGCCACACAGCACTCAAACCATTCGCGGGTGAAGGTGTGGGCCTCATCCAC
The DNA here is from genome assembly GCF_039962255.1 of Leptolyngbya subtilissima AS-A7. Lineage (NCBI taxonomy): Bacteria > Bacillati > Cyanobacteriota > Cyanophyceae > Leptolyngbyales > Leptolyngbyaceae > Leptolyngbya > Leptolyngbya subtilissima. Next base: position 791,106 of record NZ_JAMPKY010000001.1, on the reverse strand, counting down.
CAGAATAGAGTCCCATCGTTCCGTTTCGGGCATTTGCTGGAGAGCCGTTAAAACCTGCTGGCCTAGGAGACTATCGTAGGTAGTTGGGTCGCTTACATACGGGAGTCGGCTCAAGATTGTCCTAGCCCAGTTGTGGAAGTGCATGACCTCGATGCGGTCTTTGTACTGGGGGTTCATTGTGTCGCCATGCAGGAGCGATCGCAGGTGGGCGGCCAGCGTAATGTTGAAGCACAAGATCAGGATGCGCTGGTCGAGCAGGCGGTTGGCAAGGACTTTGGCGCGGGCCAGGAGGATCAAGGTTTTGCCAGAGCCAGCTACCCCAGAGATCAGGCGGTGGCCATCCTTCATATTTCGGGCAAGGCGCTCCTGGTCAATGTCGAGGGGCACCACCACGCTGCTGCCGACCGGGAGTTCAACGCCTTCGGGCACGCTGCTGGAGGTGACGGGCTTCTCTCTAATCATTGTCTCGGGATGTAGACAGCCCTTGATCGTGTTCACCTGGTCTATTGTCAGCATCGGGAAGTCAAAGTAGACCTTGAACATATCCCGCAGCCGCTGTATCAGCATCTCTGGGGTGTAGTTCTCCCACTCCAATAGCTCATCCCGGTAGGCGACCTGGGGCTGCTGGAGAAAGTTGTAGATGTTTTCCTCATGGGCCTGGGGTTCGTTGATATTGCTCATCACAGCGCCGGTGCCCACGGGGAAGACTAGCTTGCCCTGGTAGTTGCCATCAGGCCGGCGCAGGATGGGGTAGCCCTTGAAGCGCTCTGCCGCCTCGCAGAAGTAGCCGTGGGCTTGGCGTAGGGGGGATGAGTAGCTCTCGATCGCCCCATGCTTATCTTTGACTTTGAAGAACCGCTCTCCGGCTTCCTCAATGTTCCCGGCATACCACCCTTTGACCTCGATGATTAGCAGGCCAAAAGTAGGACTGAGTATGGTGAAGTCGGGGTAGAGGTTGCGCTGTAGGCGCGGCTCATACCAAACGATGAAATCCTCTGGCAGCTTGGTTTTGAGGATGTTGAATAGCCGTTGTTCGCCCTGGCTGGCGGTTGAGGGGATGATCTCGGGGATGGTAAGAGCCATGGATGCTGGGATGGGCCACTATGGTTAGTTATCCCCAGAACAGAAATAAAGCCTAGCAGGCACATAATAGGTACATCAAAAATCCTATTTAGTTAAACCTCGGGTAACGGCAAACGCAACCAAATGGGCAGATGATCGCTCACTTCATGTTCAAATTTTCTATAAAACTCTTTCTTATCTTGGCTACTTAAGCTCTCAATAGACGGTAGCTCAAGGGCTTCACGAAACAGTTCTACAAAATTCACGACACCATAGTCTGGACCTTGGGGCGGTTCAGGTCCCATCTTTGGGTTTTTGTCATAGGAGGGAAGGCGTGGGTCATGGCTGAACAAACCAATTTGGTCGAAAGTCTCACTTAAACGTGCATTAGTACGGAATGGTTCAGTTGAGCCTTTGTGAACATCCAAAAACGGGAAATTGACATTGATACTGCGGCCAGATGCCTGCATATCCTGATTAAAGGTTTTAATATGTCTCTCGATTCGGGGTCTATCTCTTTTTGGATTGCTGAAACTTAAATTGAGGTCGCCCATGAGAATGAAGTTCGGGAAACTTGTATTGTCTTCCTCCTGTACCCCACCCAAGATCCACTCCATCAAAGCATCAAATTCTTGGCGGCGATCTTCAACAGAATCGCCAAAGTAAAGGTGGGCATTGACTGCCATGATTTTATAGGGCTTTGTTTCGGGATGGCCGATTATTTCAAAGCTGGCACAGAAAGGTTGACGAATAAAGTTCAAAAAGACTGGAATCTGAATCTTTGGTGCTTTTGGCTCAGGGCCAACAGGGCTCTCTTGCCATGCATCACGGGATTGAAGATACTTCACGTAAGGCGTAGCAGTGTCTACCAGCACTTTGTAGTTGTCAACGATGGTCTTTAGTACTTTTGTTCGGTCATAGGAGACATCGGAAACAATGTTGCCTCGACGAATAAGGTTTCGATTATAGATAAACCCCAGACGTTCACCTAGACCTTGTTCGCCAGGAAATTGCCCAGTCTTGTCAGAAACAATAGCGTCATACTCAGGCCCCATCAAGCTTACTAGCTTGTCAAAGCCTTCCAAATCGCCCATAATTTCTTGGACGGATAGGAGATCGAAGCGCCTACAAATGTTCGCAAGAAAGTTCCAGGTATTCGTGCTTCGACTGCTTACGTTACCTAACTTACGGATATTAAAGGACCCCAGCACAGCAGAGCCGTAAGTACGCTTAGGAATGCCGTATTTATAGGGATTGCTCTCTAACAAAGCATTGATTTTTGCCCACTCATCAGTAGTCAAATCAGCCATTACTTTGACCTCTAAGATAGCTCTATGCTTTAAGGATAGTGGCTCTATCAGAATTAAGATATTAACTGCTTGTGCTTAACCAATATTTGTTAAGTAAGCTTCCACAGTTTTCCTCCAGCAGTCACTTCAGCAGCCACCATTTTGCCTTCTAAAGACTTTAAGATTGACCGAGTGGATTCCTGATGCAAATCAGCTAATCTAGCGATCGCCCCCACACTCTGCCCTTCCAACTCACTACAGCAGTTCAGCACCTTCAGAGCCATGCGTTGAGGTTCATTGAGGTGGGGCGTGATCATGTCTTGCTGAGTGCGCGGCAGCTTACGGAAGTAGGTGAGGAAATCTGTGGCGCTGGCGATCGCACTCAAAGTACCGGAATACATCTCTCTCCACCAATCAGGTTGCCCCTAATTTGCCCAGAATCGGGCGAAAGCTGGCTAAACCCTAGTCGGGTGAACCCCACCAACCTAAACGGGTGAAAAGGGGTGTCTCAGGTGAGACAGATCAGACCAACCCTAACCGGGTGAGAGGGTCAAACCGACTAGGGTTGACTTTGTGAACAATGGCTTCTGAGGGCTTGACCAGATTCGGGTAGGTTAGATCCAAAAAACCATAGGGAGAGATGTAGGAATAGTTCTCAATAGGGATGGTGCATTTGACCTATTACGGCTGAAGCAACGTAAAATCAATAAATATCAGTTCGTAAAAGACCAGATTCGGAACTCGCTTCATGCCGAAGGTAAAGCGCAATGGTCAAGCAGCCGTTTTGAAGGCTGAACAGTTGGAAGAGGTGTTCAACTACCTCCCCCAGCCCCATGACCTGATTTTTCAGATCTGCTACTACACCGCTGCCCGGATTGGTGAAGTGGTGCAGCTCCAGGTCGGGGACATCGTAGGCGGCTATGTGGTCTACCGGGCCAGGACGACCAAGACTAAGAAGACTCGCTCGGTTGCGATCGCGCCGCCGCTAGAGAAACTACTGGCGGTAGAAGATTTGGCTGAGCAAGGATATCTATTCCCTGGCCGTTTTCAAGGACATATTACTACCAGGGCCTGTGATAAAGCTCTGCGAGAAACGCTCGATTACCTAGGCATTCGGGGAGTCTCTACCCATAGCTTCCGGCGATCGCTGCTGACGATGATGCATTTTGAGAAGGGCTACTCTTTACGAACCCTTCAGAAAATCACGCAGCATGAAGACATTGGCAACCTAGCCAGGTACTTGGAGATTGGGCAGCAGGAAGCAGATGAGGCGTTAAGAGGATTGTGGGGATAGTACTTAGTGCAATAGCCATCGGGATAAATCTGGTTTATGTCGATCTATACCTATTCCAAAATTTAATTGCCATCAAGAGAGGAGGAGTTTCTTCCTCTCCTTCATTGACACCAATTTGTTTACCTAAGTATCCACAATCTTGGCAGGCCACGCAGTATGATGCAGAATTTTCAAGCCCACAGCCAATGTTCAAGCTACCGCAGCTTGGGCAAGGCATAAGAGGATTGTCAAAAATAATTTTCAAGTCATTGCGTGACAGCGGGGCGAAATCCATTTCAAATTAAATAAAATTTTTCAATATGAGAGCATTAATCCAGGTGAGGTTTTGGTTGCCTAGCCCTTTATTTGGACTACGCCAAATCCGATAGACTTGTAGCTCTGGAAAGCTGCCAATGAGAGTTTGCAAGGAATTTTCATTATAATCCACAAAAAGCCGATCCCCATCTTGGCGTTCGCCGTGGCCTAATTTGAAAGATATATAAAGTACACCATCCATTTTGAGGGCATTTATAAATCGAGCCAAGACCATATGAATTTCATGCGATGGGATGTGCAGCAGCGAAGCACACGCCCAAATGCCATCGAAAACATTTCCAAAATTCATGTCTTGAAACTTCATCAATTGAGTAGACTTACCAGTAAATTGAGAACTTAGCTCTACCAACTTAATTGAAGCATCTATTGCCGTTACTTGGTGCCCTTTCTCCAAGAATGCTTTAGTATCTCGACCTGCTCCACATCCTGCATCTAAGATGTGAGCTTTATCTGGTAGCAATGATAGAAAGGGTGCGTATAACTCGCCCATGTCAACTTCAACAGTAGCTTGAAAATACGCATCCCCTTGCTCATCGTAGAAACTAATAGAGGTCATGACTTAGAAAGACGCTGGCTGTATTTCATGCTTAACCGTCCACTCATGAATAAGGTGTTGTTTCGCAGTTTTATAGTTTTCTTGAAGAAACTTACCTCTTGCGTCAGTCTTTAAGCCAGTCTGGCTCATCAGCGTTTCTCTTAGTGGATGATGACTACCGATAAAAAACTCATTTCTTCTATGAAGCCTTTTCAAGTATTTTATTGCGGGGATCCTATCAAATTTTCCGTTTTGCCCACGATTGCAGCTTTGACAGGAAAGTACCAAATTCCAAATACCATTTAGTCCAACTAAAATTCTTTCTTTGGCTAAGACAAATGGTAGAAAATGATCTACGTCACATAAATTAGGGGATATAGAGCTGATAGATATGTTGTTGAAGCAGTAAAAGCATTTTCCTTTTTGATAGCCGTTTAACGCATCTCGGCATGAAGTTACTGTGACACGGCCTAATTTTAAGTTAGAACGTAGGATACCACTATCGTTTGAGGCGTATTCTACTGAGATAAGATGCTCTGAGAGATCTAGCCCCCAGGAAGATTCTACTAACCGCCATCTTGCCTCAACCTCATGAGGTAGGCTATCTCGTTGTTCACCTTCTAAAAGGCGGTATAAGTTGTCTGTTAAAACGATACCGGGGTTCTTTCGTCTATCCCCCTCAAAAAAGCGAGTATTTATTGGCTCGTTTCCAACAGTGTGAAAAGCTTCAATAACGTTCGTAAACCCCCGCTTTACGGTTTCATTTATAAGTTCATCTTTAGAAATTAGACCCTCATTAAAATTGCGACAGGCTCTTAAAAACTGGCTGGAAGAACTTGTCCCCTGTCTATCTGCTGTTCTTAAGTGCTCCGAGATATGTCTAGAAAAGGGAACTGCTAAATCATCCCACTTGAGCGTTGTTTTCCCTTGAGGTGCAAAATCAAGCAGTGTTTTTGCAAGGGAGAATTTATATGAAGCTGAATTTTTTCCAAAAAGAATTATCGCTCGCCAGTACTCTTCTAGAGTCGGTTGTGGGCTAATGAAATTAGTCATAACGGTTATAGCAGAGGTTAGTAGATCAACATATTTAATAGATTTCCCTAGAATAGGAGCGTTCTACATAAGAACGATGAATCTATGGTCTGATCAGACTGAAATATACTTACGGGTTTAGCTTAGTCAATTTGTCGCAGCAATTGCAGTCCTGGCTTCTCTCTAGCGATCACTAATCGGACTCCTCAACTGTCCTTGTCGCACATTTCAGCTTTAATCGGCGAACTGATGGTATTTACCATGAGCATCTCTGGTGTCCTGAGGTTGGTTAACCTCAGCGCTCCAGCCATGATCTGCTAGCAGGCCTATGGGATCATCGCATCCAAATACCTAACAACGGACAACCCTACCTCTGTCAGCTTTTCTGGCCCTTTGAGCAGTAAGGACAGACCCAGCCGTGCACTATCTATTCCCAAGACACTACTCACCGCACTTACCTCACACAGAGTTTTGAGAATCAAATGGGCTGATGGCTTAGGCAAAATGGGAAATGCCTATTTCACTCAAGGCAGAACATAGCAGATCGTCAAAGAAGTGGGTGCGAAGGGCTATGTAACGAATCTGTTTTATGATCACATCTTCTACGGGACGCTTTTGTCTGTGAACTACTTCCTGCTATCTTCTCAAAGGTTACCAACCTCGGCTTCAGCCTGTCTGTGAGACAGCGTATGGGCCTTAAAACAGGGGGTTGGGATGAGTCTGCTCATAGCCCTTTTTGCTGTCATGCTTTGAGCGTGTAAAGGACGGGGTCGGATAAGGTTAGGTTCACAAGTAATTCTCCACTGCGGTCTCATTTTCTCGTAGGACTGTTCTGTAGAACTGTCTTGCCAACCGTAGGACAATACCTTTTAGGTTGCCAATTCCGAAGGCATTTAGATCGTTTGAGGCATGACTCAACTAAATAATCTACACATCCGGCCTGCCCTACCCACCGACAAACCCACAATTCTCAATTTTTGTCAGCACACTTGGAACAATGAAACCGACTACATTGCTAGTGTGTGGGATCTTTGGTCTGCTGACCTCTCGGGTCATATCTTGGTTGCTGATTTTAACGGTCAACCTATTGGCATGACCCGACTTGTTCAACTTTCTACCACTGAGGGCTGGTGGGAAGCATTACGGGTTGATCGCGCCTACCGCCGTCAAGGCATTGGCACCAAGCTCATTAATGCTGCTCTAGATTTAAGCCATTCTCTTGGGCTAACTACAGTACGCGCTTGCGTCAGTGTCGCCAATACGTCTATGCACCCTTTAATGAATCAACAGGGCTTTAAGCCCTTGGGCAATCACGCTGTCTATAGTGCTGAAGCTACTGACAGCGCCCCTACTGCCCTGAAGCAACTGAGGCCCCAAGACTGTGAACGCGTCTGGGCTACCATTAACCGCTTTGCCCTAGAAGAAGGTGATCGCTTGTTTGTGGTGCGTGGAGCTAAATGGCAATCTCTTACCCCTGAAATTCTCGCTCAGCAATTGAAGCAAGGTTGGGTGTGGGGAGTAAGCAACGGAGATGACTTGGTTAGCTTATTCATTCGCAGCCAAATGGAAAATCCTGATGGTACTTTCTGGATAGGTTGGCTAGGTGGTACGCAAACCGGATTGAGTTTAGCGTTAGAAGACTTGTGTAGCTTGGCCTATGAGTTGAAGTTTCAATCTGTTGGAGGCTTCTTGCCTCAATCAAATTCCCTACTGCCTCTGGCAAAAGCTGTAGGTTATCAAATCTTTGAGACTAGCACCTACAGAATATACGCAAAATCTCTAGACGAGACATGACCTTTCCTCGGTAGTCTCGCAAAAAACTCAACGATTTTTTTGCGATCTCGTAGAACTATTCTAGGCACTTAAGCTACCGCCTATTGAACTCGACCTGACCTACATAGGAAAACTCTCCATACTGCTCGTCGCCGCTGAACAAGCTGACCTCGTAAGCCCCAGAAACAGGCAAGGAGCAGGTAATTTGTGGGCCTTGGGTAGGGCTATCGGTACAGTGTTCAGCCTGGGAAGAGCCTTTAAGAGAGTAGCTAGGAAGCAACCAGCGTTGGTTAGGATTTTGAAGCTGGATCACCGCCGCTTGATTGGTATCTGTCTGCGATCGCATGGGAGCAACCAGTTTCATCCCTTCGGCAAAGAACTGGGCTTTCATCATCGGTTGGCGCAGGAACTCACCACGGGTAATGGGTTGTAGGCGCAGTTGCCATGCCTGGTCCTCAGGAAAGTGGCTAATGCCCATCACCTCTGGGGGCGGGAAGAGGTAATCGGTCTTGTAGGCCTTAGTGAAACCTGACTCTCGATCCACATAACCACTGTTCCAGGTTGGATCAATCAAATACCATTGTCCGTTTATTTTTGCCGCATTCCAAGCATGGCTTTGGCCCTCTAGATCGCTGGTGGAGTTGCGGGAGTCGCCTGTTACATAAACAATCTCTTCTCCAATTGCCTGGCCCAGAGCTTCGAGCAGTTTGGCATAGCCTGCACAAACGGCTACTCGGCGCTGGAAGACTGTCTCAGCATCTTGAGGAGGATAGTTGCCCGCAAAATAGTTGGGGGCATCGTAGGCGATGCGATCCGCTACGTAGTCGTGGAGTGCCTTGATGCGCAGCATTGGATCCTTTTCCTGGCTGGCGATGTACCGGGCAACAGAAGCAATGCTGGTCTCAGCGCTAGGAGGCATGCCGATTACGGCGGGATGTAGCTCGGCCCCTGTCCAAGGCCATCCTTTGTCCTGCCCTGCCGGACGAGTTGACGGGGCTGGCTGGGGTCGCACCTGCGTTGTATCGGCGTATTGGTCGAAAGGATTGTTGTGGAATCGCAGATATAGCCCTTCGAGGCCGCTGGCAAGCGTAAACAGGCCCTTACGAGTCAGTTCTGCTTGTGGCCCCTGCATGCCATCAAGGAACCAATCGCCACGGGTAGACAGGGCCAGGAAAGAGGTTTGGGGTCGCAGGATCAGCAGCAAAAAGAGGAAGGCCAGGTTGAGCAACAGCGTTCTCAAAACAATGCGATCGCCCCAAGTCAGAATGCTGGGTGCTTTTTGCCGTTTGCGACCTCGCATATCCCACAGGATGGGCACTAGGGGGAATAAGAGGATACCTGAGAAAACTGTCAGTAGCTTAGGACCGTTGACATAGGCGACAAGAGAGGAAGCTAACCACACGCCTAGTACTGGGGATAGGAAGACTGCTAGGTAAAACAGTGTTCGAGTGATGAGTAAGGGCAGCTTCAGGGATATAAACCGCATGTCATTTTGGAGAGAGAACAGCCAGGAAGGGCATAAGCCCTAGGTTGCCCGGTTTTGAAGCTGTCCTATAAGACTGTCCTGTGAGAAGTGAAAAATGTCTTGGTTGATACAACTCTTCCTTGTCCTCCCCCCTAGGATAGGTTGTCATAATAACTGGCTTAAAGTTCGCTTAGTTACGCTTCTAAAAATGCTTTTGGGTTCGGTTACTTAAACCCAAATTTTAGAGCAACAGTGTGCTTTAGGTTGGCTTTTTGATGCTTGAATTAATCACTTCCTGAAACTCATGAGCCTTAATGCTTCACCAATTCCTGTAAGTGTCATTACTGGATATTTAGGGTCGGGAAAGACAACCTTGCTTAATCGTATGCTCACTGAGGAGCATGGCAAAAGAATTGCTGTCATAGTCAATGAATTTGGCGAGGTAGGAATTGATAGTCAGCTAGTCATTGATGCTGACGAAGAAATTTTGGAAATGAATAATGGCTGTATCTGCTGTACTGTCAGAGGTGACTTAGTTCGCATCTTTGATAGCCTTCTAGAAAAACAGGATAAGTTTGACCATTTGGTGATTGAGACGACAGGGTTAGCTGACCCAGCACCCGTCATTCAATCATTTTTCGCAGATGAAACGATGAGGACTAAGACTCAGTTAGATGCAGTCATTACAGTCGTTGACTCAAAGCATATTTGGGAGCACTGGGAAAGTGACGAAGCCCAAGAGCAAATTGCTTTCGCAGATGTGATATTGCTTAACAAGACTGACCTAGTATCTCCAGATGTTGTAGATGAACTGGAGCAAAGAGTTCGCGGAATGACAGCCTTTGCCAAGGTTTATAGAACTCAGGACAGTGATATTGCCATGGACTCCGTTCTTGGCATCAAAGCCTTTGATCTGAAACAGGCTCTGCATATAGATCCAGACTTTCTAGACGAAGATGCTCATGAGCATGATGAGTCAGTTTATTCGGTTTCTATCGTTGAAGAAGGTAGCGTAGACGGCGATAAGTTTAATCGCTGGATTTATCAGCTTTTACAAAATAGAGGGGCGGATATCTTTCGTATGAAAGGCATTCTAGATATTGACTCAGAAGATAGGCGTTTCGTCTTCCAGGGAGTTCACATGCTATTAGATGGTAGACCTGGGCGCATTTGGAAAAGTGATGAGTTGCGTAGGAATGAACTCGTATTCATCGGTCGCAACTTATCAGAGATGGAACTCAAAGATGGCTTTCAGGCTTGCCTTGCATAACGAGTATTGCCAAAAAGTGAGTGGTTTGAAAAATTAGGAAAAGGTCGTTCCATGAAGAAGCTAGATGCCTATAGTGTCAGTATCGGAGTATTAGGTGCTGTAGATACTTTTCTCACAGCAACAGTGATTCTTGTGCCAGTTTGGGTCACGTTTATTGCCTGGGCATCGTTTTTCATTTTAGGAGGGAAGTCATCTGGCCTCAAACAAAGTATTGCTTCCAATTTGACAGGCATTGTGATTGCCTCGCTCACTTTGCTTGCGATCACCGCTTTGGGTGCAAATCCGTTTATTGCCGCCGTCTGTGTTGGATTGGGAAGTGCTGCCATGGTCCAGGCATCTAAAGTTCCTCTACTTACTGTAATCCCTGCAATTGTTTGGGGATTTGCTTCAACAGTGGGAACTACTGTTGCTACAGGAGTTCCTATTACTACGGTGGGTTTGGCCAATCCAGGTTTAGTAGCGGCAGCAGCAATGATTTTAGGGGGGCTATTTGGTTATCTCTCTGAGTTTTGGGGTGATGCTATGACAACAAGCGAAGTTACCGCCGTAAGGAATCAAACTCGCGCTTAAGCCTCCCTAATAGCTCGAATTTATTCAATATGCTCTCGTTAGGACGAATGAAATGAAGCTACAGCATTACATCGGTGGAATTGAAGGACTTGAACCTTCTAGCTTTGAGAAGAAAGTCTTCGTTCAACCGTGGGAAGAACGTATCTTTGGCATTCACGTTGCCATGATGGGGCTGAGTAACCATTTAGAGGCTGTTGAGTCCGTTCCAACTAAGTTCAGTAGCTTTTGGACTTGGGGCCATCTCCGCCAAGGTGCAGAGGGAATGAACCCATTTGACTACTTTAAATACCGATACTATGAGAAGTGGTTGGGTGGTATTTCTGGATTCTTTGTTGAATCGGGTTATGTAACAGAGGAAGAGCTAAGTACAAAAACAGCAGCTTACTTAGCCAACTTAGATGCACCACTACCGAGTGGCGGTGAGCCAGCTATTGATGAGCAAGTAATTGAGTACCTGAGGGTCGGAGACTCACCAGCTTGTGATGTGGATGCTCAACCTAAGTTTAAGGTTGGTGATACCGTTACCGTTAGAAATCCGCCCCCTGTTGATCACTGTAAATTACCTGGGTATCTGCGAACCAAGAAAGGCGTTGTTGATGAGGTCTACGAAGGTACCTACAACTATTACTTTCCAACAGGTGATGGAGTAGGTGATCCTATGCCCATCTACAATGTCGTCTTTGATTCCCACGATATTTGGGAAGACATCACTGAGCCTAATACCAAAATCTACGTTCAGATTTTTGAAGGTTATTTGGAAGATCCAGAATAGTTCACGGATGTTTGATAAGTATTCTTGGAAAATTAGGTATGACTGAGAACGTTGATCGCGAAACCTATAGCGCTGCTCGTGTTAGAGCGCTAGAGTCCCTATTAATCGAAAAAGGAATCATCACTAGCGAAACTGTCGATAAGGTGATTGACTTCTTTGAGAAGGATATGGGGCCATTTAATGGTGCCAGAATTGTTGCTAAAGCTTGGGTTGACCCAGCATTTAAGGAACGTCTACTAGCAGATACTCCTTCAGCAATTTCGGAGATGAGTTTTCCCCGTGGTATGACAGGGGCGGAAGGCGAGAATATGGCCGCTGTTGCCAACACCCCTGACGTCCATAACTTGATTGTTTGCACGATGTGCTCCTGTTACCCTTGGCCAGTGTTGGGCCTGCCGCCTTATTGGTTTAAAGATCCTACCTTTCGAGCAAGGGCCATCCGTGAACCCCGGAAAGTGCTCAAAGAGTTTGGTCTGGATGTCTCTGAGTCTGTTGAAGTTAAGGTCTGGGATACCAGTGCTCAGATTCGATGGTTTGTTCTGCCAGAACGCCCTGAAGGAACGGAAGGGTGGACAGAAGAGCAACTAGCGGCCATTGTCACTCCTGAATCTATGCAAGGGGCAGCCAGGGTAGTAGTGCCAGCTTAATCATCCGGCAACGTCTAAAAATCACTGGGTAGCCATGCAGATTAAATTTGAACAGTTCGCAGCAGCTAGTATGCTGGGTAGCGCTGATTCTCCCCCACGCGATAATGGGGAGATTCTATTTCAAAGGCCCTGGGAAGGCCGTGCCTTTGGAATGGCAATTGCTTTGTCTAAAAAAGGACATTACGAGTGGGAAGACTTTCGGCAGGGGCTCATAGCATCAATCGCTGAGTGGGAAGCAACTCACTGCAAAGATGACCCAGATTGGGATTATTATCTTCGTTGGCTTGCATCTCTAGAGAGTTTAGTACTTGAGTCTTCCCTTGTCAGCGAAGAGGAGTTAGAAGAACGAACTCGTCAGATGCTGGTTGAGGCCAATGAAACCTCGATTTAATCTGAGCTAGCTCTTCCCGTTTAGTGCCTTTAGCCTAGCTTTGTTCTGTTTTCTAAATGCTTTCAACCCTCCTGGAAGGTTGTTTGTCATTCTCGGCATCTCGTTTGCAGCCAATTCAATTGTGAGGGACACAAAAGTGGCGTCAAAGATTACTGGCATTAAGTATCGGGCTGGCTTGGGTCTTAGCAGCGTTGTAAAGCTTGTTATAGGCATCTCTGCCCTTCTAGTGATAGCTTTTCCCGCCTATGCCCATCACCCGTCTGGAGGTGCAATATCGACTACTTTTATGGAGGGTTTTTTGTCAGGGCTTGGCCACCCGATCATTGGATTTGATCATCTAGTTTTTGTCATATCTGTGGGATTGCTAGCGTCAACTGTTGCCAGAGGTTTCTGGATTCCTATTGTGTTTGTCTCAACAGCTCTTGTAGGAACCGGGCTTCACTTAATGATGGTGAATATACCTATGGTTGAAGTAGTTATTTCAGCTTCAGTGCTTGTCTCTGGCATCTTGCTAGCAAAGCTAGAGAAGCCTGGCACAGCCATCATTATCGTTCTGGCAGGTATTGCAGGATTGTTTCATGGCTATGCTTATGGAGAAGCTATTATTGGCGCTACGGCAGTTCCTTTAGCAGCTTATCTAGCTGGGTTTACTTTGATTCAGGCAATTATTTCTTTAATTGCCTTCAAGGTAGCTACAAAAGCCATGAAGCCCAGCGTTAGCTACCCTGATTTTCTACGTTTAGCCGGATACATTGCTGTAGGGGCTGGAATGGCATTTATGGCTGCTAGCTTTTAAGTCACTTACTCGATGAATTCTCAGAATGGGCTAGAAGTGCGATCTTCTAGCCTTTGCTTCTTTAAAGCAATTGAAGTTAATGCTTTTGACTTTATCTGAGGAGATAAGGGTCACTGGTCTTTCCTAGCCTTTACCAACCAAACCCCTCTCTCCTGCTGGTGTCCACCCACCTCAGCTGTAACTGGCATGGACTCTGGGTATCTACCGTGAGCAATGCCAATATCCTGGGGTTGGCTCACCTCGGCACTCCAGCCATAGTCCTTTAGAAGCTGCTGGGGCTCGTCGCAGCCAAACTGCCAGTGGCGTACTACTCGCCCCCGGTTGGCGTTCTTAGCGCTCTGAGCTGCCAGTATAGAACCGCTGTTCACCCCATCTATACCCAGCACACTACCAGGGCGGCTCAACGCTGCAACAGTCCTCAGTAGAGAATGAGCTGAGGGTTCTGGCAGGTACATAACAACGCCTTCGAGGATCCAGATAGTTGGAATTTCTTGCCTTAAACCTGCCTCTAGTAGTCGAGCGATCCAACCTGTCTGAAAATTTTCCAAGTCACCCGCAATGAGGTGGTGGCAACAGTTCGGCTTAATGGTCCCTAGGGCATTAGCCTTGTAGTCTAGAACCCCTGGCATATCGACTTCATAAAGCCTGGTAGCGGGTGGCCAGGGCAACCGATAGGCTCGGGTATCAAGTCCTGAGCCAAGGATGACAACTTGAGGTTTAGACAACTGGGGCGGAGTGGCTAGCAGCAGGTCATCGAAGAACCGGGTACGAATGGCAATGTAGCGAGTGCGCTTGGCGATGACATCCTCTAACGATCGCCCCTGCCTTTCCGCTACCTTGCGCCATTTAGAAGATGTTCAACCTCATTGCCCGCTAGAGCCGCAGCGTAGGGGTCATTGAATAGTGGAACGGGGAGGGACTGCTCAATGGCCCGCTTAGCTGCCACAATTTGGGCGGTGTAGGAGATGGGCTCGGCGGATGTAGACGACACAGGAGAAGGGTTTGTAGCGGGTCTCTACAGTTTGGCTGAGTCCTGGCCTGTTGTCTCATAGGACAGTCTTGAACCCTAGGTCAATTTTGCTCAAACTTTACTGCATATCCTTACTGCTCCCAGGAGAGCCAAAATAAATTTACTACCACAATTGATATTCCGAGAATGGCTCCAATCGCCATAACCAGTTGGGGTGCTTGCAGTAGAACAAGCACTGCTGCAAGAATTATGAGCGCAAGAGAGGTTCTGTCCATTGCTACAACGTAGTGTAGAAATCGGAGGAAAGGTATGCGTGATAACCCTTAAGCTGATGGTGCAGCTCGTTAACCTCGCGTCAGCTTGAGAAGTTTGCTGAAGACTTTACCTAAGGCGATGAGGGTCACCTACCTTCGCAACCGATACCGTCTTTATCACCATCAAAGTTGTGGGGATCTGGAGACAGAACGGTGAAATTTCGATGGGTGATGTCCTTGCAGTCCAAGTCGGGTGGCGGCGGAGCAATGCATACACCCGGATAAGCCGAATCGCAACTGCTTTGAGCGCTTAGAGGCAAGGGTGCAGCCAGTAAGCCAACAGCTGAAAGGGTCAATAGGATTAAACGAAAAGCCATAGGACTAGATAGATAAGACAGGACAGGACACAGGCAATACACCTAGGATGTCAGCATCTCCTTAGGTTGAGCCTTTTAGGTCAAGTTCTGTCCTATAGGACTGTCTCGTAGGGCAGTCTTGTTGATTCGCTGCTTACCCCTTGCCAAACCTTCACAGTCGGAACCTCGCCCCAGTGGGTCGTGTAGCGCTGGGAAAAGTAGTCTGATCGTATCGACTAGGGGGCTTCAGGCTCATTGCCCCGAACTTCACAGCATCGGGGCTGAGCTTGCGGCTGCGGATGTCTATAGCCTGTATCAGCTATTCGCCCTTCTCTGTGTCCACCCAGCGGCAACCAAGTGGCCTGCACCTTGTTTAGAGAGCTTAAGGACTCGCAAGAAGATAAGGTACCAATTGCTACCTTTCCTATTTTCACGATTCACATAGGTTGGATATAGGATGAGGCAATTGTGAGTAGGCAGAATCTATGTCAAGTCACAGGGTTAGTTGGAGATTTGGTTTGTTGTGGTGCCTAGTGAGCACAGTCGCCATCTTTGCCGGTGGGGTTGTGGCGCTATACATTAGCTGGTTTACTGCCGGTCAACTGGGCTTAGCGATCGAAGGCACCAATGAGGGCCCGGTGGGTTCTATTGTCTTTTTAGCCCTGATGTCACTGCTGCTTACACCAGCAATTGGGATTGCTCAAGGTTGGCTGCTAAAACACTACTTACCGATCGCCCACTGGTTTGGCGCGACATGGGCAGGTGGAGCAATTGCGGCTGCTATTACTAGCGGAGTCGGATTATCGGGCGGTGATAGCCTAGACATCGCATCGGCCGCAATTTGGGCAGGAACCGCGATCGCCCAGTGGTTTCTGCTGCGGCGGTTTTCGTCCAGGTCCATTGCTTGGCTGATTGCGGGGGTAGCGCAGATTCCGCTCGCTTTGAATCAGTCCAACCTGGTGATTCTTAACTCGCCGATTGGCATATTGGTCTACAGCGTTGTGACTGCAATTTTGATTGTTTGGATCCTGCGGGGCAGTTCACGTCCGGTTGAACTACGTCCGGTTGAACCTTGAACTGAGACAGGAAGATCGCTTCGACTAGTACCGGGCAGCGGGATTGTGGATCAGGTGTTGGCCGGGAGCTAAGCTTTGCTCAATACTCCTTAAATGAAAGATTTTCTTGAGTGTAATTAGATTTATTTTGGAGGATATCTCAAAAGATGGCAGGTCAAATCATTGCAGCAGGTGGTGGTGGCTTTTCCGCGATCACAAACGATCTGGCTTTAGAACGATACATTCTGGGTCAAAGTAATAACTCCCAATTGCCAAGGGTTTGTCTTTTGGCAACCGCAACTGGGGACTCAGATTCTTATATTGAGAAATTTTATAGGGCATTTAATAGTTTGAACTGCCGCCCTATTCACGTGCCACTTTTTAAGCAGACACCCGATTTAGAATCTACTCTTTTAGCACAGGATGTTATTTATATAGGCGGGGGGAATACTAAAAGTATGCTTGCAGTCTGGAGAGAATGGGGGGTGCCGGATATCCTCCATCAGGCATGGTCAAGAGGAATTATTTTGTCAGGCAGTAGCGCTGGAGCTATTTGTTGGTTTCAGCAGGGAATCACTGATTCATGGGCCAATAGATTGGAAGTCATGGAGTGTCTTGGATGGTTTCCAGGCAGTTGCTGTCCCCATTACGATGCAGAGCCTGAACGTCAGCCAACTTATCATCATTTTTTGAAGACTGGTGAAGCGCAACCGGGCTATGGTATTCCGGAGTGGAGTGCTTTACATTTCAAGGGAGATCAAGTTTTTAAGGCTATTTCTTCTCGTGCTGATGCAACGGTTTATCAGCTCACTGTAGAGAATGGGCTGATCAAGGAAGTCCCTTTGAAAATGGAAAGGATTTCTTAAGGGGGCAGCGGGGGCCATTACCAGCGTAGATTACAACCTTGATATCAATAGTACCAAAGGCGATCGCTGGTTTTTCGGTTAACTAACACCCATTACACAGAAGCCGTGATGGATTTCCCCTCTCTGGGCATTTTAAGCAAAGGTGCCTAGGGGACCAGATGAAAAACACTCAGCCAATTACGTGGACCACGGTAAGGCCCTTACGGGTGCTTGGTGCGATCGCAGCTTGTAACGTTCTACTAATGGCCGGTATCTTTATTGTCTACGAGGCCAACTATCGTTACCAGCTCTGGCGGGCTGATGGCATTTGGTGCGCGACACTAGAGCCAGACGGTACGATTACCAGATCACTTGGGGCAGATGCCTGTGGATACAAATGACCAAGCTCGACTGCTGCGATCTCTGTGAATATTGTGCCCACAGTCCCTACCTGGTTTGTGCTGAGCATCCCAGGGGAGTGGAGGGCGATCGCTGCCCGGATTTTAGGATGAACACTGGGGCGGTCGCTGTTCCTGATGACCCGTTGGCCTGGTATGGGGAGGAATGGCAGCCAGCGGGAGCCAGCTACTACGATAGTGAGCTGGTCCTAGACCCGGTGCAGCGACTGAACCTGGAGCAGCGCCTGGAGATGCTAGATACTCACCCGCTGTTTACGTCCCGGTGCCCTAACTGTGAGATGCCAGTGCCCAAAGCGACTGAGGGCCAGATTCATTGGGACTGTGGGCATTGTGGTTGGGCCGACGATTCGCTGTAAGCAACATGCTTAAGAACAAGGAGATAACTCTACCTACAGCTTTTAATTCAAAAGATGGATCAAGAGGGCTCAAGATTGATTTGTCTCCAGAGACTCGCTAAAGAACTCGCAATAGGTTGAGTCACAGCTCTACTTTTCCAATACTCGTTATGACACAGAGGATTCCACCGTGTTAATAGGTTGCCAACCTGAACTTCTCGTTCGTCTAATACCGTCTTTTTGTAAAGTTCATTAATATCCTTAATTGGATAACCTAACAAATCATTGCGACTAAAGAAATTCATCCATTTCCCACTGGCTTTGGGGTAGTGCATGGATAGCTTTGGGGATGGAACTTGAATTGGCACGCCAAATTTGTAAAATCGCATTGACCAAAATGGGATCTGACTAACAAATGTGTAGAATGAAGAAAAAGTCTCTCCTCGCTCTAAAGGGTTATTCTTAGCAGAGGAAGGAAACTCGTTATCTTGGGTATCCCAAATATAGTTGCTTGCGATCGCTGCGCCCATACTGTGAGCAATAATGCATAAAGGAGCGTTGCCTCCTGCCCTATTAGCCAATCTTTCAAGTGATTGAGCAAAAATCTGATGAACTTCTTCATAGATATTCAATTTGTCACTTGGAGCCGTTGGTTGATAGGCAATGCTATCAGCTAATGAATGAAAAACAAATTCGCGCAAGCCAAAAACCCGACTAAAGTTATTAATGCCTAGTTCCTTGTACAGCTCATTTTGCGGCTGCTGCACTACGTCAGCCCAGTAAACTGGTTCAAAAACCAATTCACCTTCCGTAGAACTGGTGTAATCTTTCAGCTCCTGGGAGAACTCTTTCTGAAGGCGTGGAGCAATACCACTTAGAAAGTTAGGGTGCTGTGGATCAGCAAACTCTGGCCGTGCTTGTCCAATACCGTGTATAACGGCGATCGCTATTTTTTGGGTCATGGTAGCGGAGATCCAGCTGTGAAAGACGAGAGATGTAAGCCCAGAATGGCAAGTTCAGGACAATTAGTCTATTACCCTCAAGGGTTACTTTAAAGGCCAAATCCAATAATTTCACATCTTGAAATAGTCTGTCTCCTTCAACCCTTAAATAATCGATAGGTAAGATATGGATCCTTTATAGCTCTTTGTCTATGTAGAATAATTTTTCTTTAATCAACCAACGCAGGGGACGCTATTTCCACATTGGAATCGGCGCAAGGGGGTCCCAAGCTGCGCCAGGCTGTTCTAGTGGTGCTGCGCGTTTGTTTTGAGGCATGCCTTGCCCTTGCGCCTACTCATGGTAGCTGAATGCTCTGTGCAGACGCATGGCACGCGCGTTGAGTTGGCGAATATTTTCGACGTTACTAATTATCTTCAGAGCAGTCACCTCAAAACTCAAATTAGCCTGCGCCCTCGCATTTTCTTGTAGCTCCAACGGATAGTTTTCTCTAGTCAGAGCGGATCACCATTTATAAAGCCAAGTATTATCTGTGTTATTGGCCGTCTCAACTATTGCGTTGGCAACGTGACTCTCCTAAAATATTGCATCTGGATATTAGCTCTAAAATTACAAGACGCTGAATCTGTTGATAAATATAACAAAATTTAGGCTAAGCTAAATTGTCTTTGACCTTTCCTCCTATCCGTTAAATCGTGTAAAAGAGGAGAACCAAATGATCCTAGAGATTTTCTAGCAGTTATCTGAGACTGGATGTGTACCCTAAAGATGGATGAATTATGGCAGTAAAAAGTAAAGAGCTCCTGACTGGTAAGGCTCTCTTGGCCAAGGTCAAGGAGAATGATGGCCTCTCTAAACGGGAACTTGCTAAGGAGTGTGGCTACTTCACAGTCGGTAAAGAAGGGCAAACCCGTGCGAATCTGGCTGAGTTTTATGATGCTCTCCTAGCCGCCAAGGGAATTCAGCTTGAGCCGGAAAATGGTAAGGCGGATGGCAGGGGTCGGGAGCCGTCTTACACTTTAACGGTTCACAAGAATGGTCAGATTGTGATTGGCGCAGCTTACACCCAAGAGATGGGCCTTAAGACCGGGGATGAGTTCACTATTAAGCTAGGCTATAAGCACCTTCATTTGAAGCAGATAGATGCTGATAGCAATGATGATGAAGCCTAACCAAACTAATTGATGAACTAAATGGCCCGACTCATACCCTTTGGAATTGATCTTTCAAAGGGTATTTTATCACTAGGTCAATGCCAGCTACTCAAAGAACTGTTTGTCTTGACACTCGACCATTCAGCAGACTGCTTCTAGCCGATCCAGCCTTCCTCCATCTGACCATATCGCACCCAAATTTTGGGTTCAGAGTGCTCACACTCAAATAATTGCTCATGTACTTCCCCAGCGAATACTCCTTACAGGAGTTTCTGTTCGTATTCTTCAAGGTGCATGGCCATGAGGCTGCTACAGAAGTTTCGGTTGGAGGTGGGAAGCAGACCTGGTTATGGATCAGGCCCTGGCGCTGATGCAGGAGAAGTACGAAATCGTAGCGGGTCAGTTTCATGGGTTTGACTACCGCGCCTTCCACAGTACGCGACTACCCCAGCGTATGACCATCCTCCGCAGCGCTATGGATTGGATGCTGCGCCCCAAATCGGTAAACATGAAAGGCCCCCAGCGCTACATTCAAGCGGTGACCGAACTCTCCAAAACCTTCGCCCTTTGTGCCGCTGAGGATGCAGCTTTGACCATTCATGAAGATGTGAGCTTCTTCCAGGTAGTAAAGGCGGGACTCAGCAAGCACACCGTGAAAGGGGGCGAGAGCCGAGCTGAGCTAGATGTCGCCGTGCGCCAGATTGTCTCGCGTTCCGTCGCCTCTGAGCAGATGATTGACATCTTCGAGACTGCAGGCCTCAACAAGCCCGAACTCTCTATTCTTTCTGACCATTTTTTGGCAGAGGTGCGCGACCTGCCTCAGAAAAATCTGGCTCTGGAGGCGCTGCGGAAGCTGCTCAATGACGCGATCAAAGCTCGATCCCGCAAGAACGTGGTGCAGTCGCGCAACTTCTCGGAGATGCTGGAAGCCTCTATTCACCGCTACCAGAACCGGACGATCACCTCCGCTGAGGTGATTCAGGAACTAATCAATCTGGCGGCGGACATGCGCGAGGCCAGCCGCCGAGGCATCGACCTGGGCCTGAGTGAGGATGAGCTAGCGTTCTATGACGCCTTGGAGGTCAACGACAGCGCCGTGCAGGTATTAGGGAATGAGACGCTGAAGACCATTGCCTAGGAGCTGGTTAAGACAATTAGCAGCAATGTGACGATTGACTGGACGGAGCGGGAAGCGGTGCGGGCGAAGCTGCGGGTAATGGTGAAGCGGCTGCCGAAAAAGTATGGCTATCCGCCCGATAAGCAGGAGAAGGCGACTCAGGCGGTGTTGCAGCAGGCTTAGACCCTCTGTAAGAACTGGGCTGCTTAGCGGTGGATGACGGCAGTTAGCTGCCCTGCTGGAATACCTCCGTACTGACGACCTTGAAAGCTTTCTCATTGAATTGAAAGTCGCTTGTTATAAGCGCACAAACTGCTTCTCCTGATCGCACTCTCCTCCTCTCCGGGCTCGATGTTTTGGCTCGCCTTTAGCAGCTTGATACGCTTTAGCCTTAAATGCACCAGCTGAAGCCCTGACTTGTCCGTGGCAACCTGACCTACCGCAAGAAAACACTCGCCCCTTTCGCAGGAATGCCAGGCACACGCTGGTCTCACGGCCACACTCACACCGAGCACCAGCGCGAAACTCCCCAGACTCATCTCGCCACATAGACGTTACTGTCAGCAAACCAACCGGACTGACCGACTTCCAGTAGGCAAGTTTCTCCTGTAGGCGTTGCTGCAGGGCTGTCTTGTGCCTTTCAGCTCGCTGTTCGGCTTGGAGTGTAAGCGCTAACGGGTCTCGCTGCCGAACAGCCTCTTCCAGGGCAGATGCTGCCACTCGCATACTCCTAGCAATCTCTCTTAGGTCTTCAAAGTCATACAGACGACGAATCGCGTCAACGAGCTGCTTGTCAGCTACTTCACGAGACGCACTCTTCACGCTTTTCAGGCCGTAGAAACTCAATACCTGCCGCACTCGCTCGCGGGACACGTCCATCACGTCAGCAATCTCGCCATTATCCCAGCCTTGCTGGTGTAGCTCAATGTAGCGCTTGTGACCTGGCAGCGCTTCTTCAAGGGGCCTAACTCTATTGGGCATCGCCACGAACTCACTCTCCTCCTTCCAATTCTTGCCGTGACCAGATCGTAACTATTGACGACGGGGCCGGTTTCTGGGTACCTGTCGTTTTATTCGCCTGGCTTGTGTCTCCCCTCACGAGCAGCTTGTGAGAGTTAAGGAATTTCTACACCGCCTGTAGGATGGGCTTGATATTCTAATCAAGAATCCACCAACGAAAAAGGCTTTGGCTATGAGTAGTGGCACCTCTCCATCACGGGCTGTCGTTATTGGAGGAAGTATCGCTGGGCTCTTAGCTGCTCGGGTACTGTCGGAAACCTTCGACCAGGTGGTTGTCGTTGAGCGGGATCAATTACCACCCACCAGTGCGCCTCGGCGTGGAGTACCCCAGTCAGTTCAGCCTCATGTCCTATTCGTCCGAGGGTACCGTATTCTGCAGGAGCTTTTTCCCGGTATTGAAAAAGACCTAGAACTGGCAGGTGCTGTCTCGATTGATTGGGGCAAAGAATTCCATTACTTCCATCAAGGGGGCTTCAACGCCACTTTTGAGGGGGATTCGAATCTGGTTTCAGTGACGTGTACCCGTCCCCTGCTAGAGACAACTATTCGTCGCTATGTTGCCAAGCTACCCAACGTGGAGTGGCTTGAGAGCAGCCGGGTTTGTGGTCTCCTTGGAGATCCTGATCAAATCAGTGGTATTTGCTACCGCTCTGGCCGCCAGGGGGATGAGCAACAGCTTTCGGCTGCCTTAGTTGTTGATGCCAGCGGACGCAGTACCCGCGCACCCGAGTGGCTTGAAGCTATCGGTGCTCCAGTCCCAGTTGCTACAGTCGTTAATCCATTTGTTGGCTATGCCACGCAACGCCTGCGGATTCCAGAGGCATGGAAAGCAGATTGGAAGGTGCTGCTGATTGCTCAGGAGGCTCCAGACAATTGCCGATTGGGCTACATGGCTCAAGTAGAAGGTGGTGAGCTGATTGCTACTCTGGGCGGTTACAGCAAAGACTATCCACCGTTGGAACCAGATGGCTTTCTTGACTTTGCCTACAGCCTGGCTCATCCAACCTTCTACGAAGCGCTCAAAGCAGCAGAGCCGGTATCCGACATCAAGGCCCATCGGGCAACGGCTAATCGGTTGTTCCACTATGAAAAACTCCAAGTGCCCCATGGCTTTGCGGCCATCGGCGATTCAGTCTGTGCTCTATGTCCCGTCTATGGTCAGGGAATGACCGTTAGTGCCGTATCGGCCATGGAACTGCGGGACTGGCTCCAACAGCAGCCTAGGAGCCACCAGCCTTTAGAGACCTTTCGTTTCCAGCAAAGATTAGCAAAGGTACTGGAATTCCCTTGGGCTGCTGCCACGGGTTCCGACTTACAGTTCCCCTTGACTGAAGGGATCGTGCCGTCTAGTCCAATGGCTGGGCTGTTTCAAGGGTACATAGAAAGAATCATTCAGAAGTCGAAGCAGGAAGGATGGATCCATATTCGGTTTACTGAAGTGGCCCACATGGTGAAGCCACCTACAGCTTTCTTGGAACCGAGGCTGGTCATGAAAGCGCTGAGCCGGGGATAGGGATCTCAGTGTTACTGTGCTTCTGCTTCTGAGACTCTTTAGGAGTGGCTCAAGATCCTATAGCGTCTACGTGGGCTTCTAAAGCATCGCTACGCTACTAGGAATCGAGGCTGCGCTAAGCACTGTCAGCCTTTACTGAAGAGGCAATTCTCCCGACCCTAACCACTCGTAGATGGGAGATCAGTTTGTCGCTTCAGAAGTGGATTTACTCCGCATCCTCAATTCCATAATCAACAAACAGTCTTGAGACCGTGATGTCTAAGGCTCTGGCAAAGTGGTCAATCGATTCAAGGGTCGGATTGCGCTCACCTCGCTCGACGCTCGAAACGTAGGTTCGATTCATACCAGCCCTTTCGGCCAGCGCTTCTTGAGAAATATCTAACTCTCTTCGGCGACGACGAACGGCTTTGCCAAAAAGGACTTTAATATCGGCTTGACTGCTGTTTTCCACAACTCAATATTCATGAGTTGTATCTCATAAGTCTACATTCATCTGGGTACATAATGTATCTTATAAGGTACATTACGTTTGAAGTGTTGTAGATGCGAGGATTTTTAGCGTATCAGAATGCGCTGGATGGGCTGCTAGAGCCATTTTCAGAGTCCTGGCGCGACACGTATCCCAAGGAATGGCCCAAGCAGCGGTTTGATCAAGATGACAAGGTTTGCTGGAAAGCACAGGACTCTGATGGGAGAGAAGTCATTGACCACGGTGTTGTCAAGGGATACGGCATTCGTCCGGTGGAGCACTTTGGGCAATGGCGTTGGAATTACCTGGTTGAGCTGGATAAAACCAGTCCTTCATTAGAACAAATGCGGTACGTGTTGCTATGGCAGGACGACATTCTTGGGCCATGGAGCGTCCTTGTCAGTGTGGAAAAGAGGAACTGTCTTCCCTGACTGTCCCCCTGAGCCCATGCCAGTTGCCTGAGCTATGACGATTAATCTAGGAAAATTACTCAAAGCCAAACTATGACTGTATTTCGTGATTATGAAGCCGCAATTATTGCCTTTAGGAATCCTACTGATTACCTGCCGCAAAGTGGAAAGACACCCACTTGCGATCAGAGGAAATTCGATGTGGGTGAGCAGGTGTGCTGGTATACGACCGGGGCACAGTCTAGAAAGGGTAGAAAATGGGGACGGGTCATCCACTGGGGTTATATCCCTAGAAGCGAGGGTGGACAGGGGGACTGGTGCTACATCGCCACGATACCGGGGAATAAATCCTGCCAGAGGCAGGAACAATACGCTGTCGTTTGGCAAGCTGATTTAATCCATACTCGGTTGATACGGCTCTCCAACCGGCGTGTTCGTCTCCAGAGAGCAGCCGAGTCATGAGGCATCCACGGAGCCTTGGGCAGCAGGAACTCGCTTTACTGAAGTTCTACTCGAAATGCACTCTAAAAATGTCTCCTCAGGAGTTCTACAGCCGCTGGGCTGTCACTCATGCCCAAATGGCTCAGATTTGCGGATGTTCACTGCCGACTGTAGATCGATGGTTTGCTCAAGGAGAAGGCCGTAGGGAGGCAGAACCGTTATATCAGCGACGATTAGCGGAGATGCACTTCTTATTGAAGCACTACGACAAACTGCCTCCTGGATTCAGACGGTACAGAAAATACATTTGTCCACCAGTGGATCAAGATGATGACCTATCACAGTGATAGGTAAAGGGGTTCAAACGCTGAAGACCTGAGTAACTTGAGGCTAGGTCTATCGTGTTACTCCTAGTGATTAGCCTTTCAATTTCACGGCGACAGATTTCGTTATCTCCCACACTGCAAGCCATTGCTAAAGCCTCTGCTAGTCGGCGGGGACTACAGTTACGATTCCAGCAACAACTCAGTCAATGTCTGGTGGACTATAGATCCACGGAGACCCTAGAGCTTCACGAGGATGTGTTGCGAGGGTGTGTTTGGCGGTACTCCGAACAGGTTGTATTTGACCCGTTGGAGGAACTCAACATCTGGTTTACCTATCGCGGCGGGCACTTTCTGGCACCGGGTTACCCGCCTCTGTTCTACAGTCGTAGTGAAAATCATTCTGTATCCCCAAGCAAGACAGCAGTGGCGGGCATTGGGGAGGGGGTTTCTGGATTTCTGGCTCAGCGACTGTATCGCTGCCGTAAGTTAGCCCGCCCTATCCAGGACTATCCAGACATCGTGATGGTCGCACTCGATGGCGCGATCTACCTGGTGGAGTCCAAAGCCTCTACAGGCTCTCTAGTAGCTCTCCAGCGAACCATAGACGAGGAGGTTATCCGCTTGGCCTCTTACACCTCTGCCTGCTCAGAGCTAAACACGCGCTCTATCAGAGGGCTTTTGGTGGCGACAGCCTTTCTGGGCACTAACCAGTACCAAGTTTATCTGACGGAGATTTTGTTATGAAGTTTCTGTACTCCCCTAATGGGGCTTACTTGTTCGATAACCTGATTGACTTGCTACGCAACCAGGAGCGGCATAACAACCTGGTCGTTGATGCTACCTTCAACGAGTTGGTCAAAGAGACCATGCTGGAGAAGGCCCAGTTTGAGAGGCTGACAGATGCAGCTCTGCTCAAAACTTCCTTAGATCTGGTAACTCAGAACCTCGACTCAGAGCTGAAGGCAAGGGGGATAGAGGTCGATTTCAGCTCTTATGTCAAGGACGCTCAGAATAGGCTGAAGTTTGCGGCTAAGGAAATAGCGAGCCTTGCCGCTGCTGCACACGGAGACGCGAACCACCGGCAGGTACCTGAGCCCCTAGTTTCCGCCCAGGGTATTCAGTTTCAGCTTACGTCCTTGGCAATGGGGAGCCAGTTCGATGGGCTGTATGCCTTTGCTGTAGAGACCGCAACATTTGACCTGGAAGCTCTTCAGAAGAAATATGTTGTCGAGGGCGACTGGTTCCCAGCAACAATTACTGAGAATGACTTCCTGTTTATCGTGGACTACAGCTCAGTTCTGGTAAATCTGAGTCATTTGTCGCATGACCACTGGACTGTAGCAAAAGAGAAGTTGGTTGAGATAATGGACTACCTAGGCCCCTGATTGATTATGGTTAGGGTTCTTCTGGGTTTGTAGTTGAGACTACACACAAGAAATGCTTTCCTTCTATGCAAGGGGCTAAAATCCTGTTTGTCATAAGTTCTGCTTATCGACGTATATTCACAAGAGCTTTCAAACCAAATTAGTCCTCTGGCATATTAAATTCCTCCAATGTCGCTTAGAAAGCCTATCATCTTAAGCGTAGACCATCCGATCTATCTCGATCTGAACATTCAGATAGTCAATTTTACCAAGCCAACTAATGATTTAGTGCGGCAGACAGCTTAAGCCAAATCATTCACTGGTAAGCAAAAAATGAAACGAACTTATATCAAGATAGTTGGTCGTTTGGGGAAGCAAACAAATCCTTTAGCTTTGTATACCTATCTATAGTCAATATCCTTGAACTACAGGCTTTTCAGACTTTACGCCAGAATAATCAAGGTCAGTTTTTTAAGCCACTTGCTTTGAGAAATATCCCTCAAGAATATCTTATGATTCCTGCCAATTTCGAGAATCATTTTTTCAGCTAGTGTAGAATCCAACAAAACTGCTGATTTAGGTTTTGCCATGAGCGAACTGTCGCCCAAGCTACCATCGGATGAATCTGTTGATGAAATTCAAGACGAAGTCAAACCCGACGTACCTGATAAGCAAAGTTTTGATTTATGCCTTCTGAAGCAAGAATCGGGGAGAAGGGTACAAAAACCTGGCTTTGTGCAAATTTTTAATCAAATTTATCAGGGAGATTGCCTTTTGGATCCCCAAATAAACAAGGTAAGACTTCGCTATGACCCAAACAACATAACCCATATTCTTGCTTATACGGAAGAAAAGCTAGATGCACCTTCCCGATTTTTGGGTGTCCTTAAAGTCAGAGATATGCAGGAGGAGAAGTTGTCTTTGACAGATCTAAAGTTAAAGCAAAGATTAATTTTTGAAGGACTAAGGCAACTAAGCCTTGTCAGAAGTAGCAGGAGTAATTGCTAACTCCAATTCTCTCCATAGGCTTTTGAAGTTACATGGAAATCGATATCTTTTGCTTTGCTACGGTCGATTCATTGCCTATTCGTAAGGTTGATGACGATCTCCAAAAGTATTTCGTCTTGGAATATCTATCCTCTAAGTTTCAGCGGAGAGTTGGGATTTTTGAGTTTCAAAGGGAAAAGCATCTGCTTAACCACAAAGCGCATTGAGGCAATCTTTCTTCAAGATAGGGTTTCATGGGTGTTATCACAATTCAGTGTCAGTTGACAGCTTTAGTAGCTACCCGACAATATGTCTGGAATTTGATGGCTCATTTCAACACACCATTGGTTTCAGAATTAATGCAGGTTATCCCTCTCCAAACTGAATTCGAAAATTGGAGACAAGCTGGCAAGATTCCTGCTAGGGCAATTCGCGATCTCTGTGCATCCCTCCGGCAAGATGAGCGCTTTTCCGGCCAGCCAGGCCGCTTTTATAGCTCTGCTGCAATGATTGTGGCCTATACCTACGATGCCTGGTTTGCCCTCCAAGCGTCCCGCCAGCAGCGGCTTGATGGTCTCAAACGCTGGATCGACATCCTGAAGAGCGATGCCGATATATTGGAACTATGCAGTTTAGATTGGGACTCCTTTCGGGCCAGCGCAAAGGAAATCTTACAGAGGGTCATAGATCAGCTTCAAGCAGACCAGCCCAAACTTCCTCTGTCTCGTAGAGGCAGCCAACAGCAGCGCGAACGAAGTGACAGAACCGTTTCAAAACGCCAGTTAGTCAATCAGCTCTTTGAGCTTTACGACGAATCCTCCTCTCTGCTAACCCGCTGTGTCGCTGTTCATTTGCTCAAGAATGGCTGTGCAGTGTTAGAAAAACCAGAGAAGCCCGAACGCTATCAGCACATGCTGCTGAGCAAGCAAAAAGCCGCTAAGCGCCTAGAAGAACAGCTGGCAAGCAGACTCCCCAAGGGCCGAGACTTGACCGATAAGACCTTTTTGGAAGCCCTGGAATTACTCACTCACCAGATCCCCAACAGCGCAGCAGAGCTAGCTCAGTGGAAGGCCCAACTGCTAAGGAAACCCAATCCCCTCCCCTATCCCATCTTGTATGGCAGCAATAATGACCTGACCTGGTTTGTGGAAGAAAGACCCCGAGGTAAAGGTAAACCGCCCAAGCAACAAATCTGCGTCAAATTCAACGGGCTGGGCGAACATGTGTTTAAGGTGCAGTGTGATCGCAGACAGCATCATTACTTCCAGCGGTTTGTACAGGATTGGGATGTCTACAAGCGTGGCAAAGGCCCCATCTCCGGCAGCCTTCTCCTCCTCCGTACCGCCAGCCTGCTCTGGAAACCAGCTAACCAGTCATCCCACCAACCTACCGGGAATCCTTGGCAGGATAACTACCTTTACCTCCACTGCCAGATTGATACCCAGCTTTTAACCCGTGAGGGGATCGAGCAGAAGCGGCAGAAAAAACTCAACAGCACTCAAAACCCCAACCTTTACCCACCCGACTCTGCCAGCAAAGTCGCGAAACAACGCCAAGGACATCTAAATCGCCTCCAGCCTATCGAGCAGTATCCTATTCCCCTGCCCAGTCGGGAGCCCCACGAAGGACAACCCCACCTAATCCTAGGCGTCAGCTTTGCCTTGCAGCACCCCGTCACTCTAGCCGTGGTCGATCTACGGAGCAAACAATCCCTCTACTATCGATCAACTCGGCAACTGCTCAAAACCACCAATGCCAAAACCGATCAGTCCCATCTCCTCCGACAGCAAAAGATCCAGCAACAGCGCCATAACCATGAACGCCATAAAGCCCTAAAACGGGAGCACTATGCTCCCTACCAAGAAGCCAACTTAGGCAACTATCTCAATCAAGTCTTGGCTAAACGGGTTGTAGATGCCGCCTACCAAGCCCAGGTGTCGGCTATCGTGCTGCCCGAGACCAGAGGCTTAAGAGACAAACTAGAAGCCCAGCTCCGAGCCCAAGCCGCTATCAAGATTGTCGGTTCGGTAGCGGCCCAAAAGCGCTATGCTCGCGCTGCTAGCCTGCGCTTGCACCACTGGAGCTACAACCAGCTAGCAGAGCTGATCAAAAGCAAAGCTGCCAAGCTGGGCATTCCAGTTGAGGTTGTTCCCGCACTGGTTGCAGACAATCCCCAAGAGACTGCCCGCAATGTTGCTCTATCGGCTTACTACCGCCGTCAGGCAGCAACAAAATAGGTTGCCAGTACTCCTGTACCTAGAAAATGGAATATGATGAACTCTAGCGCCGCAGTTCATGCTTTTCAAAGCCGCTGAACTGTGAAAAATGAGGGTCAGTTTGGCTGTTGTCCAACAGCTTTTCTTTCCGGCCCTGGTAGCTGTCCGCTTCCAACGAGCGCGTTCCGCGACCCCGTCAAAGGATGTACTCTGAAGCCGCTGCCCACCTCAGTTAACTGAGAATGGGTGGTTTGCTAGGTTAGTTGAGTGTTCTCTTCTAATGTAGCTTAGGTGCGCACCCGGCAAAGGAAGTAAAGCCTTCACCTTGTGAGGGTACAGAACCTCTACATCCTTAGTGATGTAGAACAACTGGAGTGGTGGCTACCGAATCGCCTCCGATCAAGGAGGAACCCTCCCCCAATATTTTTTGGCAAACCTAAGCAAGGGTAAAATCCCTAGGGGGTTTGCCAAAGTCCTGAAAGGCTTGTCTAGGCTATCTTCGAAAGATATCTAGCGAGAGCTAGTAGTCTCCAACCTAGTCGGACTAAAGCCACAGAGAGTAGGTTCGCCAAACTAAGCTCTGGAACCTGCTCACATCAAGGATCTTGCGCTGCGGAGTCGCATCAGCCCTCCCAGTTGTGGTTGGGTTGAAAGCTTAACTCCTCAGTAAACACGACCCACCTACACTACCGTCGCATCAGCCCTCCCAGTTGTGGTTGGGTTGAAAGTGAGCATGACGACCCTGCTAGAGCCGCTGGCCGAGATAGTCGCATCAGCCCTCCCAGTTGTGGTTGGGTTGAAAGCTGGAGTTCCGGCAGCGCCGGGATGACTCGGCCCGCTGGTCGCATCAGCCCTCCCAGTTGTGGTTGGGTTGAAAGGGCGCAATAAAGCTGGGCCGTCAGCCTACATTGACAGTAGGACTGTGGTTGCATCAGCTCTCTCAGCAAGGGGTCGCCGCATAAGTTAAGACCATCTAAGACAGAGGAGGGTTGAAAGGAGCGCCTGCCTTACAACAATAAGGGCTACGCCAACTCGTTCATAATTTGGATGGGTAAATAGCTGAACGATCTATTTTCAAGAGATGGATCCAAATCTAAATTGGATTCATCTTCAGGAGCAATTAGCGACATCTAATTTGCGAAGCGCAGTTCTGTCTATCTCGATAGAGAATTTCTGCCAAAACGACACGATTGTGCGAAAAACGACATCAATCTGCGAATCGCGACATTTAGCGTGCGAACGTACAACAACAGATATGGGCGATACTGGACTCGAACCAGTGACATCCTGCTTGTAAGGCAGGCGCTCTACCAACTGAGCTAATCGCCCGTTTTGCATTTGCAGTTTCATATCTTAGCAGAGGATAGGAACGTTTCAACCCTTTTTGTGAAATCTGGTCGATTGGATGCGGTCACACCGCATGGACTAGAGCTGGACTATTCTGTTAAGCCCCGTGCTCCTACCTGTATCAAAGTCACTTTAAGGCTCAAGACCAAAGCAGTTCTGAAGCTCGTTGCAGTAAGGCAGGGGGCAGTCCCCAAGCGAACTGCTGTCTACAGCCTCAGAGGAGCGGTGTTGGTTCAGACTTGAGCCACAGGCTACTACGAGCGTCTATTGGGTTAGGACACGTCGATGTGGGGCGTTGCAGTGCAACGCCCCTACCCGAGAATTTTGGTTGTCAAAGTGTCCTAATTAAATCAACTGCTGCAATAGGATGGCGGAGATTAGTAACGGTGCTGTTTTGTACGGGACGGGGCACTGTGGCAAGGCTGAAAGCCGTGGGGGTGCTGGAATCGAGACGATGACTGAGAGCAATAACTGATGGCAATGACCGCTAGCCCAGCGAATAAACATTCGATTGGCTGAGTGCGCCACGACCCACTCGGTGATGAGAAGAGAACCCAGCATCGCTGCCCCTAGATGCAAAGCAGCAGGCCCCGCCGCAAACAAGCTGGCCCACGAGGTGAAACGACTAGCTAACAGCAGCGGCATGACGCCGAGTTGCGGCGTCGAAGATTGGTACCAAGCTATGCCCCTCTGGTACCCACTGCCAGAGCTCTTTCAGTTCTTTTGACGTGGGTTGCTGGCCCAACCCTAGGCGGGCCAAGATAACGCGAATAATGACCTGGTTAAAGTGCTTGGGAAATCGATACTGCTCCTGGGCGTGATCTAGAAAAAAAGTTTTGTAGTAGGTCTTTAGGCTACCTTCCAGCTGGGAAATTTGCTCTAGAAAGGCCCTAACGTCCCTCAGCCGATGCTGGTGATGGGCCAACAGCAGTTCAGCCGCGTTGTTGAAATGCATACCCTCGTCTTTGACCAGATGGTGGCCGATCTTCTGAATAGTTGGCCCGAAATGTTGATAATATTCGGCCAAATCTCGTCGGTAGGAGTAGACGGAGCCAATTTCATCAAACATCAACGTCACCAGCAGCGTAAATTCGTCTTGCAGGGTGATTTGCAACGGATCAAAGTCATGAACCCGTTCTGAGAAACAGCGATCCATGTCAACAAAACTTACCCCTGACAGGCAGTGATAGGTGCGTCGCAGGGCTTCGTAATGTTTAAGTTCATCGGCCAGCCAGAGCCTCAGCATGGCTAGAAAGTCTGCTGACATTTCTGCTTGGCGCGACATCACATAGTCGTACAACGACTGGGAGTCTCCTTCTGAATAGACGTCTCGGCTGAGCAAGCTGCAAAAGTTTTGCCAAACCCCGTTGGGGGCATGAGCAAAATACTGTTCTGGAATGGAGTGATCGAAAGGGAGAATCTGATCTAGAACCCAATGGTTTTGCCCCAGTTTGGGCCTGCGTGCCAATACCATCGACCTCACCCGTAAAAAAACTGTAGCCTGTCCTCGCTCTAAATACCGGCAATATAGAGCCCATCATCGGAGACAATGTGGGGAATGATCAGGCAGTGGCGTCCTGTGATGCGCGAGGTGTCTCCGCGCAGGATGATGCCCGCTGCCTCGCCGTTGATGACCCAGCTACCGACCATGTAGTGGTAGCCAAAGGCCTGGGGAAGTTCGATATAGTCTTGAATGACAAACCCTTCTGAACCGTAGCCTAGGGTGTCCCGTTTCTCCAGTTCACCGACCCCCGTTTCAATTGAGGTACCCACCCCCTCTAGCCCCAGCATGGGCTTTTTGACGTGCATCTCCAACATCAGCTTTGTGGCCTCAGGGGAAATGTCGCTGTCGAAGTAGGTTGCTAACAAATAGGGGCTATAGTCAGAGGCTTTGAACTGGTCCCACATTAGGGCCATGGCCCCTTTATTAGAGAGCACCTGCTTCCAGAGGGGTTCGATCACCTTGATATCTCCAGCCTCTAGACGATTAGCCAGAACAGGGGTTGCTTGAGCGTTGGCCATATCGTTTTGAATGTCAGACCAGTCGTAGATTTTCCACAGCACTGGAATGCGATCGTTCACGTGATCGACGAAATAGCCTTCTTCATCTAGCCCCAGCCCCCGCTGCACCTCTTGGCCCTGCTCATCTTGGAGGCCCCGTAGGTAGACAATTTGGGTGTAGATGTCGCTATCCACCTCGTCGTGGAGGATCTGGATCAGCTGCATGGCCATTTCTAGATCTTCCTCTAGGTTCTCATCGACTAGGAAGGAGATGCCCGTTTGGCGCAGGTTGTAGGCCTCAGCGATGCGCCGCCATTGACCAGCTACCATGTCCCAAAACTCGTTGAACTGGCTGGCGTCGTTGGGTAGGGGAAATGAGCCAGTTTGGTGGTTGCGCTTGTAGTCGACCAACCAGTTCCACTGATAAATAGTTTCTGCCCCCAGCAGCGGCGTTTCACCGTTGATTTCGATCAGTTTGATTTGACCGTCTTCGGTAACCACCAGATCAAATCGAGTGCAGAGGGAGAGGTCTTCTACTGGGTCGGTGCGGTCCCAGCTAGCCTTGATCGCTGGCCAGTAATCGGGACGAATTTGTAAGCTGGCTAAACGCTGATCGACATCCCCCGGCTCGTGGTCGGTGAAGAACCAGTCTAAAAACTCTACGCACATCTGCCACAATTGCTCGGTGGCAGATGCGATCGCAGTTTCTTCCTGCGTATCAAACTGGAGAGCAAAGGGCTGGGGCAGGGCCTCGACCCAATATTGCTGCTTTGGGTCGCTCAATACCTCAGTTTGGTATGCGTTGGCTTGGATGTGCTGCTGCCAGTTGCGACGTCGAACTACCTTGAAGGGTTTCATAAGCGACTACTTTCCACCCCTACCCGTACTTTTGAAGGTTGAGCCAAATCCCTGGCTGCTGCGACCGGTAATGGTGCCCCTAGCTGCGGTGCCGGTGGGTCGTTGGGGGGCGACTACACTGGTGTGGCGCGGCACCGACACCGGCCCGGGGCTGGTTTGGGGAACGGTGCGTCCGAGGGGGGTAACTACCTGCCCGGGCTGACTGCTGCGGAAGACGGTGTGGGGTTGATAGACGCTGCGGTTGGTGCCACCAAAATTGAGATAGACAAAGCTGGGAGAACTATAGGGGTAGAGAAAGGTGCCGCCATAGGCCGGCCGGTAGCCACTAGTTTCAGCGTTGGCGGGCGTGGTTTCACACTGTACCCCTTCGGCCTGGCAGTCTGCCAGGCTGGAATAGACCGGAGCGGTGCGATCGTGTTCCTGCTGAGCGGCCTGCATCTGTGGTGCGCAGTCCTCAACCTTCATCACGGGGGGAGTGGGGGGCTGAGCCAGTTGATTCTGCTGATGGGCCTCAAGTAAGACCTGATATTCTTGCTGCTGTTTGGTAATGTCGGCTTCGCATTGCTCCGTGGTTTCGTAAAACACCGCCGGAATCGCCTCCTCAGCGTTTTGGTCGCTGATAGTGGAGCTGCTGTTGTCGCACCCAGCCAGCAGAGAAGCAAACACCGCCGCCAAAGCTAGACTGCTGTGGAGTTGCTGTCGATAGATAAAGTGGGTTTGCAGAGGCTGGGAATTTGGTTTTGGATATGCCATTAGAGTCTTGCTAAAGCCGTGAGCCCTCATCGAGCTTTCCCACTATAGCCAGCTCATTTAGGGGAATCGGATAATAACAAATTCCCGCAACAAACCTAAAAAGTTAGTTCGATCGCCCTAACGCTTACCGTTAAAGTACTGATACCACACCCAGTTACCCGCTACTGTCAGCGCTAGGGTTATGCCACCCCCGACCCAGCCCAGGGTCGGGTTGTAGCCGCTGCGGGCGAGATTTGTCATCCACAAATGGGTGAGATCGCTGCCCACCAGCCCATCGGCGATCGCCGGGAAGAGATACATCATGGCCGCTCCCACCAGCAGCCAACCCACCATGGAGACTAGGAGGAAGACCGTTTTTGCGGTTGATTGAGTGCCAATCATGGTTTCACAAAGTCCTCAACGTTCCATATCTTTTAGTGTTTTGGGCACCGCAGCGGTTAGAACCTCGCAGCCGGTTTCGTTCACCAACACGTCGTCTTCGATGCGAATGCCGATGCCTCGCCAGCGATCGTCGATCTGGGGCTGCCCCTCTACCGGCTCATAGGTGGGGGAAATGTAGATACCCGGCTCGACCGTGACCACGTTGCCGACCTCAAACGGCTGCCAGGTCTTATCGGGATTGCGCAAAATGCCCGCGTCATGCACGTCTAGCCCCAAGAAGTGGCCAGTGCCGTGCATAAAGAAGGCCTTGTGCTTCTTCTCTTCGACCAGGGTGTCCACGTTGCCCGCCAGCAAGCCTAGTTCCACTAGCCCCTCGGTAATGGTGCGGGTAGCGGCATCGTGGAATTCGTTGAAGGGGGCACCGGGTTTAACGGCGGCGATCGCCCGCAGCTGCGCCTCCAGCACCAGCTCATACAAAATTCGCTGCTCATCGCTAAAGCGCCCCCCCACCGGAAAGGTGCGGGTAATGTCAGCGTTGTAGTAGTCGTAGGCGCAGCCCGCGTCGATCAGCAGCAGGTCGCCCTCCTGCATCTGGCAGTTGTTCTCGACGTAGTGCAGAATGCAGGCGTTGGCCCCCGAGGCCACAATCGAGGTGTAGGCTGGCCCCATCGCCCCCTCCAGACGAAAGATGTGCTCCATCTCCGCCTGAATTTCGTACTCAAAGCGACCGGGGCGGGTGATGTCGCGGGCGTGGTTGTGGGCTTTGGCGGCGATCGCGATCGCCCTTCTCAACAGATCCAACTCCTCTGCTGACTTCACCCGCCGCAGGGCCTGCATCATTAGGCTGGCGTCTTCGATGGCGACCGGGCCGGTACCGCGCTTGTAGTAGGTGGCCAGCAGCCGCTGCCAGTGGCGCATTACCTGGTTATTCAAAGCTTGGTCATGGCCAAAGTGGTAGTAAAGGCGATCGGCCTTTTCTAAATACTTGGGCAGGTGCTCGTCGAGCTCGCCAATGGGGTAGACCTCATCGGCCCCAAAGCGCTCCTTGGCCAGATCTACCCCGACTCGGTAGCCCGACCAGGTTTCTTTTTCAGGATCCTTAGGGCGCACAAACAGCACAAACCTGTGCTCATCGTGGTGGGGAGCCAGCACGGCCACCGCGCCCGGCTCGTTGAATCCCGTCAGGTAGTAAAAATTGCTGTCCTGACGAAAGGGGTAGTCTACGTCGTTGTGCATCACCGCCGGAGGGGCGCTGGCAAAAACGGCCGTGCCGCCACCAATGAGGTCCATGGCGCGCTGACGACGGTGGGCGTAGGAGGAGGTCATGGCGGAGGGTCGATGGGTGAAAGGGTCGATGGGTGGAAGGGGTTAGGTAAAGGCTTAGGGGAAAACCTACACCCTGTACCTGATACCTTAAACCCCTACGTCCTTAATAGCAGCCTACGCTCTAGGGTACTGATAAACCTGAATCCGCGTTCCCTGACTGGGCAAGTCGCTGGGGCGCAAGCTCAAGGAACCGTTGGCGGCACGGGTGACTGGAGTGCCCTGCATCAGACTCAGAAACTCGTCCACGGGGGAAAGTTCGCAGCTTTCGCCAGCAACCGTCGTCAAATAGTGGGTCGGAATCGCAATTTTGGGCTTTAGCACCTGCACGGCTTGCACCGCCTCGGCAGGGGTGTAGGCCTTGGGGCCACCGCCCACGGGTACCAGCATAATATCTGGGCGGCCTAGCAAAATCTGCTCCTCTACCCCCAGCGGTGCAGCGGCTCCGCCCATGTGGACGATGGTGACGCCGCCCTGGGTCCATTTCCAGACAGTGTTGTTGCCAAAGCGCCGCCCGCCCTGGCGATCGTGGGGGGTAAGAATGCCCTGCACTCTCAGGTTCTCAAAGTCATAGATGCCGGGGTCGGTGAGCACGCGAGGCTCATTGGGAAGGTCCTCCAGATAGCCTTCGTCAAACAGGCGGCTGCTGATCATGACCAGGTCGGCAGGCACGGCCGGGGAGGGGAAGCCAGCAGTGCAGCCAATGCGGCGAAAGGGGTTGACCAAAATGCGTCGCCCGCCGCCGGTGAAGAGAAAGGCCGTATGGCCCAGGCTGCGAATGGTGATGCCTGCGGTCTGAGCCTGGGCTGCGGAGCCAACTAGCCCTAGCCCCAGGGTGGCACCCAACCCTGCCCCTGCATAACCCAGTAGTTGTCGCCGTTTCATTGCACTCTCACTCCCGCACGTATAGCTTTGGCTAGCCTAGTGTAGACCGCAACCCGCCGGTTTATTGCCTCATTTTGAGCCAGCCATAGAACTGGACGTACCAATTCCGGATATTGGATTTGGCAGTTTTGGGTTTGCCGACACCCAAGGATGTGTAGGGTGCATTAGCGGCCCCCAACCCTGCGCATTTCCCAGGCTAGTCGTATACCGCAATGCACCGCTTACAGGAGCGGGTATGTTGAGCAAACCCGCAGTGTAGGGTGGGCACTGCCCACCCTACACTGGTCCTGATCTATCGGATGCTTAGCTCGGGGCTTGCCTGACCACTAACGATCGCATCATCTACGCCATAATCCTCCGCCACTAGCCGCGCCGCCATCTTGGCCGACATCATCACGCTGGGAGTGCCAGCGCCGGGCTGGGTGCCTGCCCCTACCAGGTAGAGGCCGTGGATGTCTTCGCTGCGGTTGTGGGGCCGGAAAAAGGCCGACTGCACCAGCAGAGGTTCGAGGCCAAAGGCATTGCCCGCGTAGGCATCGAGGGTGTTTTCAAAGTAGTCGGGGGTGATGTAGCTGTGGCACACCAGCCGCTCCCTCAGATTGGGCAGATATCCACGTTCATCGAGGAAGTCGAAGACGATGTCGCGCAGGCGATCGCCCACCTCAGACCAGTCAATGCCCGACTTGTTGTTGGGCATGGGCACTAGGGTGTAGGCCGCATGATGTCCAGGAGGCGCTAGCGACGGGTCAGTGAGGGTCGGCAGGTGCAGATACTGGGAGAAATCTTTAGGAAGGATCTTGCGGCCAAAGATATCTTTGAGCAGCTCTTCGTAGCGGGGGCCAAGAATGATGCTGTGATGGCGCAGCTTCTCGGTTTCGTTGCCGTCAGCCTTGAAACCAAAATAGATCACAAACACCGACATCGACTGCTGGGAGACCTTCACCCGCAGGTCACTGTTCCAAAAGCGGTACTGGGGCTCGATCAGCTTGCCGTAGGTGGTAGCCCAGTCGGCATTCGACACGACGGCATCGGCCGTCATCGTCAAGCCGTCGCCTAGGGTGACGCCCGTGGCTACCTTCTTGCCGTCTTTGCGGATGACGTTGATTTTACTGACCGGCGCGTTGTACCTGATCTTGCCGCCCAGATCCTCAAATTTTTTCACAAAGCCCTGCACCAGCGCCCCAGTGCCGCCCATAGCAAAGTGAATGCCCCAAGTTTTTTCGACAAAGTGGATCATGGCGTAGATGGCAGGCACCGACAGGGGGTTGCCGCCCACCAGCAGCGGCTCAAAGGTGAACACCTGGCGCAGCTTGTCGCTTTTAAAGTAACGGCCGCTAAAGCGAAACAGGTTGCGCACGGCATCGAGCTTGAGCAGGTCAGGAGCGACCTTGAGCATGGTGCCGACATCGCCAAAGTGGGTGTAGCCCAGCTCTAAAAAGCCCCGCTCAAAGATGGCGCGGGCCTGCTCGTGGAAGCGCTTATAGCCCTCTAGATCGCCCGGTTCGCCCAGGGCCAGAATCTGCTCGTGGGTATGGGCTTCGTCGCCGTCGTAGTCGAAGAAGGTGCCATCGTCAAAGTAGATGCGGTAGAAGGGCAGAATCGGCACGATCTGCACGTAGCGGCTAGTGTTGGGCCCACCAGAAATCCCTTCTTTGATGCGCTTGTTCTCATCGAGGATGGTGGAGGGAAAATCTTCGGCAGTCAGGTTGGCGCGATCGCGCTCCAGCGAAAATAGCTCTTCAATAAAGTGGGGCACCGTGATCACCGTCGGCCCCATGTCGAAGGTAAAGCCCTGCTCGCGGCGCACATAGGCCCGCCCACCAGGGGCATCCAGTGCCTCAACGATGGTGGTGTCAAACCCCAGGCTTTGCAGACGAATACCCATGGATAGCCCGCCTACCCCAGCCCCAATCACGATCGCCTGTTTCCGGCCCATGCTTGACTCCTGAGAGATTCTGTTACAAACGTTAATACCGTGTTCGTATTCTACTACTGCTGGTTAACCTCGCGCTGCAAACAAGCGGGCTACCTCGCAGGCAAATCCCGGCAGCAGGTCTGAGGTAATCGTGTCCTGGGCTAAAAGGGTGGCAACTAAGACTAACTGAGCCTGCTCGCGACAGTAGATCTCGATGCGCTGCGCCGTGCGATCGACAATCCAATATTCCAAGACGCCTTGGATGGAGTAGAGCTTAAGCTTGGCGGAGCGATCGCGGTCTTCGTTAGCTTTACCCGGCGATAACACTTCGATGACCAACTCCGGTGCCCCCTGGAAGTGGCCCGCCTCGTCTTGAATTTGGGCTATTCGCTCGGTGCTTGCCCAGACTACATCAGGAGAAACATTGTCAGCATCGGAGAAAATCAGCCCCGGCATAATGGATGCCTCGCCTTGGCCAGAGCTGAAAGCCCAGTTATCTAGCGCGGCAAAAATACGGCCAGCCAGCTGCTGGTGCTTGTGGTGAGGCGACCTGGTCACAAACAGCTCTCCGTCGATAATCTCGTAGCGAACCCACTCATTCTCAGGGAGCGCTTCGATGTCTTTCGTGGTCCAGCGAACTGGGCTTTTGGTAACGCTCATGGCTGAGAACCCCGGAAAAGCTTTAGCTCTAATTGTAGCTGCGGGTCGGCTTGGAGGCGGATGGGAGACCAACAGCAGAGGACTCAGCCAGATTCTGCTCAGTAATTCTTAGCCGCCATTGTCTCTACGCTGCAACTAGGCTGCGATTGGCACCGGCAGCGATACCAAAAAATTCCGCAAAATTTGTAGGCCTGACTCGGTGAGAATGCTCTCGGGGTGGAACTGCACCCCTTGCAGGTGGGGGTAGTCGCGGTGCTGCACGCCCATGATGGTGCCATCCTCGACCCATGCAGTGATTTCGAGGGTCTCGGGGCAGGTGGGGCGATCGATCACCAGGCTGTGGTAGCGGGTAGCCAAAAAAGGATTCTCTAGACCGGCAAATACGCCCTGACCGGTGTGGAAGACGGGAGAAGTTTTGCCGTGCATCAGTTCAGCGGCGCGCACCACGTTGCCGCCAAACACCTGACCGATGCTCTGGTGGCCTAGACACACGCCGAGAATTGGCAGGGTGGGGCCAAGCTTTTCGATGATCTCTAGCGAAACCCCTGAGTCGTCGGGGGTGCCAGGGCCAGGGGAGATGACGATGCCGTCGGGTTTGAGAGCGGTAATGTCATCCACTGTGATCTCGTCGTTGCGAAACACCCGCAGGTCGCCTGCCACCGGTAGCTCGGCCCCCAGTTCGCCTAGGTACTGTACCAGGTTGTAGGTGAAGCTGTCGTAGTTGTCGATGACCAAAATCATGGGCGCAGGCAGAATGGGGTTGAGAAAGCTAAGGCTAAAAGAACTTAGGTTGCAGGAGTTGCCACAGCGGCGGCAGCAGCAGACAGGCGGCGACCGACACCGAAATCAGCGCCGAGATCAGCACGGCGGCTGCGGCGCAATCTTTGGCAATCTTAGCGAGTTCGTGGTAGGTCTGCTCGACGGTGAGATCGACCACCGACTCTAGGGCGGTGTTGATCAGCTCCATGGTGAGCACGATGCCGCAGGTGAGAATAATCACCGCCAGTTCTACTGGGGCGAGGCTGAGGGCG
This sequence comes from Leptolyngbya subtilissima AS-A7, assembly GCF_039962255.1. Lineage (NCBI taxonomy): Bacteria > Bacillati > Cyanobacteriota > Cyanophyceae > Leptolyngbyales > Leptolyngbyaceae > Leptolyngbya > Leptolyngbya subtilissima. The sequence goes on along the minus strand of NZ_JAMPKY010000001.1, from coordinate 750,530 downwards.
ATCGCCAAACTGACTGCAAAGCTGCCCACCACTACGTGAATGCGAAAGTTGCGTTGGGTGCGAAAGGCATAAGCCACCCCCTGCCAGGCATATCTGAAGCTCACTAGTAGATTTGTGGCTACCTTCCAAGAGAGCGAGCGGTCTACCGGACTGAGGTTAGCCTCAGGCACCGACACCGCTGTCTCAGATTTTTCGCTATAGAGGGTCATAGACAACTACTGATATAAGCCATTAGGCGATATGCCCCTATACCGTACCGTGGAGAACGAATCAGGGCTAATTTAGCCTACTTCTTCAGACTTTAACCCAGCAGTAGCGAGCAATTCACTTTGTTTGTCTAGCATTGCGACCAGGCTAGGGTCATCGGGATGATCCCAGCCCAGCAGGTGTAGGAAGCCGTGGGCAGCTAGCCAAGCTGTCTCCCAGCGCAGGGAGTGACCCGCTTCTGCTGCCTGACGAGCGGCAGTGTCTAGGGAGATAATAATGTCGCCCAAATAAAGGGGCTCGGTAGTTAAAATTTCGTCAATCTGAGGAAAATCGGTTTCGAGCGCGGCAAAGGAGAGCACGTCGGTGGGCTGGTCGAGCTGGCGAAACTGGTGGTTGAGGGCGGCGATCGCCTCGTCGGTCGTCAGTTTAAGCGATAGCTCGTAGGACCCGATCGGCGACCCCTCCAGGGCCATCTGCTGACCCCACTGAGTGAACCAGGTCTCCCACTCGTCGGTAGATATCACCTCAGCCTCGGGATGCTCTGGGTCTAGGGCCACCTCTAGGGTCGGCATAGGAGAAAGAGTTGTAGCCATGGCTAGCGGGTTAGGTAGGCTAAACCCACCAGCAGAGTCAGCAGAGCGGTCACAGTCAGTGAGAAGTGAAACAGCGACTTGCCGCCCTTCTTAACCATGTTGCGCATGGCCAATTTGACAAAGCTGGGGGGCGCTTCAGTAGAGGCGGTTGGCGAGGGCTGCGGGGTCGCAGTCGGGTCTAGGGTGGGTTGCTCTTGGCTCATAGGAAACGTCGCAGTGCTAGATAGCTTTAATGTACTGGGTTTTCTGAGTGGGTAGCGGGGGCACTGTTAGGAGGGCACACCGGCAGCTGACTCCATTAGATTACGTTCCACGTCCTAGACCGTCTGCTCTTGCAGCACCTGATTCTCCTGGCGCAGATAGGCTTGGATAAAGGCCTCGAGCTCCCCGGCCATGACATCCTCAATGGCAGTCGTCTCAACACCAGTGCGCAGGTCTTTGACCAGCTGGTAGGGGTGAAACACGTAGTTGCGAATCTGGGCACCCCAACTAGCTTCGACCATGTCGCCGCGAATCTCGGCGATCGCCTTGGCCTGCTGTTCTTGAGCAATAATCAGCAGCTTAGCCTTGAGGATGATCATGGCCTTTTCGCGGTTTTGTAGCTGCGATCGCTCCTGGGTGCAACGCACCGAAATGCCTGTAGGCAGGTGGGTTATGCGCACCGCTGTCTCCACCTTGTTAACGTTTTGCCCACCGGCTCCGCCCGAGCGCGAGGTTTTAATTTCCAGATCTTTTTCGGGAATATCTAGCTCGATATTTTGGTCGAGAATCGGCATAATCTCTACCCCGGCAAAGCTGGTCTGACGCTTGCCGTTGGCGTTAAAGGGCGAAATTCGCACTAAGCGGTGGGTGCCTTTTTCAGACTTCAAATAGCCGTAGGCGTAGCGTCCAGTAATCTCTAAGGTGGCTGATTTTAGTCCGGCCTCTTCACCATCGGATATTTCCACCAGGTGCACTTGATACCCCTGGCGCTCGGCCCAGCGGGTGTACATGCGCAGCAGCATCTCGGCCCAATCTTGGGCGTCGGTGCCCCCTGCCCCGGCGTTGAGGGTGAGTACAGCTCCTTTCTTATCGTAGGGGCCAGAGAGCAACTGCTGAAGCTCCCACTGATCGAGCTCCTGGCTGAGGCTGGTAACGGTGGCCTGAGCTTCTTGAAAAAGAGATTCGTCTTGGTCCTCTTGCAGCAGCTCGAGAATGGCAATGGTATCGTCGAGGCTGCTTTGCCAGGTGGTGAGCTGGCTGAGGTTGGCCTTATAGTCGCTCAGCTCTTGCAGGGTGTCTTGGGCCTTGCTTTGGTCATCCCAAAACTCGGGCTGGGCAGCAACCTGTTCCAGGTCTTGAATGCGGGCTTTGAGGGCAGGAATGTCAAAGATACTCCTGGGTTTTACCCAGGCGATTGGTGAGTTCGTCCAGCTCGCGCTTGAGGTCAGTAGTGTCGATCATAGAAGTGAAGGTATTTCTGGCTTGGGAAATCACTATAGCGAATCTTGGGGGTGGGAATGCGTGATGGGGTGGATAGGTGAGGAGGAACTCTGGGGACTGTTTTACTCCTCATACTCCATCACCCCAAGACTCCATCACCCCATTACTTTCTCTTCTCTACGCCGCCTTAAAGAAGCGAATAATTTCGCGCACGTGCTCTAGAAACCGGCCGTCGGCGCTGAGCTGGGCGATCGCCTGTTGTCCTTCTAACGCCAATCGCTGGTGCTCCGTCTGATTAGTAGCAGTTAGGGTCATAACTTCCGTAGCGAGAACCGTAAGATCCTGCCGCAGGGCCTGGCGCTGGCGCTGCTCGGTGGCGGCCCAGGAGGCGGGGTCTTCGGTGTCAAGCTGGGTAGTGAGCTGCTCTAGCTTGGTTTCGGCTTGGGTAAGGCGATCGCGCAGCCAGACCACATCTTCGCGGGGATACTTAAACTGTTGCTGAATGGCGGCAATGCGGGCGGCAAAATACTGGTAGGTGCGCAGGGCAGGGCGCAGGCCGCTAAGCAGCAGGGCCGCCACCGAACCCCAGTAGCCCAGCTGACTAACGCCCGTGCTGGCGAGCAGGTAGAGGCCCAGGGCCGTGAGCAGGTGCAGCCCAAGGACAAGCCGCAGCGACCAGCGGGCTAGCGATCGCACGTAGTCAACCTGGCGATCGTCTACCGCGATGCCATTTTCTGCCGACAGGGTTGCTTCGCTCAGCGCTCCCTTGGCCTCAAAGTAGATATTCCAGGGCACGGTGGTAATCGTTAGCAGCCAGCCAAAGCTGGCCAAGCCCACAACCCAGTCGGCGAAGTTGCCCACAGGGATCTGCCACCACTGGGCGAGGCCAAAAATGCCCAGCAAAATTATCACCAACATCAGGCTGAAAAAACTTGCCACCATCGTTAGGCTCCAAACGCAATCAAGGGGCAGATAGATGAGGGAAACATCCCCGTCTATCTGCCCCCATGGTGGCCGCTGTATTTTGGCTAAACGTGGCCGCTATACCGGTTTTTCAGCTGTTCCTGACTAGCCCTAAAATTGGGCAATTGATTGGGAAACACCTGGCTTTTTACTTGAGCAGATTCAGATCCTTAGGTTTTGGGAAAGCCTAGGGATCTTGGTAGCTACACTGCCAAATGCTGGGTGACGGCCTGCACAATATGCTGAGTCCAGCGATCGACTAAGCTTGCGTCTGCAGCCTCGACCATGACTCGAATCAGCGGCTCGGTGCCGGAGGGGCGTACCAGCACTCGACCCGCGTCACCCATGGCTTGCTCAGCGGCCTCAACAGCCTGGCAAACAGGGGTACAGTCTTGCCAGTTGAGGCGGCGATCGCGATCGGCCACCATCACATTCTGAAGCTTCTGCGGGTAGGTCTGGAAACTGTCATCCACCAGAGCCGCCAGCGAGCCACCCAGCGTTTGCACTAGAGTCGCCAGGTGCAAGGCGGTGAGAATGCCGTCGCCGGTCAGGCTGTAGTGGTGGCAGAGAATGTGGCCCGACTGCTCGCCTCCGAGCTTGGCACCCCGGAGCACCATTTCGCTATGCACATGCTGATCGCCGACTTGGGTACGCACCAGGGTGCCGCCTAGCTTTTCCCAGGCGCGCTCAAAACCCAGGTTGGCCATCACCGTAGAAATCAGGGTGTCGTTGGGCAGCCGACCCTGCTCTTGCAGCCGCTTGCCCCAGAGATAGAGAATATAGTCGCCGTCGACCACGCGACCTTGGGCATCCACTGCCATCACCCGGTCGGCGTCGCCGTCGAAGGCAAACCCCAGGTCAGCCCCGTGGGCATGAATCGCAGCCTTTAAGGGTTCTAGGTGAGTCGAGCCACAACCGACGTTGATGCGATCGCCGTCAGGAACACCGTGCAGGGCAATCACCTCAGCCCCGGCCTCCACAAACACCTGCTCAGCCAAGCGAGTGGCGGAACCCCAGGCCATGTCGAGCACCACCTTCATGCCCGCCAGATCGAGGCCGGGCAGCAAGGGCTCGTGCAGGAAGCTGGCGTAGCGATTGACTAGCTCAGGGCGGTAATAACACTGCCCCCAACTAGATCCAGGGGCGAGCGATGTCGCCTGACCCCGTAGAGCCGTTTCAATGGCAGACTGCACGCTGCTAGCCAGCTTGGTGCCATCACCGCCAAAAAACTTAATGCCGTTATCGGCTGGAGGGTTGTGGCTAGCCGAGATCATAATGCCGCCCAGAGCCTGGCACGACTCAGCTAGGTAGGCCACAGCGGGGGTTGGGCAGAGCCCAATGTGCCACACATCTATCCCCGCCGAGGTCAACCCAGCGGAGAGGGCAGTAGCCAGCATGTGCCCAGAGGTGCGGGAGTCTTGGCCCAAAATAATCGGCCCGTCGGTCAAGCCCTGCGCCTGCATGATCTGCCCAGCCCAGTAGCCAATTTCCATGGCCAGGGGAGCATTTAACAGATCTCCTGCTTTGCCACGAATGCCATCGGTGCCAAACAGAGGACCGGCGGGAAGTTGTAGGCCGCCCAATCCCTTCGGCGATCGCTCGACAACGGTCTCAGTATCAATGAGTTGCTGGCTGACAGGTACCGTGCCCGTCGGCCTTACCGGAGAACTTACCATGTTAATTTTCCTCACACCTCACACTCACAGTGGAGGATAACACCTCTGCCTTAGGATGGAACTATCCCTTTAGGCCAGTTCCCCCATAGTTATGGCCGTCGATATGTCTAGCGATAGTGTTGATCCCCGCCTGGGGGAAGGTGTTGCTCTGTTTAACCAAGGCGAGTACTATGCCTGCCACGACGTACTCGAAGCCATTTGGATGGAGGCCAACACCCTCGAAAAGCCGTTTTACCAAGGTATTTTGCAAATTGCGGTGGGGCTCTATCACCTGGGCAACCGCAACTGGAAAGGGGCCAGCATTCTGCTAGGGGAAGGGGTGAACCGCCTGCGCCCTTTTGAACCTACCTATGGAGGCATTGATGTAGAGCGCTTGGTCGACTGTGGCTGGGCCTGGTTGAACGCCCTGCACCAGAGCGGCCCTGAACGGGTGGCTGACGTAGCAGCGGCAGCGCTTCAGGCCCAGGGAGAGCCAGCGGCAGAAGTTGACCCCAAAGCCGTAGTGGCGATCGCTGGAGTTGGGCACCGCTTGCCCGCACTACATATATTCATGTAGCCCCAAGTCTGTCTAGACAGCACAACTACCAGGACCATCCTGAAGCCTGCATTTGTGTGATGAAATTTACAGTAATACAGCTCCACATAACTCCAGAAACTCCTTTTAGGCGTTCTATCTGCCTCTATAGAGTTCCCATTCAGTTCTAAGACTACGTCCGCCTATTCAAGGCACATCTACGCTATTTACATAAACCTCTTCGATACATCTCCTGCTTTTGGAAACGGAGCTATACACTAGCTTGGCATTGCAAATCGACCTACCCAGACGGTTAGCCATTGTTCCTGGGTAAAAGACTTAGCAAAACGGCTTGAATACGTAACTACGGAGCACTGCGATCGCGGATTGTCCTCCCACCCTGAATCGTCACATGAAAATAAGCGTTATCATTCCCTGCTTCAATACCGCACCCTTTATCGGGCAGCAGCTAGAGGCTCTAACTAAGCAGACCGTTGCTCCCTATGAGGTAATCGTGGCCGACAACGGCTCTACCGACAACAGCCGCACTGTAGCTGAGCAATACAGCGATCGCTTGTCGAACTTAAAAGTGATTGATGCAGCGGGGATGCAGGGCGCTTCCCACGCTCGCAACGCTGGAGCTAAGGCTGCCACCAGCGACTACCTGGCCTTTTGCGATGCCGATGACATCGTCAGTGAGGGGTGGCTTGAGGCCCTGGGCCAAGCCTTCGTCAATCACGGCTTTTTAGCCTGTTGCCTCGACTACGAAAAACTCAACAACGATACCGCCAATACCTCACAAACCGACGGCCTGCAAAACTTTAGAACGCCCTTTTATCCCTTTGCCGGGGGTTGCGGGTTGGCCATTCGCAAAGACATTCACGAATCGGTGAACGGGTTCGACGAAACCATTCCCCACCTAGAAGACGCCGATTACTGCATTCGGGTGCAAATGGCCGATCATCCCTTGGTGTTTGTGCCCAACGCGGTGGTGCACTATCGCTACGCTACGGATGCCCAGCAGTCTTTTTTTGAGGCCCGCCGCGCGACTTACCGCAAAGCCTACAACTGGGGCTATGGCCTAGCTACCCTCTACCTGCGCTATCGCGATCAGGGCATGCAACTGTACGGGCTACCGCCGCGCCTAGTATTAATCCCGCTGTGGGGTCTGCGGGTTTTAGGGTCTGGGTTTAAGTCCCACAACAGCGTTTGGCGGTTGGGCTGGCACATGGGCGTGGTCAATCGGCTGCTGGCTGGGTCGTAGCCTGCCCCAACGTTTGTTTTAATCGCCCTGGGCGCTTGGCTTCGCGTCGTGAGCCTTGCCGAGGCGATCGCCCTGGCAATTTTCATTTAGGATGTCTTGCCCAACCCCTGGTGCAACCGCTATAGGCAAGTGCACCGCCCCAATTTTTGCTAGCCGTGTCTTGGGCACAGTGGTCGCCATATCCACGTCCATTACTCTGGACGTTCTAGGCCATCGCTGTTCATTTAACTTTTTAACCAGCCGCTAAAGCCGCTAGTTGGGCATCTCTGTCTTCTAGCAGATGGGGTTCACGGAGGCGCGAAAGTAGGATTGCGAATTAAAGCCGGTTACTTATTGGCCCGGTGTTATGCCTGCCTAAGGCCAAACAAGGATGACCGAGGGACGTGGAGCACTATGATCGCGAGTCGCCTGCCTACCTAAATTATGGCTAACGAAAACTATGAAAATAAGCGTTATTGTTCCTTGCTTCAATGAGGCAGCGGTTATTGGGCAGCAGCTGGAGGCTCTGGCGAAGCAAACCGTTTCTCCCTACGAAGTAATCGTGGCCAACAACGGCTCCACCGACAGCAGCCTTGCCGTGATTGAGGAATACCGCGATCGCCTACCACGCCTAAAAGTGATTGATGCGGCGGGGGTAAAAGGCGCTTCTCACGCCCGCAACGCAGGGGCCAAGGTGGCCAATAGTAACTACCTGGCCTTCTGCGACGCCGATGATGTCGTCGATCAAGGGTGGCTTGAGGCGCTGGAACAAGCTTTCGCTAGCTACGGTTTTCTAGCCTGCCGACTTGACAACGAAATGCTCAATCCGGGCGCTGTCAACACTCCACAAAACCAGGGTCTGCAAAACTTTAGAACGCCCTTTTATCCCTTTGCTGGCGGCTGCGCGTTGGCCGTCCGCAAAGACATTCACGAATCGGTGGGCGGGTTCGATGAAGCGATTTCTCACCTAGAAGATGCCGACTACTGCATTCGTGTGCAGATGACAGGCCACGCCCTGACCTATGTGCCCGAGGCGGTGGTGCACTACCGTCACGGCGCGGGTACTAAGCAGTCGTTTGTGGAGGCCCGCCAGGCAACCTACCGCAAAGCCTATAACTGGGGCTATGGGCTAGCTACCCTTTACCTGCGCTACCGCGATCAGGGCATGCAACTGCACGGTCTGGCGCCACGCGCAGTGCTGATTCCGCTGTGGGGGTTGCGGGTTTTAGGGACTGGGTTCCGATCGCACAGCAGCCTCTGGCGGTTAGGCTGGCACATGGGCGTAGTCGATCGCTTGCTTAGCACTGCCGAGGTACCCAGCCCCCCAATATTCACCCCACCGGTGGCAGCACTAGCGGCCAGGTCGTAGGGCAGTGCTGCTTTGGGGCAAAGTGGGCCGTAGTTCACGAAATTTTGTTTGCCCGTTGGGGATAGCGGTCCCTGCTAGGATGGACTTTGTGCCCCTGGGGGGCGCTGTTCTCTTGTCGAGCCCGCTATGCAGATTTATCTAGATTACAGCGCTACTACGCCCCCTCGTCAGGAGGCGATCGCCGCTATGCAGGCCGCCATGGCTGAGCAGTGGGGCAACCCCTCCAGCCTGCACCATTGGGGCAGCCAAGCCGCCACTGTTCTAGAGCAGGCGCGCTTGCAGGTGGCGTCGTTGCTCAACGCTGACGACAACTCGGTGATCTTTACAGCGGGAGGCACCGAGGCCGACAACTTGGCGGTGCTCGGGGTGGCTCGGCGCTACCGAGTGCCCCAACACATAATTATTTCGTCGGTAGAGCATTCCGCCATTGAGCAGCCAGCTCAGCACCTTGAGCAGTTAGGCTGGCAGGTGACCCGGCTGCCGGTAGATGCCCACGGGCAGGTGAGCCCGGCAGATCTGCGCCAGGCCCTACGTGACAACACCGTGCTGGTGTCGATTATTTATGGCCAGAGCGAGGTGGGCACCCTCCAGCCCATTGAGGGGCTGGGTCAGATAGCCCGTGACCACGGAGCGCTGTTTCACACCGATGCGGTGCAGGTGGCGGGGCGGCTGCCCATCGATGTGCAAACCCTGCCGGTCGACCTGCTGTCGCTCTCTAGCCACAAGATCTATGGCCCCCAGGGCGCTGGAGCGCTGTATGTGCGCCCCAAAGTTGAGCTAGAGCCACTGCTGGGCGGTGGCGGCCAGGAGTTTGGGCTGCGATCGGGTACCCAAGCGGTGCCGGTGTTAGCGGGGTTTGGGGTGGCGGCCGCCCTGGCGGTGGCGGAAATGCCCAGTGAGACCCTGCGTTTGATTGGGCTGCGCGATCGCCTCTTTGAGCAGCTAGCCGATGTAGCTGAACTGGTGCCCACAGGCGATCGCCGCCACCGGCTGCCCCACCACGCTAGCTTTTGCATTGCCACCGCCGATGGCGATCGCGTCAGCGGTCGCACTCTGGTGCGCGAGATGAATCTGGCGGGCATTGGCATTAGCGCTGGCTCGGCCTGCCACAGCGGTCAGATCAGCCCCAGCCCGGTGCTGCTGGCTATGGGCTATAGCGATCGCGCGGCTCGCTGCGGCATTCGCCTTACCCTGGGGCGGCACACCACCGCCGCCGATGTTGACTGGACGGCGATGGTGCTGCGCCAAGTGCTCCAACGTGCCCTCGTTCCTTTGACCTTATCTCCGGTATAGAGCCTGCTATGGATAGTGCGATGGATTCTGTAACAACTACGGGCGTTCCAGCCAGTCTCGAGGACGCGATCGCCCAGGCTCGGGGAGCCACCCAGGCGGCCATCCAGGCGGGGGTGCCTCGGATGGTGGTCGAGCTGGTCTACTCCGAGCTGAAGGGTATGCCTGTGGCCCAGCAGTTTTACCCCGCCCTGCAAGAGCTGGGCCTGGTCTTCAAAATCTACTTCCCCGATGCGGGGGCGGCGGCTCTGGCCCGCCGCGACTGGGGCAACCCCGACTTTGTCGTGCGAGCCATCGGTGAGCTCCACAGCGAGATGGAGCCCGGCGATCAGGCCTACCTGTTTGTGGAACCCTCGTCGCTCGAGGTTAACCAGGTCGAAGAGATGTGTGCCCAGGCGGGCGATGCCTTTGTGATCATGCTCAACCCCAAGCTCGAAGACGTGGCCACCATTGGCATTGGCTATGCTGGGCGGCAGCTGCGCGATCGCTTCCTCAGCACTCTAGAGCCGGTCTACTATCTGCGGCCCATGGAGGAGGCTGTGCTACTGCGCTGCTACCCCCACCCCTGGCAGGTGTGGCAAGAGACCAACAATGGCTATGAGCTGCTAGCCGAATTGCCCGAAAAGCCCTCCGGTGAGGCGATCGATCGCATTTTGATGGGCGAGGCTACGGCCGGCTCCAGCGAGTCCGGCGCAGCAGCTCCGAAGGGCAAACGAGGCGGCTTTCTCAGCGAGCTCCAGGGATTCATTCGCGCCCTGACTCAGTAATCAGCCCCAGAGAGCGGCCACAGAGGGCATTCCGGCTAGATTCTTTCTCCGATTAGGGCCAAGATCGTGCCTCGGGGATACTGTCTTGGGTCCTGACCTGAGGTTATACTGCACTACACCCCTGCCCGATCATCTCTACCGATCGGCGCTGCTCTCGGGCCAACCCTGTTCTATGACTGGTGAGTTACGACAGCCCATGCGAATTCTCAAAACCCAGACTCTACGAGGGCCAAACTACTGGAGCATCCGCTATCCCAACCTGATTCTGATGCGGCTGGACTTAGAAGATCTCGCTGACCGCCCCTCCGACCAGATTCCTGGGTTTTACGAAGCGCTGGTAGAAACGCTCCCTAGCCTGATCGAGCACTTTTGTTCTCCGGGGCATCGGGGTGGCTTCTTGAGTCGAGTGCGCCAGGGCACCTACATGGGCCACATCGTTGAGCATGTTGCCCTTGAGCTGCAAACCATGGCCGGCATGCCCGTTGGCTTTGGCCGCACCCGCAGCGTAGCCGAGGCCGGGGTATATCAGGTGGTGTTTGAGTATCAGAACGAGCAGGCCGGACGCTACGCGGGCCGCGCTGCCGTGCGCCTGTGCAACAGCCTGGTCGAAACCGGTCACTACTCCAAGGAAGATCTGGAGCAAGACCTAGCCGACCTGACCGAGTTTCGCCTTGATGCCGCCCTTGGCCCCAGCACCGAAGCCATTGTGCGCGCCGCTGAAATTCAAGATATTCCCTGGATGCAGCTCTCTACCCGAGCGATGATTCAGCTGGGCTACGGCCGCTACCAGCAGCGGGTGCAGGCCACCCTGAGCAGCAAAACCAGCATTTTGGCAGTAGAGCTGGCCTCTGACAAAGAGGGCACCAAGCAGATCTTGCGCAACGCTGGGGTACCCGTGCCCCGGGGCACCGTCATCAACTATTTAGATGAACTCGAGAATGCGATCGAGGATGTGGGCGGCTACCCCATCGTGATCAAGCCCCTCGACGGCAACCACGGGCGCGGCATTACCATCGACATCGATACCTTTGAGGTAGCCGAGGAAGCTTACGAAGCGGCCAAAGAGGTGTCCCGAGGCGTAATTGTTGAACGCTTTTATCGGGGTCGCGACCACCGGGTGCTGGTGATCAATGGCCGAGTGATCGCGGTGGCCGAGCGGGTACCCGCCCACGTGGTCGGCGATGGCAAATCGACCATCGAGCAGCTGATCGACGTTACCAACCAAGACCCCCGACGCGGGGTAGGTCACGACAACCTGTTGACCCGTATTGAGGTCGATCGCACCACCTGGCAGCTGCTCGATCGCAAGGGCTACACCCTCGACACCGTGCTGCCTGAGGGCGAAATGTGCTACTTGCGGGCCACCGCCAACCTCAGCACCGGCGGTATCGCCATCGATCGCACTGACGACATTCACCCTGACAACATCTGGGTGGCCCAGCGGATCGCCAAAACCATCGGCCTCGATATTGCCGGCATCGACGTGGTTACCACCGACATCTCCAAGCCCCTGCGCGAGGTGGATGGCGTAATTGTGGAAGTCAATGCCGCCCCCGGACTACGCATGCACGTATGCCCCAGCGTCGGCATCGCCCGCAACGTGGCTGAGCCAATTCTGGCCATGCTGTTCCCGCCGGGGCAGCCCGCCCGCATTCCGGTGGTGGCGATTACCGGCACTAACGGCAAAACCACCACTACCCGCCTCACCGCCCACATTTTCAAGCAAACTGGGCAGATGGTGGGCTTCACCACCACCGACGGCATCTACATCGGCGACAACATGGTAGAGCCCGGTGACACCACCGGCCCCCAGAGCGCCCAGGTAATCTTGCAGGACCCGACCGTGGAGGTGGCGGTGCTGGAGACAGCGCGGGGCGGCATTCTGCGATCGGGCCTGGCCTTCAAAGACTGCGATATTGGCGTAGTGCTCAACGTCGCCGCCGACCACATGGGCCTAGGCGATATCGAAACCCTCGAAGACATGGCCCACCTCAAGAGCGTGGTAGCTGAAACCGTGCGCCCCAGCGGCTACGCGGTGCTCAACGCCGACGATCCTTTGGTGGCGGCCATGGCCCAAAAGGTAAAGAGCCAGGTAGCCTACTTCTCGATGGATCCTCACAACGAGCTGGTGCGCAAGCATTCTCAGCAGGGGGGCTTGGCCGCCGTCTACGAGCAGGGTTATCTTTCCATTCTCAAGGGCGACTGGCTGTTGCGCATTGAGCAGGCCGACAAGGTGCCCCTAACCATGGGCGGCAAAGCTCCCTTCCAGATTGCCAACGCTCTGGCAGCCAGTCTGGCCGCCTTCGCCCAGGGGGTTGACATTGGCTATATTCGTCAGGCTCTGCACACCTTTGAGGCATCCACTGACCAAACCCCAGGCCGCATGAACTTGTTTAACCTAGGCCGGTTCCACGCCCTAGTCGACTACGCCCACAACCCCGCTAGCTACGAAGCCCTGGGTGGTTTTGTGAAAAACTGGCCGGGCAAGCGCATTGGCGTGGTGGGTGGCCCCGGCGATCGCCGCGACGATGACTTCATCACCCTCGGCAAGCTAGCGGCTCAGATGTTTGACGACATCGTGGTTAAAGAGGACGACGACACCCGAGGCCGGGGCCGTGGTGACGCCGCCAAGTGGATTATCCACGGCATCGAGGAGGGGGTTGGCCACGCCAGCTACCGTACCATTCTCGACGAAACCGAGGCGATTAACACGGCTCTAGACAGCGCTGAGGATGACAGCCTAGTGGTGATTTTGCCCGAGACCGTGACCCGGGCGATCGCCTTGATCAAAGCCCGCAATCCATTGCCCCCGGTGAAGCCAGGGTTAGAGGGTGCCGCTGAACTAAAAACTGCACCCTTCGACCAATATGCTCAGGTGCATCCCTAGGCGACGAGCGGCTATCCCCTCCAACTCAAAAGGGCTTCCCTAGAATTCCGGGGAAGCCCTTCTGAGTAACTGATGTATCAGCAGGCTAAAACTCCAGCAGCCGGTTGATGAACTCGGCTTCTAGGGACTTTTGCTGAAGATCGCGCGCGATTTGTAGCCCCAAAGTAAAGGCTTGCTCGGCCCGAGCCCGATCGTCAACTAGCAGGTAATAGTCGCCCAGCGATCGGTAGCTGAGGGCGGTCTGTAGATCCGGCGGCACAGTTCCCAAGGTAAGGGCGGCACGCCGGTCAAGGTAGCCTTTGGCCTGAACTAGGTCGTCCCGCTCTAGGTAAATACCAATTAGGCCATCGAGGGCGCGAATTTGCAGATTGCGATCGCCCGCATCAACTCCAGCCCGTAGCCCTACCCGATATGCCCCGATGGCGTTAGAATCGCGCCCCAGGGCCACATAAACATCGCCCAAGCTGTTGGACGAGTGGGCCTCACCCAGGTAGTCGCTGGCCAAAATGCGGTAGTTGGTAGCGGCTTCGAGCAACTGTACCGCCACGTCTAGATCGCCTCGTTGGGTTGCTACCTGGCCCAGGTTGCTGAGGGAAATGCCGATCGCCCGCGAATCACCTGTAGTGCGGGCAATTTGTAGGGCCTCTTGAAAGTGAGCCTGCCCTTCGTTCAGTCGGCCCTGATTGATGTAGAGATTGCCCAAGTTGTTGAGGCCGTAGACCTGCCCTAACAGGTCGTCGTTGTCCCGGGCGGTGCCGATGCGTAGCACAAACGCTCGCTCGGCTTCGGGGTAGCGGTCTAGGGTAGCAAAAGCCGCTCCCATCGAGCCGTAGGCCCGCCCCGCCGACTGACCGTCACCCAACAGACGATAGATCTCGGCCGCCTCGGCCCAAGAATCCACGGCTTGGGTGAGATTGCCCTCGGCCAGCTGCTGGTTGCCCAGCTGCATCCAGCCGTCAGCCACATCTCGCGACTCTCCCTGAGTCGCGCTGTTGGGGCGCAGATCGAGCTGTTCTTCTAAGTTGGCAGCTGGGGCGGCCTGCCCAACCAGAAGCATGAGACCTAGCGCCAGGCCCAGTTTGCCGGTGTGCTTCTTACCGATTTGATTCATTGCTATCGCCCCTCCCCAGGACTCCCGTTGTCGGTCAAAATTAGTTGGCCCATTCGTTGCCAAAGTCCCCGCCCAAATCCCCCGTGGTGCCCACTAGGTTGGCATCTGCCAGACTGACTCCCTCCAGGTCGGGAACGGTCAGCAGGCCGTCGAGGTCATCGGGTAAAGGCTCAGGGCGCAGCGACGCATCGCCCAGATAAATCTGGCGAATATCCTCGGGCAGGGCCGACTCTAGGTGCTGAAAGGCTAGCCCCAGCTTCTGGCGCACATCGGCTGCGGTCAGGGCTTCACCCTCGGCTTGGAGGTAGGCAGCAATGCGGTTCTCGCTCCAGCGAAAGGTCAGGGCCATGACTGCCACCAGTCGCTCTACTGGAGGCAAGCAATCGAGGGCCTGCTCGACATAGCACCACAGCGGCGGCGTGGCCTGGTCGAGGGAATAGTGGATGGTCTCGACCTCAGGCACCACCGCCTGGTTAATGCACAGGGCGGTAATGTTGATCAGCCAGTTTTGTAGGGTAAACGCTCCGGGTCCTTCGCCTGCGACTGCCTCAGGGCATTCGACACCGCTCAGCTCGAGGAGAATGTGACGCCAAGTAAGGGCAAACAGGTATTCGGCCTGCACGGGCGATCGCGCCGAATGGCGAATTAGGCTATAGACCATCGGGCTATAGCGACAAAAAATCGCTGTAAAGTAACGCCCCGCATCGCCGTGGCGCTGGAATAGCTGCACTAGTTCGCGATCGCTCAAATGGTGCAGCGACTGCACCAGCCTGTGGTCACACTCAGGAAAATTAGGAATAGGCGCTGGGCTAGACATAGGTTGAGCCGTGGAGAACGTTGACCAAAGCCACCCCCAGATCTGCGATCGCTACTGACCCAGGCTGCGGGTTAAATCAGCCTTTAATATACCTACCATGGGGATTTTGGCGACGTATTTTTTGTGAAACTCACAGATTTTTCCAAGCCTGGACTCATGATACCGCCACCCCCTCAGCAAGTACCTCACGACTGGGGAGTTGATGGCAGAATTGATACACTGGTTACGAGCCATTAGTATTGGGGCGAGTGCCACAACCGCCCTTGTCGTTACCCTGTGAGTGGGCCTATGCTGCTTGACTGCTCCCTAAACCTCCGCCTGGCTTCCCTGCTGGGGCTGCCCCTCGACAGCATCATGTCGACCCAGGGGATCATGGTCTTGCTGCTAGTGGCCTACGCCGGGGCCATGTGGATGTTTCTGAAGGGTGCCCCCAAGGTTTACACGGTGATGGTGTCTGACCTGGAAGTAGCCCGTCGGTTTTATGAAGGCATGCTCAACCTGCCCGCCGCCGAGGTGCCCCTGCACTACTACTACAACTATGAGCAGACCCTGGGCACTGCTGGCCTTGACCCCATGTATTTGGGCGGTGCCACTAGCCTGGCTAGCCAGAACGTGATGAACAGCCCCGAAGGGCTGTGGTATCAGCTGCGCAAAAATACTCAGCTTCACGTGGTGGGTGGTGCTAGCCTAGGCCACCGTAATCAGCAGCGTCACGTCTGCTTTGACCACAACTGTCTGGAGTACATTTTGATGCGCGTGCAGCTAGGCGGCGTGCAGCACAAAATTCGCAATGAAAAGCCCCTTAACTTTCTGGTCAAAGACTACGACAACCAGGTAATCGAGCTAGCCGAAATCAACGACTAGCCTTCTGCCCACCCAGGTCGATAGTGGTTCTATAAGAGCTAAATCACAATTGCGTCAATCGCTTCATTGACCAGCCTTTCGCGCCCTAAATCCATGAGGTGTTACTGAATCAAGGAATGAATCGGCAACACCTCCAGACTCTGCATGGCCCCCATTAGGAAACTTAGTTGCAGTCTCTGGTGTCCCAGACCTTGCCATGGCACTGCTGACAGCCAGCACGGGGGTATCGCCGAACTCAACAACCTCTGACTAGAACAAGGGTATTGTGGCATCGATCGCTGCGCCAAAAAAGGTGTCGTTGAACCGCACCCGGGGCTCGGAGGAGCGGCCAAAGCTAACGCCGCCGTAGACGTTAAAACGTAGGCCGGGGGTAATGCGGTAAACCACCTGCCCCAGCACCTGCTGAAAAGTGTCGTAACGGTCTTGGGCGGTGTAGTCAATGAGGTTGAGCTGGTAGCTGAGACCCGCCTGTAGCCGAGGAGTGATGTCGTAGCCCAGGTAGCCTCCGGCCGACTGGAAGAAGCGGCTAAAGTCGGTGGCGGTGCCGCCGCTGGTGGACTGGGCACCGTTGAACTGAACCAGATAGTAGGTGTCGAGGGCTAGCTTTGGCGTAATGGGGTCGCGGCGACCTAAGGTGAGGCCCAGAGCCGTATTTTTGAAAAATCTTCCCCGGTTGCCGCCAGGCCGATACAGCTCTTGGTAAGTGAAGACCAGCTGCCCATAGCTGCGGGGGGTTAACCCCTGGCGCACCCCCACCCGCAGCCGCAAATCGTCGTAGTTGAGCGCTGACTGAGCACTGTAGCGCTGTAGCCCGTAGTCAGCAGTGGCAATTAAGGCGGTTTGCGGCCCCAAGGCAGGGTAGACGCCAAACCCAATTGAAGGACGCAAAAAGGTATCACCAGTCAGCCCGCCCACATCGTTGACGGCCAGCAAAATATTGTCGCTGCTGGCGATCGCCAGGCGGGCCGAGAAAAACCCAATTTTTGCCGGTGGTCGCGGCGCCACGGGAATTTGGGGCTGATCGCGAATGCGCAAAATACCTAGGTCATTGTCCTCTAGCGGGCTGCGCACCTGAATGACTCCTAGCTCTGGGTCTTGACCCGTGGGGTCAGCATTGGGGTCAGCCTGAGCCAGGGATGCTGGAGTCGAGGGTTGGGATGCCGGGGTTGGTGGAGCCAGCGCGGCCGCAGTGGTTAGATAAGTCTCCGTAACAAGGGCCTGGTCGGGGGCGATCGCAGGCCCAGTAGCAGCTGAGTTGAGGCTCAGTTCGCGGACCAATGGCTCCTCCTCAGTAGATGGGGCCAGGGTCACAGTTGAGTTTCCTAACCTAGAAAGGAGGGGTGATAACGGAGATTGTAGGGGTGCCGCATCCTCGACCGCGATCGAGGTTATCACCTCAACACTGGCGGCAGGGGCCGCCGGAAGGTTCAACTGCTCTGCCTTGGCTCGGTCCGGCAGGACGCCGCTGCAGAGCAAGCCAAAGCTAACTAACGCCAGGGGGAGGGAGGGGTGCCGCTTAACCAATGGAGTCTGCTCGGATATAACGTGTGTTGTCCTGTCACCAGCAGAATCACTGATCTTGCTGCTGATTCCCGAAAAAAGGGCTCACATTCATTAAAGATTTAATTTGAAGCGGATACAAGATTTATGAATCCGCCCCAAATTGAATTGCCTGAACCCTACCATAGAGCTAAGGCTCCGCTTCGAGTAGCGCCTAGTTCGCTAGAACTCTGCCAAAACAGCGACGGCACTGCACCAATTTTGAGTTGATGGTGTTACCCCTGGCGATCAACTGCCACTGCTAGGGTACCCTACCCACAATCGCCCCAGCAGTTTAGGGGCTAGGGCATTTGGCCGCATCTACCCTAAGGCCATGGACCTGCTGTAATTAGTGGTCACTCTTCACCGAGCTATGGTTTTTCGTACCAATAAGTTTTCGGCAGTGCTGCTGGCGGTTGTAGGCAGTACTGCGATCGCGTCTCCGGGTTTGGCAGAGGTGCCCTGGGCCTGGGCCAATTTAAGGGCCAGCACCTATCAAGTGAGCCTAGTTGCCGCCAGCGGGAACACCCGACCGGCCACGGCAGCCGACTGCTTTTGCCCAGGGGAGGTCCTGAACACCAGCGCTTCGGCTAGGGCCGAGGTGCTCTTTAATGATGGGTCGCTGACTCGGGTGGGCGAGCAGGCCAGCCTGCGTTTTTGGCCCGACACCCGGAAGCTGCTGCTGAGCCAAGGTACGGTAGCCCTGTTTGTGCCTCCCAACCAGGGGCGGACGACCGTTCAAACCCCGAATGCCACCGTGGGGCTCAACAGCACTGCTGTGGTAGTGCGTTATGTGCCCTCTCGGCAGCTGACCCTGGTAATGGCTCTGGCCGACTTACCCACAGCCCCCGTGCTGGTGACGGCGGCCGAGACAGGCCAGGAGCTGGCGCTCTACGGAGGGCAAATGGCCTTGATTGGCGGCGGTAGCTGGCAGGTTGTGGAGTTTGACCTGCTGGAGTTTTACCAAACCAGCGTTTTGATGGCGGACCTGCACCTAGATGACCCCGCCTATCGCCCTGACCTCAATGACCCCCTGGCCGCTATGCGACCCGATCTACTCCGCACCCTAGAGCAGCAGACTCCCTTCAATACCGAGAACGCAATTTTAGACCCTACCTTAATTAACGACTTTGCTACTGAAGCCAGCATCCAGGGTGTAGAGGACCTGCTGCTCACAACTCCTGCCACAGTGGAAGAGCTGAGGCGCCTCAATGATACGCCACCTGGAGTGGTCAACCCGCTGCCAGACATCCCGGCTACGGCTTCCCCACCTACGGCAAGTCCTCTCACGGTTGAGGCTCCCCCCGCTGAGGCTCCGCCCGTTGAAGGTGCAGCGGCAACACCTGCTAGCGTTGGTGGAACCCCAGCATTTAGCCCGCCCCCCTAGAGGCCGTTGGCAATAACTAAGTTCTGAGCCTCGCTAGCCCAAGGGTTTGGCGAGAAATACCTGACGATCGCTTTAGGCCTCGTCCCAATTTAGCTGCCTGCGCCCATTGACTAAACTACACCGTTCAGTTAAATTCAGTGCAGTTGTCCTATGCGCCTATGTCTACCCACCCGATTCAGCCTTGGAGAAAGCCGAGTTTTTGGCTGTTGATTGGTGCCCTGCTGTTGGTGGGGGCAGGTTCCACCATAGCGGTGCGCAACGTCATGCAAAGCCGCCAGGCCGCTCGCGAGCAGGCCGAGCTGCCACCCCCGCAGCAGGTGAAGGTGGTCGCTCTGGGGCGAATTGAGCCTGCCAGCCGCGTCATCGACGTAGCCACGGCCGAAGCCGGTCGCATCGATCGCCTTGAGGTGGAGAAAGGCGACCAGGTACAGGCGGGTCAGGTATTGGCCTATCTGGACACCTACGATGTGCGCCGAGCCGAGCGCGATGTGGCTGCCAGTGAGCTAGCCGAGGCTCGGGCCCAGCTCGCTGCTGAGACGACCTTAGGCAATTCCCAGGTGCAAGAGGCCAGCACTCGAGTCGGTCAAATCGATGGGCCGCAGCAGGCCGCGATCGCCGCTCAGCAATCCGCCGTTGAGAGCCTTCAGGCCGAGCTGAGCGTCGCTGAAATCGATCTGGCCCGCTTTCAAGCACTCAACGAATCGGGGGCGATCTCTCGCCAAGAGCTAGACCGCCAGCAGGCCACCGTCAATAGCTTGCGCGCCGATCTGGGCAACGCACAGGCAACTAAACAGCGGCTAGAGCAGGCCCGCCTCAGCGACATCAGAAATGCCCAGGCTCAGGTGGTTTCGGCCCGGGCCACCACCACCCGCGACCAGGTGGCCAGCCGGGTCGACTCAGCCGCTCAGAACCTAGCCCTGGCCGAGGCCCAGCTGGCTCGCACCATTGTGCGATCGCCCCAGGCTGGTCAAGTGCTCGATGTCTTTGCCTATCCTGGGGAGGCCGTAGCTCCGGCTGATGGCCCTATTTTGGCTTTGGGCGACACCAGCCAGATGGTGGTGGTGGCCGAGGTCTACGAGACCGACATTGGTCTGGTTGAAGTCGGGCAGCCCGCCACCATTACCAGCCGTAACGGTGCCTTTAGCGAAACCCTGACCGGCACCGTCAGCGAGATTGGCCTGCAAATTGCCAAAAACGACGTGCTCGACGACGACCCCGCTGCCAACGCCGACGCTCGCGTGGTCGAAGTGCGGGTGCAGGTTGACCAGAGTGATGCGGTGGCGGCGCTCACCAACCTTCAAGTTGACGTCGCCATCGACATTGAACCCTAGGAGGTGGCGATGAAGTTCCCGTCCCTGCCCCGCATTCCCCTAGCCTGGTACAACCTGCGGCACGATCGCCCCCGCCTGCTGGTGGCCGTAGCCGGAGTCACCTTTGCGGTGCTGCTGATGTTTATGAACCTGGGTTTTTTAGGGGCGTTAGTCAGCACCACCGTCAACTTCTACGACCAGTTCAACGGCGATATTTTTCTAATTTCGCCCCAGTCCTTAGAGATTAGCTCGACCAAAGCGTTTCCCCGCGAGCGGTTGTACCAGGCAGCGGGCATTGAGGGCGTGCAGCAGGTGATGCCCCTCTATGCCGAATACGCCCTCTGGAAGAACCCCGAAACTAGCCTCAGTCGGGCAATGTTTGTCTATGCCTTCAACCCCAGCGACCCGGTGTTTCTCATGCCCGAGCTGAATACAACCGAGGGTATTCGGGCGCTACAGCAGCCCAATGCGGCCTTTATCGACCGGCGATCGCGTCCCGAGTTTGGCCCCCAAACCCTTGGTCTCGAAACCGAAGCCGATCGCCGCCGCATCACCATCGCCGGCCAGTACGACCTGGGAGGTGGATTTGCCGCCGACGGCACCCTGATTATGAGCGACCAAAACTTTCTCCGCTACTTCAACCCGCGCCCGCTCGACCAGGTCAACCTGGGGCTGATATTGCTAGAGCCCGGTGCTGATGCCGAGCGGGTGAAAATTGCCCTGCAAGAGCAGCTACCCGCCGATGTGGAGGTCTACACCAAGCCCGAAATCGTTGCCAAAGAGAGCCGCTTTTGGATTCAAACCACCTCGATTGGCTTTATTTTTGGCCTGGGGGTAGTGGTCTCCTTTGTGGTGGGCACCGTGATTGTCTACCAAATTCTCTACACCGATATTCGCGACCACCTGCGGGAGTACGCCACCCTCAAAGCGATCGGCTACGGTGGCAGCTACCTGTTCAAAACCGTACTTCAGGAGGCGCTGCTGCTGGCCCTAATGGGCTATGTGCCGGGATTGATTTTAGCACTAGGGCTCTACCAGCTGGCCTACAACGCTACAGCGGGCACCCTGCCCATGCAGATGACGGTGTTTCGAGTCATTTTCGTGTTCTCTCTGACGGTGCTGATGTGTGCCCTGTCGGGGCTGATTTCGGTGCGCAAGGCCGTCACAGCTGACCCAGCGGAGGTATTTGCATGACCGCTTGCGCCAGAAAACCTAGAGTCTGGGGTTGGGACGCAACTGGTTTGGCTTGCAGCTGTCCAGCCTGCAACCACTGTCTAAAGCATCGCCCGACTCAAAAAAACACTCTATTCACCCAGCCGTTTAGGATCACCCGTATGACTCAACGTTTTCTGCCGCTGCTGTTTCCTGCCGTGGACCATCCGGTCTCAAAGGTTTCTAGCCACCTGATGTTTGATTGCCCCCGGCTAATGAGGGCAGGCTTTGCGCCTCTGAGAGGTGGTCTAACCGCAAAGAGCTTGGTAGGCGATCGCCCCCTAACCTGCCCGCCATCGCGCCGGTAACCGTAGCCTGAGCCGAAGATTCAAACTGCCCGTCCCCAATTCCTAGCCGCGCCATGCAGCGTACCCCCCTCGCCCTCCTCAACCTGATTCACGATCGCAAGAAGTTTCTCACCTCCATGGCTGGGGTGGCCTTTGCGGTGCTGCTGATGTTTCTGTTCACTGGCTTCAAAAACGCCCTCTACGATAGCCAGACCCAGCTGCTCGAAAAACTCAACGGCGAAATCGTGCTCATCAACCGGCTGAAGGAGAACATGTTTGTGCCTCGCTCCTTTGCCCGCCGTCGCCTCTACCAAGCCCAGGCCTTTGACGGGGTAGAAGGGGCCTATGCCATCTACCTCAGCGACGCCCGCTGGAAAAACCCCGACACCCGCAAAACCCGTCCGGTACGGGTAATCGCCTACAACCCCTCTGACCCGGTGCTGCCCATGCCCGAGGTGCTGGCCCGCCAGCAGGAGCTGCGGCTACCCAACACGGCGATGATTGACACTCGCTCTCGCGATGAGGTGGGACCGCGAGAAACCGGGGTCATCACCGAGCTGGCCGATCGCGAAATTAGGATTGTGGGCACCTTTAGCCTGGGCACCGACTTTGCCTCGGGCAACGGCAACTTGATCATGAGCGACCAAAACTTTCTGCGGTTTTTTGCCAATCGTGGCCCTGAGGAGGAAGAACGCAGCTTTGCCACCGCCGACATTGGTCTGCTGCGGGTAACTCCCGGCACCAACATCGAGACTCTGGTAAAGACCCTCAGCGAGGGGCTTCCCAAAGACGTGCTGGTCTTGCCCATGCAGGGGCCTGAGGGGTTCATCGCCCGCGAACGCACCTATTGGGAAGTCAATACCAACATTGGCTTTGTATTCTCGCTACTAACCGCGATGGGGTTTGTGGTGGGTATCATTCTCGTTTATCAAATTCTCTACACCGATGTAGCCGATCATTGGTCGGAGTACGCCACCCTGAAGGCGATCGGCTACGACAACGCCTACCTGTTTGGGGTGGTGATTCAGGAGGCGATTATTCTCTCGGTGCTGGGATTTGTGCCGGGCTTTTTGCTCAGCGCTCTGTTCTACAACCTGGGTGCCACCGTCACCGGCCTGTTGTTTAAGATGACCCTAGAGCGGGTGGTTAACCTGTATCTAGCAACTTTCATTATGTGTTTGATTTCTGGCGCTGTTGCCGTGCGTAAGGTGCAGCGTACTGACCCCGCAGAGGTATTTGGCCTATGAGTGCTACGCCGTTGTCTACGTCATCCCCAACCTCCGAGGTCACCGCTAGCTCGGTGCAGGTGCGCCACCTCGACTATTTCTTTGGCCGAGGCGATTTGCGCAAGCAGGTGCTTTTTGACATTAGCCTCGATCTGCACCCCGGCCAGATTGTGATTATGACCGGTCCTTCAGGTTCGGGCAAAACCACGCTGCTAACGCTGATTGGGGCGCTGCGATCGGCCAGCGAAGGCAGCCTCAAGGTGCTCAACCAGGAACTGGTAGGCATGGGCAACCGCAAGCTAGTCGAAATTCGCCGCAATATTGGCTTTATCTTCCAGGCCCACAACCTGTTTGAGTCGCTGACGGCTGCTCAAAATGTAGAGATGGCGGTGGAGCTAACCGGCAACTTTCGCAGCAAGCGGCGACTGGCGGTGGATATTCTCAGCCAAGTGGGGCTGGCGGAGCGGGCCGACTACAAACCTGCAGCCCTGAGCGGGGGGCAAAAGCAGCGGGTGGCGATCGCCCGCGCCCTGGTCAACCAGCCCAAGTTGATTTTGGCCGACGAGCCTACCGCTGCCCTCGACAAAAAATCGGGCCGCGACGTAGTGACCCTAATGCAGCAGCTAGCAAGCGAAAAGGGCTGCACCATTCTTATGGTCACCCACGACAACCGCATTCTCGACGTGGCCGATCGCATCATCAACCTGGTGGACGGCCGGCTAGAGTCCGATGAGAGCCCCCAGCAGTTCGTCGATTCCCATGTGCCCAAATCCCTCGATCAAAAGATGTTCATTATGTAGGGACTGGCTGAAAGCAGGTTGCTCTCCAAGGGCTCATGGTGGGCATTGCCCACCCTACGAAATGACTTGCCCATCCACCCTCCTACCCATCCACCCTCCCACTCCCCATGGCTATCTCCTTTGTCAGCAACGTTCAGGCGCTCACCTACACCAAGGTCGCCGACTATTTACAGGCCGCCGCTCTGTTCAAAGACAGCCTGCGGGCCTATCCCGATCAGCCCCAGTTCGACATCCTCTATGGCTCTACTCTGGTTGAAATCGAGGTGCTGCCATGGGAAGTACACCCCTGGGAAAAGGCCGATCTGGCTACGGTGCGCGCCACCAGCTGCGTCACCGTCGGCAGCAACATCGACCATGAACTGATGCACTTTTTGCTCACCGAAAACCGCCGTATGCGCTTCGGTGCCTTTCAGCTAGATGAGGCCAACCAAGTGCTCTTCTCAGAAAGCGTCCTCGGCGGCGAAAACATGGACCTGATGGAGCTTCAAACCTGCATTCTTTCGGTGGTGACTATTGCCGATACCTATGATGACGTCATCGCCCAACGCTTTGGGGGTCGGCGCGCTATTGACCGATTAGCGGATGCGATCGCCTCTTAAGCCATGGCTCTATTCAGCTGAACTCTCATTGTTCTATGGGGGGCGATCGCCTAAGGTGCTTCAAACTCGGCAGCAGCAAAAACTTCAACCTATTGCCCGTGACAAGCCGAGTAAGACGGTTTTTCAAACGCATCATCTACAGCATCCCAGCGGGTATTCGAAGCATCAAGGACTCCACAGAGAGGGTGTTTTTGCCGCAAGTCTTGGCTGTGAACGGCGGGCGTAACTAGATAGCTTGGATTTTTTCCTTTCCAGTCGGTCATAGCTATGCCTACTGGGCGCAACATGCAGCCTCAAAGAGGCACACAAGGACAAGTGTCTATGCCTGTCCAAGCTGATGTAGTTGAACGAGCATAGAGGCTTCCTTGCGTGGTCTTCACTCTTCCTTAACACTTGAAGCGTTTCAAGCCCAAGGTCGGTGAAGTTAAGTAGAGGGTCGAATTTGGCAGGATACAATTCTGGGCTTCTGCTTTTATATTAAGGCTGTCATTCTTAACTGCGGCGCTACTCGTAAGCATAAGTACTCATTTTTAATTTTACAGCTTTGCTCATTTTGTAGTTGATAGTGTTTTTTCTAAATTCATTAATTAGCTGAAAACTTTTCAAAAGGTTTGAAATGGATATAACTCTGAAGCATAAAGTCCCAGGTCTTGAAGTTGCATCTTCAATGATGTACTGCTTTCCTACCGGTGCAATGGACGTATGGCGCCCAGCTGCTGAGCCAGTGATAATGCCAGCGCAATATCTTGAACCTTTTGAAGGAGAAGTTAGAGTAAGTTCTGGTGTAGCCACAACGAAATCAGCCGCCCTTAGCCGGAAGCGGAGAGCTCAATTATTTGTTTCCAAAGCAATAAAGGGGGAGAAAACTCTCGACTACTCGGGAAAATTCATATTTGACGCTCGCTTCGATGTATTTACAAACATCGGTCACATTCTTGAGAATGTTGCAACTCGAGTTCTTCTAGCAAGAAAATTCTTGAGTGAACATTTTCAAAAAGACATTGAAATTCATGTTGTTCTAGGTTCTAGGGTACCTAAATACAGCATGACTATGGAAGTATACCGATTACTCGGCTTTCCCCTCATCTTTACAGATGACAATGTCCGTGGTGAGATTGTTACCTGTCCAGAGCACAGGGTCTTTAGCATTAGACCCCAATTTTTTGGGTTCGATTTTCCAGGATATAAAGAAGAAACCCCTGAAAAAATCTTTATCCCTCGTAGGGGAAGCCGTAGCTTAATCAATAATGATGAAGTTACTAAATTTATGGAGGAGCGAGGGTTTAAAACGCTTTACTTTGAGGATCTGGCGCTTGATGATGAATGGTCAATTGCTCGCAATGCCAAGGAGGTAGTAGTAGTTCATGGTGCTGCCAGCAGCAATTTCATTTTAAACCGTGTCGGCCTGCGGGACAATGCTGAGCCAGGCAGCGGACTCAAGCTAATTGAGTTGATGTCTCCTTCATGGAACTTCTACGAGAATCGATACATGACTAATGCCCTAAATGGCAAATGGTGTTGTGTACGAGGTCAGATCACCCCTCAAATGCTTGAGGCACTGGATTTTGCCAAAATAACTCCTGACGCTCGAAAGTCTCCCTTTAAAGATCCCTTTAAAGTAGATTGCGGAACTATTCAAATGGCACTTGATTATCTTGGTATGGGCAAATAAAAAGTACTGTGTTAAAGGTGTATCCTTGCCAGATTGGTCCAGACCTTTTACGTCCCTTAGGCTGCGATGACTTAACGCCTGCGGCTTCCCGCTGAACAGAGGGTGGCATTGGAGAGTCCACAGTCTATAGCCCCTCCTGATTTGATGTAACCAAATCAGGAGGGGCTATAGCTATGCAGTAGTGTTGGTGCGGTGCGATCGCGACAGCTCTGAGCAAACTACCGACCTCCAGCCTCACGACAGACAAAAGCTACTCAAGGCCCTGCAAAATGTGCTGAGTGGTGACGAATGCCCCGAGGCCCACAAAGCCATTGCAGCGGCCGCGCTGCGCTGTCATACCCAGAGCAATAGAGGACGCTTGGGCTGGGTTTCGCACAAATCGGGGTGAGGTATTGATATAGATTACGGAACTGGTGACGAGCTGAGTAAAGCGGCTGCTTTCGGCATAGGTTTCAGTGGCGATTGCATTGGCGTGGCCGTTGCTGTAGCGATTGATCAGCGTTGCCGCCGTTTGCACACTGTCTACCAAGCGTAGAGCCACCGTTTTGCCCAAAAAAGGGCGCTTCCAGTCGGTCTCTGCTGCCAGTTTCACATTGGGCAGGTCGGGCAGTAGGTCCTCGTCGGCCAATACCTCAAAGTCCTGGTCCCACAGGGTATGGCATAGCTGCACCAGGGCAGAGGGATTGCCGCCTCGGTGAACCAGCACCTTTTCTACCGCATTGACCGCGTCAGGCTCCCCGCGGTGGCTGTCGAGCACCATGTGGGTGACGGTGTCGAGCTGTCCTGTGGGCGACCAGTAGAGATAGCAGTTACCCATCGCCGTGGGCAGCACAGGCACACCGGCCTGACGCACCACCTGCTGCACCAGGCTTGGCCGACCGTAGGGAATGATTAAGTCGATGCCGGGATCCTGCAAGAGCCAGCTTCGGGCGACGTCGCCCTGCTCCTCGGTCAGCGACAGAATGCAGTAAGGCGATAGCCCAACAGAATCTAGGGCTTGGTGGAGAGCCTGCAAAATTGCCTGGTTGGTTTGACTGGCTTCGTTGCTGCCTTTGAGAATGAGGCCGTTACCCGTGCGCAGGCTCAACCCCGCAGCGATCGCCGCCAGCTCCGGAAATGCCTCATAGATCATGGCCACGACCCCTATGGGCACCACCTGCCCATAGCCAGCCACGGCCTTGCTCAGCCGACTAGGAGCAGGGTGCAGCAGCCCCCGGGGATCGCCCAGGTAAGCCAGCCGCCGCAGAATTTTAGCAGTGGTTTGCAGTCGTTCGGGGGTGAGCTTCAGCCAGTCGAGCACCCGTTCGGGCACAGCCATCTCCAAGCTGGCCTCGAGATCGAGGGTATTGGCTTCGAGAATGTCGTCAAAGCTAGCTTCAATAGCGGTGGCAACCCCCTCTAGCAGGCGGGTTTGGGTGTCGAACCCGGCGGTGGCTAGGTCGCGACCGGCCTGGCGCACCTGCTCAACTGCCGCGCTGAAGTCTGCTTGAGTAGTCAGGTTTACCATGGGCCTAACGCCGAGAGGCCAGCCAAAACATACCGACCACCGCCAGCGCCACCGCCAGGGTAGTCAGCAATCGCGCCACCGATTGGGCACCGTCGGGGGTTTGCAGGGTAGCCAGCAGCAAGAAGAACACCATCATGCCAAAGGCGGCCAGTACCACCAGGGGTAGGTAGCTCACGTTTAGGGATGAGCGATCGAGGCGCCATTGCTGCCCGGTCCAGCGCCAGAGACGCTTGTAGGGATAGTGGGTAGACAGCTGCTCAATCACGTAGCCGTCGTCTTGCACAACAAAAATTTGCTGACAGCGATCGCAGCCAAAGGCCTCGGTCAGGGTAATGGGCTTAATGCACCCGTTGCGACGACAAGGGCAGGGGTAGTCGGCGTTCTGATCGATCTTTTGGCTTTTATAAGTACGCACAGCACTGCCGGGGTGGGAGCGAAGACGGGCTGAAATTACTCATCATTCTGACACATTAACCAAAACCTCTCCTGAAATACAACCTGCGGTCGGCCAAGAACCGACAGACAGCAATGGAACTGGTTGGCAGAGCCCAACTTTGTCTTTAAACTGTATCCCCCGTGGCTTGAATTCTTGAGGACAAACGTGATATGTAGGGCTGATAAAACCCTGTTTCCACTCGCCCCAATGGGCAGGATGTTGCTATGGTTACCGATCGCCTGGAGACGGCAGTGAGAAACTTTCAGCACGTCAATCAGATGGTAGAGCGCTACACCCGGCTATGTCGCGCCTATATCACGCTGTCTGAGCGATTTAATCAGCTCGATGTAGAGCACATGACCCTAAAAGGGCAAATGGTGCCGCTGCTGAAGTCGCTGAAGGCTCACCAGGCCAAACTACACACCGTTGAATCCGAGAAAGCGGCGATGCAAACCGCTTTAGAAGGACAGGAAGCGCGGCTGCAAGCTGCCCTCGATCAGCAAGAGGCCCAGCACCGGCAAGAGCTCCAGCAGTTGACCACCGCCTACGAAGAGAGGCTACAAGCCCTTGCTAGCCACGTAGCCGAACTGCAACCCCTCGAGCAACTGCTCAACGCCGAGACCCATCACGAGCTCAGCGCCGCCGAAGCGCAGATGGAGCTGATCCAAACTACCTTCGAAGAGATTGAGCAAGATAGCTCCCCCGATCTCTCCGCCGAAGAAAAGGCTCTGCTGGCCGCCTACCGATCTGACCCCGATGCCTTTCTGGTAGCAGCCGCTGATGCCCCTGTCGGCGGTGCGATCGAGGTAGAGGAACCAGTGGCCTCTCTGTGGCACTACTACTCCGACGAGCAGGTGCCTAAGGGGTTTAGGGCCTAGGCGATCGATTGAGACGCCAGGCCTCAGATCTCCCTAAGACACCAGCTTGCTGACCAGCCAGTTGGCCAAGCCCCCGCCGTAGGGTGCGCAGATCGATTGAATGCGTTCAGCGGAGAACTGATGCTGATAAAAACACAGCATGTTGCCGTAGACCCCATTGGGGTAAAAGGGTGCCTCTTGGGCCAGGTCTAGGGCCTGGAGGTCAAACATTTTAGGCTGAGTGCCGGCAGCGTAGTCGACCATGATGCTAAAGCCGTAGCCCCGCTGTTGCAGAGTCTGCAAGCAATCCATAGTGCCCGTCAAAAACTTAGGTGACCAACCCTTTTCACCCTGGTTACGGCTGCTGCCACCGCCATACTCAAACATCACCATTTGGGGCAGTCGCTCGGCAGGCAGCTCGGCAAACTGCTGGATCACTACCGACTCCCACCCTTCGATATCTAGCTTAAAGGCCGTAATCTGGGTCGCAGCCACCTGTTTTAGCAGAGTCGCCAAATCGAGGGTGAGCACCTGGCGAGTGGTGCTAGAAGCCCCAAACCAATCGGCTGCCAGGGAGCTAAAGTTGCTGTTGGCCAGGTTGGCAAACTGGCCCATATGTAGCGTTTGGGTGCCGACTCGATCTGACAGACACTGCTCGACCAGCCGAATGGGGTACTGCTGGCAGACCGTCCGCAATTTGTCGGTGGGGGAAGGTTCTACAGCGACGGTGGTAAACCCTAGGCGGGCAAACAGCTCGCAATAAAAGGCAAAGGTGCCCACCCCCACATCGACACAGAGCCCCTGACGCTGTGGGTCGATGTCGGGCAACAGGTGCTCAAGCAGGGCCTGGCAGCAAGCTTCTACGCGCATTAGATCGGCTCTAGAGAAAAATAATGTTCTAAGCGTAGAGCATCGCGGTCCCAGGAGAGTTTGTGGACTTCATCAAGATTGTCATCAGCACCGCATATCCATCGCAGAGCAGACGCACTGAGATTAACCCATCGTTAAGGTGAAAGGCTCTAGTGTATGCGCTAAAGCAGCGGCAGTAGGGCAACGACTTACTAGGGCAAACGCAGTTGCCTAAGCCATTGCTAGCTTGCGACATATTTCATTAATTGGGAACGGAGAGTCACACCATGCCTACTAAGTCTGCTAAAAAGAAAAATATCAAAAAGAGTACTCAGGTTGATCAACCTGTTAATCATCCCGAGGACAAGAAGCCCCTGATCGATACGACAATTTTGGGGATCAGTCCGCGAGAGCTTGGCTCCGTAGTGGCAGCGGCTGTGCTTGCTGAGGTTTCTCAGGTTGCTGCCAACAAAATCTCTGAGGCAGTCGCTCAATCAAACCCTAAAAAGACACTTCAAAATCAGCTCGACCCCATCAACCATTCGGTGAAGACTGTTGTGGGAGGAGTGAAAGACGCGATCGTCGATGCCGTTTCACCGGCCTCAGACGCGTCAGAGACGGTAGAAAACACCCTAGTTAACGGTCGAGCTGCCGCAGCCGATGAAATTGACCAGGGTGTGGAAAATGTTAAAGAGAAAACAGCCGTGACGGCAGGTATTGCCCAAGAGCGGGCTAGCGAGCTGATCGACGACACCAAACAGAAAGCGGATCAGACGCGAGAGTTTGTGGTTGCTCAGATTGAAAATGCGATCGCCGGAGCCCAAGGTAGAGCGGGTAAAACGCGACGGGCCTTAGGCAATCGCATTGACGCCACCCAGGATACCGCTAGTGCCACTCAAAAAGCTGTAGCTCAGGTCATTGACGAGGCCGTCCATCGGGTGAAGGTAATTCTTGCCACTAGCGCGCCCTCTGCTCAAAAGAGTGGAAAGCAAGAGAAGAAGAGGAAAAAAGCTAAGAAGAAGAAAGGTAAGTAATGGGATAGATGAACTGTGGGAACTGCATTGCTAACTGCCCTATTGATTGGTTTGCTAACAGCATTTGCATTCCATCTGTTACTTGCGTTTTTTGGTTTGGCTGTTGGTATGACAGCCCTAGGCTCGCGGCTTCCCTCACGGGCTGATGCAGAGCTTGCCAACAGTGGTGATCAGCAAAGCAACAGTGCCGAAAGCAGCTTAGCCAGCTCAATGACCAACGTAGTTTTCTGGGGTGGCTTAGGGCTGTTGCTGAGCACCAATGCAGTGCTTTTTAGCGCTTGTTTTTTGGCAGCAAAATTTAGTCAGCTGAATGACTCTGCACTGGGGGCGATCGCCGGGGTGGTGATTTGGTCAGCCTACTGGTTAGGTCTGACCTGGGTCAGTTCAACAGCGGTTAGTACGGCGGTGGGAGCAGTTTTTGGGGTAGCTACGGGTGGGTTGCGCCAATTAATAGCTACCTTGACGGCCGCCTTTGGCAACCAAGACAATACCTCAATATCTAACTCAATATCCCAAGAGGAGATAGCTGCCATAGTTCAACAGGAAATTCGGCAGGCACTGGACTTTGCTGCCCTCGATCCTTTACCTGAGCGTCCCATTGGCGATCGCCCCAATCAATCTGAAATTGACGACCTCCCGGAGGAATTGCCCTTAAGTTTGGAGGATGCAAATCTACACTTAGGGCAAGAGTTGGCGCTGTATTTGCGCCACACCCGCTTAAAGCGGCTGACGCCGAAGCGCATCCACAAAAAACTTCATGAGCTGCTGGAAGAGGCTCTGGAAAATGCTAGCTACGAAGCTCATCATCTGACCCTAGATCGAACTCAGTTGAAGGCGCTATTGAGAGAACGCCAGGATTTAGATAAGCAGCAGCGTCAGTACGTTCTGCAAGCAGTTGAGGCAGCCTGGCAGCAATTGATAGTTCAAGCGAATCTGGCATTTTCAGAAGACAGACAGCGAGATTCTCAACATTCCCTCCTAGATACTGTTCAGCCGATTGCGACGTACCTTACAGAGACTGTAGGTAAGCTAGATAATCAGTCAGACCCAGATCTTGAGTTAAAAACCAAGCTACAGAAGCATTTGTCTGAAGGACTAACGTTTTCTACAGCGGCTTCGCTAGTCGTTTTGCATCAGCTCAACCGAATCGATTGGGATGCATTGCTCGATCGCCTGCCGTTGGATAGCGTGATGGCTAACCCCGTTGAGCAAGTTGTGAGTAGTGTGCGATCAAATGCCCAGGATCTAATGGGTCAACCGCAGCAGTGGACCGAGGATTATTTGCTGCCGCAGGCCCAAGGTTTGAAGCATTTGGTGTTGCAGCAAGTAGAGCAATTTGAGCAAGGGCTACAGGCCAGAGTTGATAGCCTTAAAGCCCAAGCCCAAGAACGCTTAAACAAGACCCGCAAAACGGCTGCTGCCGCCGCTTGGTGGCTAGCAATTACGGCATTCACCACAGCAGGTTCAGCCGCGATCGCCGGTGCCCTAGCAACGGGAATGCACATTCCACCCTTGAGTTTCTAGGACAACAGTGTTCTTACTGTCGTCAGCAAGAACCCTAAAACGTCATCGGCGCGATCGGTTCAATATCGGGATCGTGACCACCCACCTGACTAGTGTGCAGTACCCAGGCCGAGGCGCCGTACTTGAGAAACTTGTGCACGACCACATCGCTGGCCTTGCGGGGAAACACCGTGCGCCAGCTGCCCAGCCCCATCAGCAGGTTGCGCACGGGTTCGTCTTCAATCGAGCTGCCCAGGTTAAATTCGTTCTTTTCCCATGTGGGACGCAGGCCCCCTAGGGGTTGCAGGGTGTCTTTGAGGTCTTTGCCAAAGAGGGCGAGCTGGTATAGAGGCTCAGCCTGGTCGGGATGCTGATCGATCAGGGCGTCGGCGTGGCGATAGAGGCTGAGGCCGGTACCCTGCAAGCTGGCAAATAGCGCCTGATTCGAGTCTTGGGAACAGTTATTCGACGGGCCCACAAAGGTGCCGCCGGTGCCGTCGCCAATGCGATAGCGGGCGGTCATGGCTTGCAGGTGGGCCTCCATACGGGTGAGGGGCGATCGCCTCTCGTCATCAAAATAGTACTGGCGGCTAAAGGCATCAAGCTTGACCAAGATGTCGCAGGTGGGGCGGGTACCCAGCCAGCCCCGCTGGCGATCGCCCTGATACCGCGACCAATGAATCGTACCCGCAATCAGCCCGTCAATGTTGTGGGCGTAGACCTGGTAGTAGCGAATCTCAAACCGCCGCTCGTCGGCTAGAGGGTCGTGCACTACCTCGGCCCGACCGTAGGCAAAGTGGCCAAAGAAAATGGGGGTGGCGGCGGCGGGTTCTTTGTGGTTGCCGCCGATGCCGCCGTAGGTGTGGAGGATGAGGGCGCGATCGCCCACCTGCCACTCATCGATTGCCGCTGCGATCGCCTCGGGCCGACCGTTGTCCTGCACTGTGCACAGCACCGAGCTGACCTTGCCCTTTTGGACCACCACATCGGCCCATGCCTCGTTGCGAACGTAGCGGTAGGCTGATTTTGCTCCGCCAAATACGACGCGATCGGGCTGGAGCCGAAACAGTGCTCTGGGACCGAGGGATTGCACCACAAAGGTGCCGTTGGCATTGGGCGCACCGTAGATGTACCAACCGGTCTCGTTGTAGGGCGATCGCTCCAGAGCCTTTGTAGTAGAGGGACTGCTGCCGTAGACCGCCATCGGGGCAACCGGGGGCAGGCTCACCACCTCCTCAGGGCCGTCAAAAGCGCGGCTGACTTTGTTAAAGTGCCGTACTCGCCACTGGTCGCCTGCCGTTGGCCCCACAAACTGCACCAGGCCGAAATAGCGCCCTGTCACCTCCATCGGTTGAGCCGCGATCAAGAGCGTTACCCCATCCCGATCCAGCACCACCTGAGGATTTTCTACCACCACGACTAGGTCATCCTCCGGCAGCGATCCGGCCAGAGATTCTAACGGGTCGACCCGTAGCCAATGGTTGAGCCGCACCGGGTTAATCACCCCACCAAAGCGACTAGCGTACTCGGCATCGGCGCTAAAGTGCACATCGTGGGTGACGGCCTGCA
Organism: Leptolyngbya subtilissima AS-A7; assembly: GCF_039962255.1. Classification (NCBI taxonomy): domain Bacteria; kingdom Bacillati; phylum Cyanobacteriota; class Cyanophyceae; order Leptolyngbyales; family Leptolyngbyaceae; genus Leptolyngbya; species Leptolyngbya subtilissima. The sequence goes on along the minus strand of NZ_JAMPKY010000001.1, from coordinate 717,020 downwards.
CCATCTGTTGGGTGAGGGGGTTGTCAGACCAGCGCAGCTTCACCACCTGGCCCAACAGCTTGCGGTGGTCGTCGGGCGCGTGGTGAATTTCGTAGAAGACGCCACCAAAGCGCTCAGCCTTGGCGGGCAAAATCAGCCGGCCAATCCAGTCGGCAATAGGCACGTAGAGCGCTGGGTTTAGGCGCTGATCGAGCGGATAGCTCTGGTACTGCACCAGGGGGTTGGCGCGAAAGATATCGTAGTTGTTTGCTTTGCCGCCCCGCTCTAGCCCGACCTCCAACATTTCGCCCTGCAGAATAGCGTTGATAGTATCGATAGTCTGCCCGAGGGAACTGCGGCCATCGGGCAGCACCAGCTTGGGGTCGAGAATGCCCCCCGGCACCTGATGGCCCACCGGCCCTAGGGAAATGAACGAGATTTTGCCCCGCCGCTTAGCCCGATTCCAGAACGACAGAGGATACAGCCGCCAGCGCCCCGGAAAAATCTTTGGCCCCAGCTTTTCCACCACATCTTTTTCTCCCGACAGGTGATAAAGATGCTCTAGTTGAAGCAGGTTGATATTGGCGCTGATCACCCCGCCCAGGGAAATCACGTCGATGGGCGCACCTAGGGCCCGCTTGAGGTAGGGGGCACTGGCGCAGCACATCTGCCCGCCGCCGCTATACCCCATCAGCGTGATGGGGGTGCCGCTGCCCACCCGGTAGCCATTTTTGACTAGGCCGTTAAACACCACTTGGGCAATGCCCTGGTTGTAGAGCGGACCGTAGCGCTTGTCGGCTGACACGCCCACAATCAACACGTTGCGAATGTTAACCAGCAGGCCCAGCACGCTCATGGGATTGGCAAATCGCAGCTTGTCGGCGTAGCGCCATAGGAACGACAGGGGCCGATCTTCATCCAGGGGCGCATTCATCACTGAGTAGGGCATGATGCCGCGAATCAGCGCCACGCCTTGGGGCAGAGTGGGAGCCAGGGTATCGAGAAATTCTTTGATGTCGGGCAGGTACTCAAAGCTAGAAATGCCAATGCCGTCAAGGTAAACCATATAGCGGCTGATTTTGCCGCGATCGCCCACGGGCTCGGCCAGCTCTCCCGCGTTGACGGTGGTGTTGACCTCGTCGTCATACCAGCCGGCCCACCAGCCCAGGGTTTCGAGTGGGGCCAGCAGCCCAGCCACCACCAGGGCGACAATGCCAATCCAGACAAAGTTCAGCACCAGCAGCACTAGGCTGGGCAGGTCACTCAACCAGCCGAACCACCAGACGCGAATGGGCCGCAGCAGCGCCAGCACCACCACCGTCAGCACCGCCATAGCAGCCAGACCGAGCAGGGTCTTAAAACTGTCAAGGCGATCGCCGTTTGGGCCAGCATCAATAGAAACGGTCGAGCCCCCAGCTCCGGCCATAGCCAGGGCTGGGGGTTCCCCAGTAACGGGGGCGAACGCATCGCCCTGGTTGAAGGCGCTAAATCGCTGGGTAAACTCTTCGTGCCAGCGGGTAGAGGTTTCAGCCAGCCCCGATTGAAACGACTCGGTCAAATCTCGGCGATTGGTGACGAGATTGACCCCCGCCGCCCTGTTAGCAAGGCGCTTGCCCAAATTGGCTATGGGCTGACCCACAGTGTTTTGCAAGACTTGCAGCAAAATCCAGCCCAGGGCGACGTAGCTAAAGGCGTGGCTGAGGCCCAGGTTTGCGATCGCCCCAAAACCCACCACCATGGCCAGCAAATGCCACACCGACAGCAGGTTGAGAATGGGCATCCCCAGGTAGGGCAGCGCTCCCAAAAAGCTGAACAGCAGCGGGGCGTAGGCCAACCCCAGCACCGTCACTAGCTGCCCAAAGGACATATTCTGCGCCCACGGCATCAGGGTCACCAACCAGGTGCTTAACACCAGGGCCAAGAAGCCTAAGACAAATAGCACTGCATTGATGCCTAGGCTGAGCACAAACCGGGCGGGCCGCACTTGGTTGACAAAGAGAATAATGCTCTGCCCAATGCCCAGGGATAGCCCCGCCAGCAGAACCACTAACAGCGCCAGGCTTCTGCCGGCTGGTACGGTAGTAGCAATGCGAAAAGCTTCATCGTTGAGAGCAAACACGTAGCCCAGCACTTCCCAGAAGCGATTTAGCATTGGCTCAGCCTCAACCTTGTGCCGAGATTTTACTCCAAGGTTAAAGGTAAAACTGCCACTGTTAGGTTAAATGAAGGGTTTTAGAGCGATTTCGGAACGGACGCTTCGCGAATCGCAACGTTAGCTCAATCTAGGCACGAATGTTGCAGCTAGAGAGTTGGTGACGCGGGTTGCCGAATGCAGCTTAGCCAACACAAGCTTTTCTCATAGCTAACCCACCGTCAGCATAGACTCAGCGGTCATTGCCCAGTCGGGAAATGTAGGTGATTCAACCACAGCTTCTCCCTCAAATGTGGCCTCGCTATAGCCCTGTGGAGTCAAACTCAGAACGGTCACCCGGCCCACCACAGGGTCGAGAATCCAATATTCACCAATGCCGCGCCACTCGTACTGGTTGCGCTTCTCTAAATAGTCGCGGCGATGATTTTCCGCCCCTGGGCTGACCACCTCTACAACCATCAAAGGAGGAGCCATTTCTAACGTAATGGCGGCCTGCCCCAGTTCGTGCATCTGCTCAGGATGCTCAGGGCGTAACACTGTTAGATCAGGATACCGATTTTTGGGCTGCCCCGGCACAGCTATAGCCAAACCTTGAGGACAAACTTGAGCAGCATTTACCAGCGCTTTCAATACGTCGTAAAGCTTTAGGGCACGACGCAAGTTGTCGTAAGACTCTGGCGGCATTTCAACCAGTTCTCCGTTAGTGAGTTCGTAGTAGCCTTCGACCTCTTGGGCGTAGGCGAGAAAGTCGCTAAAGGTTTTGAGCTGGGATTGGGCTTGTACCACGGGCGATCACCTGCTGCTCGATGCCACTATTTTACCGGGTGTGCTTTTTGGCAGTGGATTGGGTATGGCTGGCCGCCCAGCCTATAGGGGCAGGCCTACTCCAGAAGACAGCGGAAAATTAGATATTTTGCTGGTATCAGGTTAGTTATTCAAACATCTGCGCCCGGTGATTGCAATCGTTAAACTAATTGAAAGTAATGGAGAAAACTCAACATCGTAACCTCTTGAAGTTAGAGAAACGCTGCATCTAGGTTAGATAACGTCTGAGTTGTTGCGCCAGAACTTGCACATGAGGTTGTTTTAGCAACGATAAATGGTTGCCGGGGACTTCGTGCAGTTGAATGTCCTTCACTAATTCACTCCAGCCCAATGTTTCATCAGGTTGATTAGCATCTGATTGGTCTGCTGCCTTAAATAGTGCGATCGCGTGAGAGTAAGGCTGAGGCACATAATCGTTGGTCGCCTGACTATTCGCATAGACAATGGGCAGCATGGCGTTGATGGCGGATTCATTTAATAGACGCAATCGAGACTCTTCAGGAATTAATCGGGTGATGGCTGACCATTGCCAGCGAGAAAACCACGGTTTAGCTTGTAGGCGGTGGGTTGCTAGAGCGCTAAAGTCTAGCAAAAATGGCAGGGTAGACCGGAGGGCAGTTTTCACTAGAAACTTAAAGCTCTGACAAAGAGAGGGTTTGGTGCAGGGAGCCGTAGTATCGAGAATTGCCAACAGTTCAACTGTTTCGCCTGCTTGAGTGAGTTGTTGCGCCATCTCATAGGCAACCAATCCCCCAAAAGACCAACCTCCTATGTAATAAGGCCCATGAGGTTGCAGGGTTTGAATGGCTTGAATGTAATAGGCCGCGATTGCCTCCATTCGGTTTAGGGGCTGAGATTTGCCGTCTAACCCGAGGGGTTGTAACCCATAGAAACTGCGCTCGCTTTTCAGGTGATGAGCCAGTTCCATATAGGGGAATACGACCCCAAACATAGGATGCACACAGAAGAAGGGAGGACTGCTGCCGCCCAAAGCCAGGGGAACCAGCGGCGAAGTAGGGGATGGGGTGACTGTGTTGAGTGCTGGCGCTTCCGGTTGGGGAGGAACGGAAGTAGCCTGAGCCGGCTGGTTTAGCAAAGTCGAGGATTTGCGTCGGTAAGCGGTGCGATCGAGCCGAACGAGGGGAGGCGTGCTCGGGGTAGTATTGCGCAACGCGTCTAGAATGGGCGCTAATTGGGCAATGGTGGGAGCGGCAAAAACGTTCTTGAGCGGGAGTTCTAACTCAAAGGTGTCGCGGATGCGAGAGGTCATTTGGGTCGCGAGTAGGGAATGCCCACCTAACTCAAAAAAGTTGTCGTGACGGTTGACCTGCTTGAGCTGTAAGAGTTCTTGCCAGATCTCAATGAGAGCGGTCTCGGTTGAGGTTTGGGGGGCGCTTGCCGCAGGTGAATCGCTGCTGTGGGTAAGGTCAAGCGGGGGCAGAGCACGCCGATCGACCTTACCACTGGAATTTAACGGCAGGGTGGCTAACGGCACAAAGGCGGCAGGAACCATGTAGTCGGGTAAGGTCTGGCTGAGATGTTGCCGCAGCTCAGGCACAAGGTGCCGAGCGACATTCGCCTGAAGTGGATAGTTGGTGAACGGCTGGGGCGATCGCTCCCTGGGCCGTAGTGCAATATCTGCTACATCAACCCCGTGACGAATTAACGCCACATCATAATCTCCAGTCTCAGACGATGCTGACCAGGTAATCTCCACCGTGTAGGGCAATATTGTTTCTAAACTCCACCAGTCCTGCGGATCGATCGCTGAGTTGGCAGCGTCTTGCAATAGCTCGCGCATGCGGCCCACGGTTTTGGGCGCTTTCTTGTTCTGGAGCCAGTGCGCTGTTGCAACAGCAGCACTCACTCGGCTGTTGGCCACATTCGTAATGGTGAGGATTTCTGGTTCGGTGGCCAGGAGTTGTTGCTGAATCTCTTGGACGGTCACTGGCTGATGCTTCCAATTGAGTTGCGCCCCTTTGCTTGCTTTGATAGCGGTTGCAGGTTGCGTCTCATGCCTCAAGCTAACCTCTCGGAATTGCCCCATTCGCAGCAAAACGTTGTAGCGGAACTGAGTCATTTCATTTTGACTGCGCCCTCGGGTTAGGCGAATGTGAACCTGCTGAACTTGGGCAAATTGCTCTTGCAGCGCGTAAAAAAATGCCGGATCAATGGCCAGTTCTGGCTCTTCAAACTGCGATCGCTCAACTTGATGCCGAAGCTGCGATCGCTCCATGCTGGCCTCTGCCTGAACAAATTTCATCCAGCTGTGGAATGCCGATAACAAAGGTAGGTTTCGCACATCTCCAACAAATAAGGCACCGCCCTCCGCAACAGCTTCAATCGCTTTTTTCAAGACCTGCATCAAGTAGGTCTCATCGGGAAAATACTGCACAACCGAATTTAGAATCACGACGTCGAATGTCCCTAGATCAATCCCTTCAAAGTTGGTTGCCATGCGCTGCAACAGCTCGACATGGGAGAGATTGAGCGAGTCTAGTTGATGTTGAACTGATGCCAGGGAGACAGCCGAAAAGTCTGTGCCTACATACTTTTGACAGTGCGGCGCAATTTGAAACAGCAGCAATCCTGTACCGCACCCAATTTCCAAAACGCGTTTAGGTTTCAGTGCCAGAATTTGCTGAACGCGATCGCCTACCCATTCCTGCATCTGCTCCAGCGGAATGGGCTCTCCGGTATAGCTGCTGTTCCAGCCGGTAATATCGAAGGGTTGGGAGCTGGGAGTTGGAGGATGAGGGGATTCTGGTGATTGGTAGGTTTGGTTGTAGAGGGTTTGCCACTGTTGCAGATGTTGAGTTTGAAGCGATCGCACACTCGCTTCTTGCAGATACTGAGGATCAAGGCTGAAGTAGGCAATCAGAGACGAGGCAGCGGAGGGGATGACAACAGCATCTTGAATAGCAGAATGACGCTGTATCGTTGTTTCAATTTCACCCAACTCGACCCGGAAACCTCGGATCTTGATCTGATGATCGACTCGACCGAGAAACTGGATGGTGCCGTCGCGGTTGTAAAGGACGCGATCACCAGTTTTGTAAAGGGTTGGGTGCTGTTTATTGGCTGTAGAGAAGGTGCTTTTTAACTCGGCTCTCAGCCCTAAACACTCCACATTGATAAACCTTTCCGCCGTCAACTCCGGGCGATTGAGATATCCCTGGGCCACCCCTGTCCCGCCGATGTACAACTCCCCTGGAATGCCTGCCGGAACGGGATTTAAGTGGGCATCCAGAACATAGACCTGAGTATTGAGAACAGGGCGACCAATCGTCAGAGGATTGTCGCCAGGATGAAGTTCGGCAACCGTTGCCCAGATCGTAGTTTCGGTGGGTCCATAGGCGTTGAAGAAGCGGCGGTTGACAGCCCAGCGATCGATCACCTGGCTAGAGCAGGCTTCTCCCCCAGTGACCAACACCTGAAGGTCAGGCAGTTCCCCAGGGGGCAAAACGGCGAGTACGGCTGGCGTGATTAGGGCGTGAGTGATGGCATTCTCTTGCAGAAATTGTATTAGGGCTATACCCGGCAATTGGGCAGCTTTGGGAGGAATATAAAGCGTGCCGCCAGAACCGAGGGCAAGGGCAATCTCGAAAATAGATGCATCAAAGCTGAGAGAGCTAAACTGCAAAACTCGGCTAGTGCGAGTGGGTTGAAAGAGCTGTTGTTGAGCCTGTACAACGTTACACAAGCCCCGATGAGAGAGCAAAACTCCTTTGGGGGTGCCCGTAGAACCAGAGGTATAGATAACGTAGGCCAGATCGGAAGATCCTTCACCCCCTGGCCCCCTCTCCCAGTGGCGGGAGAGGGGGGACCGACCTGGAGGAGTTTCTTCTAGCTTCAGGCTATCCTCTTTCTCCCCTTCTCCCTGATTAGGAGAAGGGGTTGGGGGATGAGGGCACAATGGCTGATCTAAGCAAACAATGGTTGCCGAAGTTGCGGGTAAGGATTCGGTAAGCCAGGATTGTGTGAGCAGGATGGAAACTTGCGTGTCATCAAGAATGAACTGGAGGCGATCGCTCGGATAAGTCGGGTCAAGCGGCACATAGGCTGCTCCCGCTTTGAGAATGCCGAGAATGCCAATTACCACATCGGCAGAGCGATCGACACACAACCCCACTAGCGAATTGGGCTGCACTCCCATTTGCCTCAAAGTTTCTGCTAGTTGATCGGCCTTGCAATCAAGTTCCTGATAAGTAAGGGTTTGAGATTCGGTGACAAGAACGATCGCGTTTGGAGCTTGTTCTGCGTGGGCTTCAACAATGTGATGAAAGTAGGGATCTGGCTCCTTGCCGAGTTCTCCCTGATGAGAAACTTCAGCTGCACTTCTGCTCTCCCCCTTATCAAGGGGAGCTAGAGGGGATCTCCCAAAGCTCCAGTCATACAAAATCTGTTGATATTCCTCGGGCGTGAGCAACGGCAGGCCTGACAACCGGGCATCGGGATTCGCGACAATTCCTTCTAGCAGCGTTTGAAAATGACCCACCAGACGAGCGATTCTGTTGCGATCGAATAGATCAGTGCTGTAGGAAATGAAGCCGCTCAAACCGTCTTGCGATCGCCACACACTTTTCAATCCGTGGGCAGGTTCCCACAGGTGAACCTCTAGATCAAAGCGAGTGCTAGCAGACTCTAGGGGGGCAGGTTCTAGCGTCAATGCTGGTAACTCTAAGGATTGCACAGGGGCATTTTGTAGAGCAAAAGCAACCTGAAACAAGGGATTGCGGCTCAGATCGCGATCGGGGTCTAATTCTTCAACCAGTTTCTCAAAGGGTAAGTCTTGATGCTCATATGCTCCCAGAGCAACCTGACGAACCTGCTCCAGCAATTCGCGAAAGGTTGGGTTACCCGACAAATCCGATCGCATCACCAAACTGTTCACAAAAAAGCCAATTAGCCCCTCTACCTCACTGCGATGACGGTTGGCAATGGGTGACCCGATCGCGATATCTTCTTGCCCTGTGTATCGGTAAAGCAAGGTTTGAAACGCTGCCAGCAGGGTCATGAAAAGAGACGCTCCAGACTGCTGGCTGAACGTCTCTAATGCTTGGGAAAGGGTAGGGGAAATATGTAAAGGATAGGTCGCGCCTCGATAGGTTTGAACAGCAGGACGAGGGCGATCGCTGGGCAGTTCCAGTACGGGTAAATCTTGTAATTGTTGTCGCCAATAGCTCAGTTGTTTCTCTAAGATCTCTCCCTGCAACCAATTGAGTTGCCAGCGCGCAAAGTCAGCATACTGAATTGGCAAGGGAGGGAGAGTCGGCAATCGCTGCTCTACAAATGCCGTATAGAAATATCCCAATTCTCGAATCAATACCCCCAAAGACCACCCATCGGCAACAATGTGATGCATGGTTAGCAACAACACTGATTCTGCTGCATCGAAGTGCAGCAATGTCACGCGCAACAGAGAATCGGTCGTCAGGTTAAATGGGCGTTGGGCCTCAGCCGTCGCCAATTGTTGCCGAATGCGATCGCGTTCACCAAGCGCAACCGACTGTAAATTCACCACAGCAAGTTCGACATTGGCGTTGGGTTCGACGACTTGAACAGGTTGCCCATCCACGGTTGTAAATCGGGTGCGCAGGGCACCATGGCGGCGCACAATTTCCTGAAGCGATCGCTCTAATGCCGAGCGATCAAGCGTTCCCGTTAGGCAAATGGCGGCAGGTACGTTGTAGAAGGGGTTGTGAGGGGCGAGCTGGTAGAGGAACCAGAGTCGCTGTTGGGCGAAGGAGAGGGGAGCGGGAGTAGATGAGTGGGAGGGTGGATGAGTGGGAGGGTGGATGGGTGGGAGGGTGGATGGGAGACTATTTTTTGACTGCGGTTCTTGGATATTTGGGTTCGTTTGTAGGTAGGTGATGAGTTCAGCTTTGTGGTCGGTGAGTTCTTGACGGAGGGTGGGGGTGAGGGTACCTTCGGGGGCGTTGCAGCGGAGTCGGAATGGGTGGGGAGAAACAGCGGGGTCGGGTTCGAGGGAGAGCTTGATATCTAGGTGGTTGAGGTGAGAAATAAAGTCAGCGATCGCCCAGTTGGTCATAGATCTATTTCCTCACGTCGTTGAGAATTGGCTCCGCTTTGATCGCTGGTTGAAGCGGTTTCGGGTTGAAGTGTTGCCTGAATGGCGGTGATTTGTTGTGCTAGTTCAGCAATGGTGGGGGTTTCAAAGATGCTGCGCAGGGGCAACTCGACGTGTAAGCGATCGCGTACCCGTGAAACAAACTGAGTGGCCAACAAAGAATGTCCTCCCAGCTCAAAAAAATTGTCGTGAATACCCACTTGTTGTTGTCCCAATAGCTGCATCCAAAGCTCTACTAGAGTCGTCTCTAAAGACGTTGTCGGAGCCGTCGTTGCGCTGAATGCTGCCCGATGCAGCGTTGGTGGGGGTAATGCTTTTTGGTCTACTTTACCGTTGGCGGTTAAGGGAAGCGAGTCCAGCACTACGAACGCCGCCGGAATCATATAGGCAGGGAGCTGTTTTTTTAGCAGCGATCGTAGTTCTCGTTCAGTTAGGTCTGCCGCTGCACTGAAAATAACGTAGGCGACTAGTTGGCGATCTTGGTCGATCTCGCGTACGACGACAACGACGGATTGTACCGAAGAATGCTGTGCGATCGCTTTCTCAATCTCACTTAGCTCGACTCGAAAACCCCGAATTTTGACCTGATTATCTACGCGACCCAAAAATTCTAAATTGCCGTCGGGGTGATAAAGAGCGCGATCGCCTGTTCTATACAGAATTAAATCCTGGTACTCGTTGCAGGCAAAATTTAAGTCTAATAGCTTTGAGCGAACAAACTTTTCATCGGTCAACTCTGGATGATTCAAATATCCGTTTGCTAATCCATCGCCACCTAGGTAAATTTCCCCAACCATCCCAGTAGGAACAGGGTTCTGGTGGGCATCCAGTAGGTAAACCTGAGTATTTGCGATTGCCCTACCGATGGGGATTGTAGTAGCGGTTTCTAGAATTTCCTGAATCTCATACCAGGTGGAAAATGTTGTGTTTTCTGTAGGTCCATAAACGTGAAGCAAGTGTTGAGGTTTGCCCTGTTGCACCAGCGATCGCACCCTATCAACATTTACCGTTTCACCGCCAAACAGCAAATATTTGAGCGATCGGAAGGCATCGGGAATCTGACTAACGGTTTGGTTCAACAGAGCAGTGGTGAGAAACAGAATTCTAATATTTTGCTGCTGTAAGGTAGCCGCAAAATCAGAGGGAGACAGCGTAATTTCTCGCTCAATACCAATCAGGTGAGCGCCGTTTAACAACGCACCCCACACTTCGAAGGTGGCAGCATCAAAAGCAAGGTTTGCCACCTGCGCCACGCGATCGTCACCTGTAATCTGCACGTAATCGGTATCGCATACCAACCGATTTACCGCTCGATGGGGCACCACAACGCCTTTTGGGGTTCCTGTAGAGCCAGAGGTGTAGATGACATAGGCGGGCTGATCGGCGGTACAGGAAGTGGATAGATTCTGGTCTGATTCCTGGGCGATCGCGTCCCACGATTGCTCCAAACAAACCACCTTAGTAGTCGCCGTTTGTAATTCATCTACCCAGTTTGCTTCCGAGAGAATGACGGTAATGCCCGCATCTTTCACCATAAAGCGCAGCCGCTCTGCAGGATAGCTGGGGTCGAGAGGTACGTAAACTCCTCCTGCTTTGAGGATTGCCAACATTGCAGCGATCGCACCTATGCCCCGTTCCAGACAGATACCGACGGGCATTTCTGAACCAATGCCCAATCGTTGCAAGTACCGCGCCAGTTGGTTGCTGCCCTGATTCAACTGCTGATAGGTGAATTGTTGGTTGCCAAACTGCAGGGCGACCGCATTGGGTCGTTCCCTCACCTGCACCTCAAACAGATGATGAATGCACTCATTGCTAGGATATTTGAATTGATTGCTGCTCCAACGGTGGAGCAATACTTGTTGGTCTTCAATGGTTAATAATGGCAGGGCAGAAAGAGGCGTATTTGGGCTGGCTACAATTCCCTCTAGCAGCGTTTGAAAATGCTTGAGTAGCGATGCGATCGCGGTTGACTCAAACAGCTCGGTGTTGTAAATCACCATACCCCGCAACCCGTCTGAGTTTTGCCAACCCTTACCCCACAAGTTTCTAAAGTTATCGCCGCAGGTCCAAAGGTAAAATTCCAAGTCAAAGCGAGATGTCTTGATTACCAAATCTACCGGGCTAAGAATTAGACCCGGTAATTCTAGTTGCGTCATGGGTGTGTTTTGCAGAGCAAACACTACTTGAAATAGGGGATTTTGACCGAGGTTGCGAACAGGTTGCAGTTCCTCGACCAGTTTTTCAAACGGTAAATCTTGGTGATCGTAGGCGGCTAGGGTAACTTCTCGTACTCGCTCTAACAATTCCAAAAACGTCGGATCGCCCTCTACGTTGGTTCGCAAAACTAAGCTATTCACAAAAAAGCCGATTAGCCCTTCTAATTCACTCTGATGTCGATTGGCAATGGGAGTGCCGATCGCTAAATCGGTTTGTCCGGTGTAGCGGTGCAGCAGGGTTTGAAATGCTGCTAGTAAGGTCATAAACAGCGTCACCTCCGCCTGTTGGCTCAGGTTTTCTAACGCCTCCAATAATCGCTGAGGCAGTTCCAGCAATTGACTTGCGCCCTGATGTTCTTGAGATAAAGGTTGCCCTAATGTAGGCGACAACGCACCCGGCAACTGCAGAACTGGGATATCCTTTAACTGCTGTTTCCAATAGCTCAACTGAGTATTCAGCACCTCACCCTGCAACCATTCCCGCTGCCAGTGAGCAAAATCCGCATATTGAATCGGCAATTCGGGTAGTGCGATGGATTTGTTTTCGACTGAAGCAGCGTATCCCTCACCCAATTCTCGAATCAAAACACCGCTTGACCATTCATCAAAAATGATGTGATGCAGCGCAATTAGCATCAGATGTTCGTCATCCTGCAATTGCCACAGTTGCGCCCGAAAAAGCGGTCTTTGATTGAGGTGAAACGGGTGTTGAAGGGTCTCCCAAATGTCTTGTAACGCTATGACTTCGCGCTGGTTAGCAGGGTGCGATCGCAGATCTATTGACGGCAGTGGCACATCCACCTGAGCGGCGACGACCTGCATTAATTGACCATCAACGACATCAAATGAGGTGCGCAAAATTTCGTGCCGCTGAGCGATCGCTTGCATACTGCGCTGAAGGTGCGATCGCTTTAAGTGACCGCTAAGCCGAAACACCAAAGGACTCGTGTAGAGAGCATTTCCCGGAAGTAGCTGGTCAATAAACCACAAACGCTGTTGGGCAAACGAGGCGGGAAAGACAAAAACATCTTCCTCGATGTGCGCCTGAGTCGGTTCGTCTACAATCATTCACACCTGCACAGTTGAGCCCCACTCTGTTGTAGGGAAAAAGTAGGATCAAGAATTATGCTTTAAGGTAGATTTCGGCAAAAAACTTTGTGTTTTTTTGTTGCGCACTCGTTAATAAAGGCTTCGTGACGCTGAATGCACCTATTTACACGAAATAGTTTCAACCTTTCCATTAAAATCGCAGCGATTTTAGGCGGGGCTAGTGGATACTATTAAGCTCAATCTTCAAAGTGCATTCGTTAAAGCCCATGGTTTAGTCGAGGACGAGATGACTGTGTCTAGCAATTTCATTGCACTAAAACAAAAGTAGTTTAAAGCCTCTGTGTCCATCGAGCGGACCATCAGCTGGCTTCGCATCAAGCGTCAATACTTAGACATTTACTTTAACGGATCCGTAAGCACTCAGAAGGCTATCGCCAATCTCCCCCAACCCTTTTGGATTTTTAGGTGCTGGTGGTGCATGGCTGCGAAACAAGGATGGTGGATTCGACGGTTGTGGTTGAGTCTAGGGTATGTGGTTCTGCTGTGGTGCATAACCTTGGTGACTGGGTGCGATCGCCCGCTCGCTCCAGAGTCATCACGCCCCAGACCGGGCAACTATTGGGCGATCGCTGCGGCTTTATCGACCGGCTATCCCTCCAGGCTGCCCTAGATCAGGTGGCAAGCTTTTTTGGGGTTTTGGGTTGAGTGCCTTGGTCGTTAGCGACAGAGGGCGGTAGATGAGCTCACTGGGGCGATCGCTCGGCGTCAACCGTGCATTAGGGTGCTCGCTGTTGGAACAGCGCCACCGTCGTGCGCCTTAGCCTGAGTGAACCTTAGCCTTCGCACTGCACAATTTTTCCCCAGGAAAAACCAACAGGCTGGAATAGCCATACACTGATATGAATGTTCCACATCTGCCATTGGAAGGACACCCTGTTCGCCCCTCAAAGCAGATTTAGAACGAAACTACACTGGTCTGGATGAAGGAAACTGCCTCATGGAAATGACTCACACCAGTAAGATACCGGAGATACTGAAAACTCATGAGGCAGAATTGCTGTCGGAGTGGAATCAGGAACTAATCGCTACAAACACCCGCAAAGGGTTGATTAAAGAAGCAGAGCTACAGGTAGAGTGCCGAGAGTTTCTCAAGTTGCTTCGCGTCGCGGCTCAATCCGGTAACTTGAGCAATATTCAGGCGCTCGAATGGCGAGAGGTGCGAGAACTGCTGACTAGCATCTCGCGATCGCGCTCCCACAAAGGCTTCACGCCCAGTGAAACGGCTACCTTTATCTTTTCCTTCAAGCGACCGCTCTTTGATTGTCTGCGGAAGCAACTGCAAAACTCCGCTGAGCTCGGTGAAGAGATTTGGCAAGCCACCAACCTGCTCGATCGCCTAGGGCTGCTAGTGGTAGAAGCCTATCAAAAGTCGCGAGAAGAGGTGATATTGCGGCAGCAGGAAGAAATGATGGAGCTGTCTACGCCAGTGGTCAAGCTTTGGGACGGCATTTTGGCCTTGCCGATCATTGGCACCCTCGACAGTGCCCGTACTCAGGTCGTAATGGAGTCGCTACTGCAGAAGATTGTTGAAACCGGCTCAGAAGTTGCCATTATTGACATCACTGGGGTGCCGACCGTCGATACGCTGACCGCTCAACATTTGCTGAAGACGGTTACAGCCGCTCGCCTCATGGGCGCCGACTGCATCATTAGCGGCATTCGACCTCAAATTGCCCAAACAATCGTATATCTCGGCATCGATTTAGCTGATGTAACCACAAAAGCAACCTTAGCTGATGCCTTTCTCATGGCATTAAGGCGAAAGGGAACCACCATCACCCGCAAGTAGGTTAGAGGAAAGAATGGAACGGATTCCCATCCTTCAAATGGGCGAATTTCTGCTCGTCACCATTCAGGTCGACATGCACGATCGCCTAGCAATGACACTACAAGATGACCTGACTAATCGCATTAGTCAAACCAACGCCAGCGGGGTTTTAATTGACATTTCTGCGCTAGATATTGTCGATTCTTTCATCGGTAGAATTTTAGGCAACATTGCCAAAATGTCGCAGGTCATGGATGCTGAAACGGTGGTTGTTGGCATGCAACCTGCCGTCGCGATTACCTTGGTGGAGCTAGGGCTTTCCCTCACCGGCATTCGCACAGCATTGAATGTGGAAAAGGGGATGACACTGTTGCAGGCGACGGTCGCTAAATCCGCAAATGATCGGTTCATTTCTACGGAATGGGACATGGAAGACGATGCAGAAGATTGAGGAGATGAAAATTCAATCTTCTGCGGATGTGGTTTTGGTTAGACAAGCCGTGCGCCAGTTTGCCATTGAGCTTGGCTTTGGTTTAGTAGATCAAACCAAAATTGTCACCGCTGCCAGCGAGCTCGCTCGCAACACCCTAGATTATGGAGGAGGGGGAACTGTTCAGTTAGAAACGCTTCAGGACGGTGGGCGGCGCGGTCTCAGGCTCACTTTTGAAGATCAGGGGCCAGGCATTCCAGATATTGAAATGGCGCTCAAGGATGGCTTCACCTCAGGGGGCGGGCTGGGGATGGGGTTAGGAGGTGCAAAGCGGCTGGCCAACGAGTTTAAAATTGAGTCTGTGGTAGGAGAAGGAACGCGAATAATCGTCGTACGCTGGAAGTAATTCGAGGTTATCAATTGAATGAATCTACGGCGATCGCCATCACCGAGCAGAGTCAAACTGGGGAAGCACGGCGAGCCTCTCTAGCATTAGCCACTCGGCTTGGCTTTGAAGAAACCGAACGGGGCAAGGTTGGCCTTTTGGTAACAGAGGTGGCGAACAACCTCATCCGGCACGCAGGTCGCGGAGTGATTGTGCTGAGGGCGATCGCCCAAGACGACATCATCGGCATCGAAGTTTTGGGGCTAGACCAAGGTTCTGGCATGGTAGATGTGGAAGAATGCCTGCAAGATGGCTTTTCTACCGCCGGAACATCGGGCAATGGGCTAGGCGCAATTCGCCGCCTCTCTGACTTCTTTGAAATCTACTCGCAGCCCAATAAGGGAACGGCACTGCTCGCTCATATTTGGGCAAAAACGTCTCCCCATTCGTCACCCAAAATCATTGAAGTTGGTGTGGTCGCTTTACCGAAACTGGGCGAGGAGGTTTCAGGAGATGCCTCGGCCTGGGAAGGGGATGAGCGCCGCAGCCTGTTTCTGGTGGTAGATGGTTTAGGCCATGGTCCTGCGGCGGCCAGCGCGGCGACCGCCGCTATCCGCGTGTTTCACGATTGTCATCACCAGTCGCCCCAGCGCATTGTCGAAGCGGCCCATGCGGCGTTGCGCAGCACCCGAGGGGCAGCTCTGGCGATCGCTGAGATCAACTTTGAGCAGCAGACCGTTTGCTTTGCAGGCATTGGCAATATTGCGGCCAGCATTTCTTCCGCCACCGAACATCACAACATGATGTCTTACAACGGCACCGTGGGCCATGAAGTTCGTAAGATCAAGGAGTTTACCTACCCCTGGTACCTCAACGGGCTGCTAACGATGCACTCCGATGGCATCAGCACTCAGTGGAATCTCGATCGCTACCCCGGCCTAAGCCAAAAGCATCCCAGCCTGATCGCCGGTGTGTTACACCGTGATTTTCATCGTGAGCGGGATGATGTAACCATGCTGGTGGCGAAAGGAACGGGAGCATGACAACCCTCTTCACCCTGGAAATCCACTACGAACAGGATGTAGTGCAGGCGCGGCAGCGCACCCGCGAGCTGGCAGAACAACTGGGGTTCGACGGGCAAGATCAGGCGCGGTTAGCCACGGCGGTTTCAGAAATTGCCCGCAACGCGTTTCAGTATGCCCAGGGTGGCACGGTGACGTTTGACCTGGAGGAAAGCCCCCAAACCTTCCTGATTCAGGTGCAAGATCAGGGCGGGGGTATTCCGCATCTAAGCGAGGTCTTAGCGGGACGCTATCAGTCTTCTACGGGCATGGGGCTAGGGATCGTTGGCACGCGCCGGCTGATGGAGTCCTTCGAGATCGAATCGACCGAGCAGGGAACCACCGTGAAAATCAGCAAAGCCCTGCCCAAGCGATCGCCCATTTTCACAGATTTAGAATTGCAGCAGATTCGGGAGGCCGTCGTGGGGCGATCGCCCCAAAACCCCTACGACGAAATTCAGCGGCAAAACCAGGAATTGCTGCGGGCGATGGCCGAGCTCCGCAAGCGAGAAGAAGAGCTAACCTACCTCAACCGCGAGTTAGAAGACACCAATCGAGGCGTAATTGCCCTATACGCCGAATTAGACGAGAAAGCCAGCTCTCTGCAACAGGCAAACGAGCTCAAAACTCGCTTTCTTTCTAACATGAGCCACGAGTTTCGCACGCCGCTCAACTCGATTTTGTCCCTCTCTCGCATGCTGCTAACTCGGATGGATGGGGAGCTGTCCCTAGAGCAAGAAAAGCAGGTAACGTTCATTCAAAAAGCGGCCGATGGGTTGTCAGAGCTGGTCAACGATCTCCTGGACTTGGCCAAGGTAGAAGCCGGCAAAACTGAGGTGAATCCCAGTATCTTTGAAGTGAGTGACCTGTTTGCCACCCTGCGGGGCATGCTGCGTCCGCTGCTGGTTCAGGGTTCATCTGTGTCGCTCGTGTTTGATGAACCCGACGGGCTGCCCTCGCTCTATAGCGACGAGGGAAAGATTGCTCAAATCCTCAGAAACTTTATCTCAAACGCGCTTAAATTTACGGAGCAGGGAGAGGTGCGAGTCGCAGCTGAGCAAGTCGGTCAGATGATTCAGCTCTCGGTGTCTGATACCGGCATCGGCATTTCACCGGACGACCAGGAGCGCATCTTTGAGGATTTTGTGCAAATTGAGTCTGCGCTGCAAAGGCAGGTAAAAGGAACAGGGCTAGGACTGCCAATATCCTCTAAGCTAGCCGAGCTCATGGGGGGCAACGTTTCCGTTCACAGTGAACTGGGTCAAGGGTCTACCTTCTCAGTCTGCATTCCGATCGTCTACCCTAAAGTGACAGAGCTACCAGACTCATTACGACCAATCACTTCCCTGAACCCAGCCCGTTTACCCGTTCTGGCGATCGAAGATCATATTGAGACGCTATTTATCTACGAGAAGCACCTGCAAGCGTCTAGATATCAGCTGATCGCCACCCGCACCTTGGCTCAAGCCAGACAAGCCCTACAGCAGGTTCAGCCAGCCGCGATCGTGCTAGACATCTTGCTAGAAGGGCAAAACGGCTGGACATTTCTGCGAGAGCTTAAAAGTGATGAGGCAACTCGCAACATTCCCGTATTGGTGATTACGGTTGTAGATAACGAAAAGCAGGCCACTGCCCTAGGCGCTGACGGATTCCTGATTAAGCCTGTAGACCAATTGCCCTTACTCACCAAGCTCAATCGGCTAGTCGGCCAGGGCAAAGCTCAGAAACTCTTACTTATTGATGATGACCCAGCTTATCGATATGTGGTTAAACAGTTGTTGACCAATTTGCCGTTACAGTTTTTGGAGGCTGCCAATGGACGGGAAGGATTGTCCGTAGCAGAGAGTGAACAACCCTCAGCCATTCTGCTTGACCTGGAAATGCCCGAGCTGAGTGGCTTTGAAGCACTTGAGCAGCTTCGGCATAACCCCGCTACTCAGTCCATCCCTGTGGTTATTCACTCATCGACCCAGTTAGATTTAGAAACCCGGAGCCGTTTAGCCCAACAAGGTGTCGCTATCCTATCTAAGGAGAAAACATCTCAAGCAGAAGCAGCCTCTCACCTTCGAGAAGCACTCGCTAAAGCCGGACTCGTCTTAGATGCTTGAGGATGCGTGATGTTTGTACCCAGCGAAACCATTCTGCACATTGACGACAACGAAGCCAATCGCTACATCGTGAGGCGAATTTTGCAGAATGCAGGGTTCGCCGTCGTAGAAGCGGCGACGGGATTCGCAGGGTTAGAGGCGATCGGCTTACATCAACCAGCGCTGATCATTCTAGACGTAAAATTGCCCGACCTAAACGGCTTTGAAGTCTGTCGCCAGATCAAAGCCGACCCGCTAACTCGCTTTATTCCGGTGCTGCACCTCTCAGCCAGCTTTGTTAAAAGTCAAGACAAAGCAGAAGGGTTAGACAGCGGTGCTGATGGTTATCTGGCCCAGCCGGTTGAGCCGATTGAACTCCTGGCGACGGTGCGATCGCTCTTCCGAATTCGACAGGCAGAGGAGTTAGCGCTAATTTCAGCGCGGGAGTGGCAAACCACCTTTGATGCCATTAACGACAGTGTTTGCCTGCTCGATCAGCGGGGTGAAATCTTGCGCTGTAACCAAGCCGTGATGCGGCTTTTAGGTAAGCCTGCCGAAGATATTTTAGGGAAGATTCATTACGAGTTGATGAATGACACCTTGGGAGTAGGGGACGGCACCTGCTTTTACCGCGCTAAAGAAACAC
Source organism: Leptolyngbya subtilissima AS-A7 (assembly GCF_039962255.1). Lineage (NCBI taxonomy): Bacteria > Bacillati > Cyanobacteriota > Cyanophyceae > Leptolyngbyales > Leptolyngbyaceae > Leptolyngbya > Leptolyngbya subtilissima. The sequence goes on along the minus strand of NZ_JAMPKY010000001.1, from coordinate 698,267 downwards.
ACCAGCGTCAAATATTAGAACTGCAAAGTCAAAAACGCTGGTTTGCCAAAACAATGGACCCGGTGCTAAATGAATTTGGCACCTTCACCGGTGCCGTACTGACTTTGGTAGACATCACAAATCGCAAGCAGATTGAGGATGAACGCAAGCAGGCAGAAATTATTCTGCAAGAGCGCAATCTACGCCTAGATGCACTCTATGAAACGACTCGTGAGCAAGCGGATCAACTGCGACAGGCCAATCGCATCAAGGACGAATTTTTGGCGGTCTTATCTCACGAGTTGCGATCGCCCTTAAACCCTATCCTCGGCTGGGCAAAAATACTGCAAACAAAACAGCAAGATGCGGCAAAAACGCAGTACGCATTGGAAACGATTGAACGCAACGCTAGATTACAAGCGCAACTAATTGAAGATTTGCTTGATGTTTCTCGTATCCTTCAGGGCAAGCTGAGCTTAAACACAGTTCCAGTAGATTTACCGTTCACGATCAAATCTGCCCTTGAGACCGTGCAACTCGCGGCTGAAGCAAAATCCATTCAAATCGAGACAACCTTTGAACCCAATGTTGGGCAAGTTCTAGGCGATTCTGGTCGCCTACAGCAGGTCATTTGGAATCTAATCTCCAATGCCGTTAAATTCACGCCCCAGGGTGGAAACGTGCAGGTGCGGTTAGAGCAAATTGAAGCAGTTGAAGAACATGTCACACCTCCCCACCGCCCCGTTACCTATGCTCAAATCACGGTTAGCGATACTGGTAAAGGCATTACTGCTAGCTTTTTGCCCTATGTCTTTGACTATTTCCGGCAAGCCGACAGCACAACGACTCGCAGTTTTGGGGGTTTGGGGCTAGGGTTGGCGATCGTCAGCCACTTGGTTGAACTGCACGGCGGAACCGTTCAAGCTGCGAGTTTAGGAGAAGGGCAAGGCTCAACCTTTATTGTGAGACTTCCCATTATTGCTGCCTCCAAACTCGACTCAGATCAATCGTTGTCTCACAATCGTTCAGAGTTACATCTCAATGGATTGCGAGTGCTTTTTGTTGATGATGAAAGAGATTCTCGAGAGCTAGTTAGTTTTTTGTTAGAACAGCAGGGTGCAACGGTTACCCAGGTAGGGACGGCCCATGAAGCATTAAGTCAGCTGCAGCAAGCAGAGTTTGATCTGCTCATCAGTGATATTGGGATGCCCGATATGGATGGTTACGGATTGATTCGCCATATCAGGGAACAATCGTCCGCTCAGAGCAGAAATATTTTGGCGATCGCCATTACTGCCTATGCTGGAGAAAGCAATCAGCAAAAAGTATTAGCAGCCGGATTTCAGCAGCACATTACTAAACCAATTGAGCCAGAAACACTGCTGAAAACGATTTGGACGCTAGTGCAGAAAGAGGGTTAATGTTGCTTGGTGGCTGTGTCGCCGGAATAGGTGAAGGGTTAGGGTAGCTTCAGATCTCAACCTACGGATACCGACTGCTGAAGGGGTAATGGGTGCGATCGCTCTCCGCTGACCGTGTAACAGCACTTTACTTACCCATGCGAACTTTATAGGTTGCAAGATCAGAAGTTACCCGAATAAGCACCTATTCAGAATAAATATCCATCATAATTGACAAACAATACTCCTCCACCAGAGAGTTAGACATCAAAAGTAATAGATAAAGCCCCCGAGCTAGGGGCTTATCTATACAAAACCTAGCGTTTAATACATAGTTGACCCACCTGTCTCATCAGAGCAAGCGTTTGAGTTTAAAGATTTGCTTCAACAGCAATTTTTGTGTCACCTGTACATAGAAGATTCAATTTAGGAGTGGGCTTTAACCCATTTTTGCTTGTCCAAAAATGCTTTCGTTGTTCAAGACACAATTATGAGAAAATCCTCGGATCAACAAAGGTTTTCGAGAAGAAACCTTCTTCAATTTGGTGCAGGGCTGGTTGGCACAGGTTCGGTAACAGCCTGGTTAGGAACGGGCGCATTAGCCCAAGCTGTCGAACATCGGTCATCCCGTACTAAGCAAGCCCAAGCCCCTAAGGCCGATCCTGGAAGTGCCCATTCCCATAGTGCTTTGACTCCTGATCAGGCGCTGGCGAAACTGATGGAAGGAAACCAGCGATTTGTCGAAAGCAAGCGGCTCAACCCCAATCAAGATGCTGCCCGTCTAGCTGAAGTTGCGTCAGGACAAGCACCCTTTGCCGCTATTTTGAGTTGTGCAGACTCACGAGTCGTGCCAGAGATTGTTTTTGATCAGGGAATTGGCGATCTCTTTGTCGTTCGTGTTGCTGGTAATATTGCTATCACTGAAGATATTGCTAGTGAAGAGTATGCGGTTGGTGTCTTGGGAACCCCCCTACTAGTAGTTCTAGGACACGAGCGATGTGGTGCCGTGGCAGCGGCTCTGGAAGGGGGAGAATTACCAGGTGTCATTGAATCACTGGTATTTGCAATTCGACCAGCCGTTCAAGCCTCGGAGGGAAAATCGGGCGATCGCCTCACAAACGCAATCAAGTCAAATGTGAGCTTGCAAGTACAGCGACTACAAAACTCTTCTGTAATTGCTTCGGCCCTACAAGAAGGTAAACTCAAAATTGTAGGCGCCTACTATGACCTGAATACAGGCGAAATCAGTTTAGTCGACTAAGGCACACAAAAGTAACTGCTGCAAATTGCGGTTGCAGCTAATAACCCGTTTGAACCCGACCGTTGAGGGTTGATCGATGAAGTGTTCAAGCTATCTGCGGCGGGTTAAACGGAACGTTATGATACTCAATCGCTGATGTCGATTAAGGGGGCGCTCCACTGTGTGCTCCCTTAATGTCAGAACCTACACCAGTGCTTTGCGCTTGAAGGTGTCTAGACCGGCGTACTTGGCCCTGGCGCCCAGCTCTTTCTCAATGCGCTGGGCTAACCCTGACTAGCGTGATTGACGGGCGTCGATTATTTGACAACACCCAAGACATCCGCAGATTGAGCGGCTGAGATCGCCGAACTCCATCGCCCCTGCGCCAAACGCTGCAGCGTATCTGGATAGGTCTCATGATACGCCGTCAGCACCTGGGAATTGACCGCCATCGATTTTACGTCATACATCTGGGTCGCCACCTTGGGATAACACCCGATCGCAATAATCAGCCCCAGAAAACAAGCCGCAATAAAAATCTCCCGAGAACTGGCATCCCTAAACTCTGCCTCCTCTGGCAAGATACAGTCCGTGCCAAAACAGTTTGCCTCTTGGTTACCCTGAGCCTTCAAATCTAGGTCATCCAGATCACAGGCAGGCACCAGGTCACACATTTGATCAGCACTGGCCCCATGAAACACCTGCCGCACCATCGACAGCAGGTAGATCGGTGTCAGAATCAGCCCTACTGCTGCCAGAAAAAGGGCTACCGAGCGAAAGGCCGGACCATAGATGTCCGATGTGGCCAAGCCGACCAAGACCTCCAGCTCTCCGGCAAACCCACTCATTCCAGGCAAAGCTAAGGATGCCAGTGTCCCCATGGTGAACAGAGCAAACACGGTGGGCATGGCCTGCCCCAACCCACCCAACTGATTCATCATCATCGTGCGGGAGCGATCGTAGGTAACGCCTGCCAAGAAAAATAACACCGACGCAATCAGCCCGTGGGACAACATTTGCAGCATCGCCCCACTCACACCCAAATCAGTGTAGGAAGCAATCCCTAGCAGGACAAACCCCATGTGAGAAATTGAGGAATAGGCCAACCGCCGCTTCATATTGGTCTGTGCAAAGGAGTTTAGCGCCCCATAGACAATGTTGACTACCCCTAAAATCACCAACGTCGGCGCAAAATACACATGGGCATGGGGTAATAGTTCCAAGTTCAACCGGATCAGCCCATACCCCCCCATTTTCAGTAATACTCCTGCCAAAATCATGGATACAGGAGAAGAAGCTTCGCCGTGGGTGTCCGGTAGCCAAGTATGAAAGGGGAAAATTGCCAATTTGACCCCAAAGGATACTAGCAGTCCAGCGTACAAAAACAATTCCAGTCCTAAAGGAAACTGCTTTCTCCCTAGTTCAGCCATATCAAAGGTGAGCGTATCGCCATAGAATCCCATTCCTAGGGCTGCCACCAAAATGAAGATCGAAGCCAGGGCCGTATACATCAAGAACTTCGTCGCTGCATAGTCCCGATTTTGCCCGCCCCAAATGCATACCAGCAAATAGACTGGCACCAGTTCCACTTCCCACATGATGAAGAACAGAATCAGATCTTGGGCCAGAAATACCCCCAACTGGGCAGCATACAGAATCAACATCAATGTATAGAACAGGCGCGATCGCCGATCTACCTGCCAGGCGGCAAACATCGAAAGCGTCGTCACAAAGCCCGCCAACAGGACTAGCGAAGCCGAAATACCATCCACCGATAGCGCCCAACTCAAGCCCAACTGCGGTAACCAAACCACCTTTTCCGCCAGTTGGAAGGTCGCCTGGCTCGCATCGTAATGCCGCCAAAAGGTGTAGAACATTAGTGCAAAATCAGCCGTGCCAACCCCCAAGGCATACCAGCGGACCGTCTTGCCGCTTTTATCAGGTATCAAAGGAATGAATAACGCGGCTACCAACGGCAATAGCACGATCACGGTCAGCCAGGGGAACTGTTCCATCATAATGAGAATAAATACCTATCCATTGGGTTAGGAACATTTTACGCAACTGTGAGACTCGTTTCCTATCAATCCTTCGCTAATTTGCCATAGACTTAGCACTATGCATCTAGCGTAGAAATCGCTCACTCCCCTCTTTCTTCTGGCTCGCTTGCCAAGGGCGAGTCGTTGCCGTTGTTCATACAGAACGTGAGGATTGCACCCGTATTACTTCTACAAGAAAAGCACCGAAATATGAACAACGGACCTATTTCGAGCAACTCTTAAACTGATTGGCAACGATTAGATGCAATGAGCGATCAAGATATTGACCCGTCAGATTGGGGAGAGATTGCGCCAGACATGTTTGCCAAGGCAGCAGCGCGGCGGGTTTACCTGCTACAAAAGCCAAGGCTCAAGTGACACTCCGCATTGACAGCGATGTATTGGAATGGTTTAAGTCTCAAGGGCGGGGCTATCAAACATAGACCAATCAATTGCTACGAGCATATATGGAAGCCCATCACTAACTGGTAGATTGGACGTTGCAGTTGGAAACGACGGTTGCTGCGGCATAACAACCCCAGTGCAGCAGATTGTTGGGAGAGGCTGGTGGGACCCAAAGATTACTTGCAACCGCTGACTGAGAACGTTATCACACCCAAATTACGCAGTCCCGATTCTCAAAGAGCCAAACCTTAGGGACGTTTGAGCAGCCTAGTCGTAGACTTCATGACCGTCGCTCTGCCCTGTCAAAATTGAGGGTGGGAGGCTGAAACAGTGCCATTAGAAACCTCTCACAACAGCTCCCATTTTTCCTGCGGCTTTTACAGCGCAGCCGTCACCATTTCTCGCTGAAGATGGACGGCTTGCCCGGTCTGCAACACCGTGTGCAGCCGGTTGAGGGCGTGCAGATAAGCGTGGGCCAAGGCCACCACAATATCGGTATTTGCCGCGTGACCCGAAAACACCCGGAGAGTACTCACTGCGGGCACCTTAGGTATCCGAGATGTAGGTTTGTTGGAATCTGCGATCGCACAATCTCCAGGTATATGAAGAACTTGAGCATTTATTAAGTCAAAGTTCTTTCATCTTAGGCTGCACTATAGCGCCATCATGAGGCTGCAGGTGGTGCTGCCTGGGGTTGGTCACAGACAAAGCGCAAGACGGCTGCTGCGCTACTGCCTGCCTGAGGTTGCGTCAACTGACCAGCATCCCCATAGTTGATGCGCTGAATCACCTGCCCATCCTTGTCACGAGCAATGATTTGCCTAATCCGAGAAACACTGCCTGCACAATCGGCAGAGCGATACAGCATGACACTATGAACGGGTTGCTCCAGCTCAACGCCGACAAAGGCGTTGTTCGGTTCAGGGAAGTCGCGATGTTCCCAGTACCAAACAGCTCCATCCCTTAATTGAATGGAGTTACGCTCTACCAGGAAGCGATCGCCCACAGCATTTTGCGTCACCTCAACCCAGTCTACTGAACTAGACTGAGCCAGCGCACCAGAGGCACCGACAGCAGAAATGATCGCGGCCAAACCAACAAGCAAAATTTTCATAGGTTACTGGGGGTTAGGCTCAGGTTGACTACCAGACGGATTTTCAGAAGTGCCCGTGCGATACTTCTCAACATTTTGGATGGCTTGCTGGGCAAAGGAATTATTAGGACGTTCATCTAAGGCCCGTTGAAAATAGAGCAGCGCGGTTTCATAATCGCGTTGCTCTGTGGCTTCATATCCTGCCGCCATATAGCGATCAAACTCGGATGACTGGGGCGGTCGTTGTGCCGAAGGCGGAGAGGATTGAGGCGCCGCTGTCGCTGCCGCTGTCCCTTGCTGCCCCTCATAGGCCGTCACGACCTTCTGAACGTACTCTGCGATTTCAGAACTGTTGTACTGAGATGGGTCACCCCGCATCCACCAGGCAGCGGATCGCCGCACCGCTAGCATTTCATTGTTACCGCTAGCACCATACTCCTCTGCCAGCACATCTCGCATCACACAGGTCACAACCGAACGGGCAACGTCTGGGCTAGCCTCAAACTCAGCCGGCGACAGCTCTCGACCAATGCATGACTTTGACCACCGGGGGATGTTCCCTGGCATAATCTGCCAGTCACTATAGAGCCCGTCATCGGCACGTCCTGTTTGAGGGGCTGCTTGACGAAGCGCCTCGACCAAAGCTGCAACTTGACGTTCTGAAACTTGTGCTTGGGCTGGTAGCGTTCCAAATGCCAGGATAGCGCCAAGGCTGACGATTAGCTTGCCAATGGGTAATCGCATAACTATCATCCATCCCAAACTGGTTCTCAGACTGGATCTTACATTTATTGTTTGGGGATTGTCATTTATCGTTTGTTAGTTGTTTTT